>JBDTNY010000101.1:0-24147 GCA_039933515.1 Actinomycetota bacterium
GCGTCGATCAGGCGCTGCATCAGCCCTACGTCCATGCACCCGAGCGAGCCGAGCGAGAGGTAGATCACGTGGCCGTCGCCCGGCAGGTGCTCCTCGACGTCGAAGGGGGCGTCGCTCGTACGGACCGTGGATTGCAGTCGATGCCAGGTGGCGTCGAGCGGCTCAGCCCGGTCGTAGTCGGCCGCCTCGGGGAACAGGTACAGGTTCAGCCACTTCGAGTAGGTGTTGAACTCGTCGGGCGGGCATGGGTCGACGCCCACGGAGGCCCGGAAGTCGTTATGCGAGGCCAGCAGCTCTTCGTGCTGGCGGTGGTACTCGCCGGCCCAGGCCGCCCACTCTCCGCGGTCGGTCACCGGCAGCCCCGAGAGCACCGGCGGGAGGTTCGCGTCGCGCATCTCCAGTGGGTTCGCCGAGACGAAGCGCACCCAGGGCGCCCCGGCGAGCTCAACGGCCGGGTATCCGGTCACGTTGTCGGTCACGACGACGTCGGGCCGCACGTCGTCCCATATCGCCATGATCCGCCCGTGCGAGTACTGCTCCCCTGCGACGAGCGCCTCCCAGATCGGCTTCGTGACGGTCTCGATCTGGTCGATCGTGGGCTTCCGGAACTCCGGCGCGGTCACCCGGATGAACTCGGCCCACGGGTCGGCGGTAGGGTCGGCGTTCTCCTCGGGCGGTGACATGCGCATCATGCGCTCCTCGAAGCCTCTGGCCTCGAGCACGCCCTCGAACGACTCGTCGATCACGAACACGATGCGATGACCCCGTTCGCGCAGCACGTTCGCGATCGCCACGCAGTTGTTCGTGGGGCCCCAGGCACCGGGCTCCGGGAAGAAGGCGATCGTCTTGGCCTCAGTCATCGTCGAGAACCTCCCCAGCGTCGATCGGGGGACTATCCCATGGCCGGCCCGAGAACGGTTCCACGGATACGCACCGGCCCGCTACCATGTGCGGACCCGGTGACCCCTCAGGAAGGAGCCCCCCCCTCGTGCCCCGCACCCCGACCGCTGCCGCCCTCCGCGGCGCCCGGACCACGATCGTCTGCCTCGCCCTGCTGGCTGCGCTCGCCCCGGTGGCCTCCGCCGGCGAGCCGGTCGCCTCGAACGCAGCCGCCGCTCGCCTGCGACCCGCGACCCCCCAGCTGATCGACGATGCCGAGTCCTCGGGCCGGATCGCACACGCGGACGCAACCCTGTACCGGGCGTGGGCGCTCATACGTCCCGACGCCGTGCCGAGCGAGTTCGTGAGCACCACCCCATGGGACGGCACCCTCGCGATGCTCCAGGTCAGGGCCGAGCTTGCGCGCATCCCCGCCGCCAGGATGACGTCCGCGTTGAGGGACGCGGCCGAGCGCATCGACACGACGTGCCCAGGCTCGACGGGCAGCCTGCCCAACACCAAGAGCACGAACCACTTCTATCTGAAGTATCGGTCGGCCGCGATCGCGGGCGGCCTGACGATCGGCCAGTACGCCGCCGCGCTGGAAACCACCTGGAAGACCGAGATCGGAACCTTCGGATGGGCGCGTCCGCCCAAGGACCCGGTCAACACCCCGCCCGGCGGCCGGTACCTCGTACGACTCGACGCCCTCGGATCGGGCCTCTACGGCTACGTGACCGGCACGTACTACGCGGGGAACAACCCGGCCACCGGATGGAACGACAAGGACAGCGTCGCCTCATGCATGGTGCTCAACCAGGACTTCACCGGGTTCCCGTCCGGTCCCACGGACTCGCTCCGCGCCACCGTCGCGCACGAGTTCAACCACTCGATCCAGTTCGGGTACGGAGCGCTCACCGGCTTCGGCAACGTCAAGGACGTCTTCGTCGAGGGCGGCGCCTCTTGGATGGAGGACGAGGTCTTCGACGGCGCCGACGACAACTACTACTACCTGTGGCCCACGTTCACGGAGCCGATGGCGCAGTACGAGCCGAGCTTCCCCTATCCGTATTGGGTCGTGTTTCGCGCGATGACGGAGCGGTACGGCACGGGGGTGAAGGGCGGCGGCGAGAACGTGATGCAGTTCTTCTGGGAGCAGCTCAGCAAGGGCACATCGACGAACCTCGCCGCGATGGGCAAGGCGTTCAAGCACGAGGGCACGACGCTCGGCAAGGCCTATCACGATGCGGCGATCGCCCTTCGGTTCAACGTCGACTGCTCCGTCACCAAGCCGAAATGGTGCCTCGAGGAGGGCCCGAACTACGTCGCACTCGCCGGCGCGAACACGAGCACCGCCCCGAGCGTCGCGACGATCGGGGACCCCGCCTATTCGGGCAGAGTCTTCAACGACTACGCGTTGGATTGGATCGTCGTGCCCGAGAACCAGGGGTTGTTCAACCTCACGGTGAACGCCACCACCGGCGGTGGGAAGCTGCGCACGAGCGTCGTGTGCCGCGCCGGGAGCCTCGTGACCACCCTCGCCCCGACTCAGGTGGCCGCCGGGTCGACCAACGCGGCGTTCACCGCGCTGGATCCGACGGGGTGCGACGCGGTGGTGGTCGTGATCACGAACGAGAACCAGACGGGTGCCTCTCCGAGCGGTACATCGAACGCGAACTACACGCTGAAGACGACGCCTTCGATCTGACGGCCGTGGGGGTCGTCAGACGGTCGTGATCGTGATCGCGTCGCTCGAGACGTCGCCCTTGATCGGGCCGAGCTTCTCGCCGAGCTTGGTCGAGACGCGGTCCAACCGGTTCATGTGCGCGTAGATCTCTTCGAGCGCCTTCTTCGCGGCGTCGGTGAGGTTGGGCAGCTCGCCGACGCGCCAGTGCTTCTCGAGGATCGGGCGGAGCACCTGGTCGAGATGGATCCGGAGGTTGTAGATCCCCGCCTGCGCCATGGCCTTGGCCTTCGTTCGGAACCCGGGGATCCCCGCGCCGGGCATCGCGAAGTTCAATATCTGCCGGTGCATCGCCAGGACCATCTCGGAGGGGTCCAGCTCCAGGACGTTCGACGCCATGTCGCGGTAGAAGACGTAGTGGAGGTTCTCGTCGGTGGCGACGCGTGCGCAGAGCTTCTCGGCGGTGGGGTCGTCGGTGAGCGCGCCGGTGTTCCGGTGCGAGATCCGCGTCGCCAGCTCCTGGATCGTGGTGAACACCACGCCATCGAGCGGCCCCTGCTCCGCGAACTCGGGGTACCAGCCACGGAGCGCCTGATCCATGCGCCCCTGCTCGAGCGCCTCGGGGTCGACCCCGCGCGTCACCGTGAGGTAGTCGCGGATCACGATCGCGTGGCGGCCCTCCTCGGCGGTCCAGCGTCTGACCCACTCGCCCCACGCTTCCTCGTTGCCGAAGGTCTGCCATAGAGCCAGGTGATAGAAGGGCAGGTTGTCCTCGGTGAGCAGGTTCACCTCGAGCGCGGTCTGCGCGACGTCGGGGAGTCGCGAATCAGACGGCTGCCACGGTTCTTTCACGAAGTTGCGGCCCTCTTCGTACGGCACGTAGTCGTGGGGCATCCACGCGACGGCGGCGGAGACGTGCCGGTCGAGGGCCTTCTCCACCGTGGGCATCAGCTCGTGCAAGATCTGCTCGTTGGTGGCGGATCGAGGCTGGGGCATGGCTTCTAGTTCCTCTCGCGAACCTCGGCGATGACGCCAGCTGCTTGCAGAGGTTCCGTTCCGGAGACCGGATGCGTCATCTGCCACGCTGGCAGGGTCAGCCGCGAGATGACGGCACGACCCTTCGGATTAGGGTACCCGTTCCGAACCCCCCGTGGGCCGACATCCGAGGGCGTACGTGCTGCGAACTAGACCTGCAGGTGCGGATGAGAGATAGGGAGCTACTGGTGAGGATCGCTGTCGTGGGAACCGGAGTCGCCGGGTTGGGCGCCGCGTGGGCGCTCTCGCGAGTGCACGATGTCACCGTGTTCGAGTCCGGCGATTACCTCGGGGGCCACGCCCACACGGTGGACATCGAGGACGGGCAGCGCACGATCCCCGTCGACACCGGTTTCATCGTCTACAACGAGGCGAACTACCCGAACCTCGTCCAGCTGTTCCACGCGCTCGACGTGCCCACCGAGCCCAGCGATATGTCGTTCTCGGTCTCGCGGGGCGGTGGCTCGTTCGAGTATCAGGCCCGCGCCCTCGGGATCTTCGCGCAGCCTTCGAACCTGTTCCGGCGCTCCTACCGCACGATGGTGAGAGAGATCTTCCGCTTCACGAAGGAGGCCAAGGCGCTCGTGGGGACCGAGACCGACGTGTCCACCGAGGAGTGGCTCGCCCGACGGGGCTTCTCCGATGCGCTCCGTGACGACTTCCTGCTGCCGATGGTCGCGTGCATCTGGTCGTCCAGCCTCGACGAGATGCGCTCGTATCCCGCCGCGACGATGGCGGCTTTCCTCGACAACCACGGGCTGCTCGACGTGCTGCAACGGCCTGCGTGGCGCACGGTCTCGGGCGGGAGCCGCGAGTACGTCCGACGGGTGGCGGCGTCGTTCGACGACGTGCGGCTCGCCACGCCGATCGCGTCGATCGTCCGGCTGAGCGACGGCGTCATCGTGCGAGACGCGAACGGTCACCAGGAACGCTTCGATCACGTGGTGCTCGCCACGCACGCGGACACGTCCCTCGCGATCCTGGGCGACGACGCCTCGTCGCAGGAGCGCAGCCTGCTGGGGGCGTTCGGGTACAGCGAGAACCGCGCGGTGCTCCATCGCGATCCGGCGCTGATGCCCGTGCGTCACCGGGCCTGGTCCAGCTGGAACTATCTGGCCGACGGCGGTCCGGATGAGACATCGCGCCTCGTGTCGCTCACCTACTGGATGAACCGCCTCCAGAACCTGGAGACCGAGCATCCCGTACTCGTGACGCTGAACCCGATCCGAGAACCAGAGCGGATCGTGGCCGAGTACACCTACCACCACCCCGCGTTCGACCGTGCCGCGGTCGATGCGCAGCGCCGGCTCCCCTCGATCCAAGGGGTCGACCGAACGTGGTTCGCCGGCAGCTATTGCGGTTACGGGTTCCACGAGGACGGGCTGACGGCCGGCCTCGGGGTGGCGGCATCGCTGGGTGCCCCGGCGCCGTGGTGGGGCGCACCCGCCCGCCCGTCGGCTGCGCTCGTGAGGACGGGAGGGAGTTCGGCGTCATGGTGATGACCGAGTCACGGCCCACGCTCGCCGCTCGCCCGCAGTCGGGAACCCGATCGTCGGCGATCTTCGGGGCGAGTGTGATGCATCAACGCTTCTTCCCGGTTGGGCATCGGTTCACGTACGGGGTCTGGTACGCGCTGTTCGACCTGGACGAGTTGTCGGCGCTCGATCACGCGATACCCGGGTTCGCCTACAACCGCCGTGGGCTGGTGAGCTTCCACGATCGCGACCACGGCCCGCGCGACGGATCGCCGCTTCTCCCGTGGATCCAGGCGCGGCTCGCCGAGGCCGGCGTCGATCTCGAGGGTGGCCCGGTACGCCTGCTGTGCCTGCCTCGAGTGCTGGGGTACGTCTTCAACCCGCTGTCGGTGTGGTTCTGCCACGGCCCGGCGGGCGACCTGCGGGCGATCCTCTACGAGGTCTCGAACACGTTCGGCGAGTCCCACGACTACCTGGTGCCCGTACCCGCAGGAGACGACCGGGCGGTGATCCGTACCGAGTTCGACAAGGAGCTGTTCGTGTCTCCGTTCATCGACATGGCCGCCCGATACGACTTCCGCACTCGGGTCCCGGACGAGCGCATCGCCGTGCTCGTTCGCGAGCTGGCGCCGGGCGGACAGGTGCTCGTCGCGACGCTCACCGGCACGCGACGCCGCCTCACCGGCCGCTCGCTCATGTGGATGCTCGTGCGCTATCCGCTCGTCACCCTGCGCGTGACCCTGGGGATCCACGTGCAGGCGGTGCGCCTGTGGCTGAAAGGCGCGCCGTACCGACGCCGTGGGACGCCTCCGGCACACCACGTGACCGTGATCGGCGACTCGCGCCCGGCGGGGGGCTCGTGAGAGCATGAGCCGCATGCAGACCAGCGAACGCCTCTTCGCGGGCCCGGGATCAGCGATCGATCGCGCGATCCTCGGCTTCGTCGGCGGACGGCTGCGCTGCGGACGGCTGATCGTTCGTCTGCCCGACGGAACCGTGCGGGCGTTCTCGGGACCGCTCGAGGGACCCACGGCCCGGGTCGACCTGCACGACACCTCGGTCCTGCGTCGACTCGCGGCCATGGGTGCGATCGCCCTGGCCGACGCGTATATCGACGGCAGGTACGACTCCCCCGACCTCGCCGCCCTGATCGAGCTCGGATCGCTGCACATGGAGCCGGCGTATCGAACCGAGGTGCCCGACTCGGTGCAGCGGGGATTGCGCACCGCCTGGCGGAAGATCGGGCGCGCCTTCGAGACCCGCGGGCCGGTGCGCGACATCGTCCATCACTACGACCTCGGCAACGACTTCTACGCAGCGTGGCTCGACCCGTCCATGACCTACTCGTCGGCTGTGTTCGCGAGCGACGAGACGACCCTGGAGGCGGCCCAACTCGAGAAGTACCGGCGGCTCGCCGCCGCCGCGGACATCCGCCAGGGTCACCGGGTCCTCGAGATCGGATCGGGCTGGGGCGGGTTCGCGGCGTTCCTGGCCGCGGAACACGGAGCCGACGTCACGACCATGACGGTCTCGCGCGAGCAGGCGACCTACGTCGAGAAGCTTGCTGCCGAGGAGGGGCTCGCCGACCGACTCCGCGTCGAGCTGCGGGACTTCCGCGAGGCCGAGGGAACATTCGACCGCGTGGTGTCGATCGAGATGATCGAATCGATCCCGGGCCACCGCTGGTCCGAGTTCTTCGGTGTGGTCGGCGACCGCCTCGTCCCCGGGGGACGAGCCGGTCTGCAGATCATCACGGTGGCCGATCGGCACTGGACATGGTCTGACGAGAACCCCGACTTCGTGCGCCGATACGTCTTCCCGGGTGGACAGGTCCCCTCGCCGGGCGTGCTTCGACGTCTCTCCGAGTCCGCCGGGCTCACCTGGATCGCCGATGGCCAGTACGGCACGTCGTACGCGCGCACGCTCGGCGCGTGGCTCGAGCGGTTCGACGCGGCCTGGCCGCAGATCGCGGAGCTCGGGTTCGACGAGCCCTTCCGCCGGATGTGGCGCTACTACCTGGCGTACTGCCAGGGCGGGTTCGCGAGCGGACGCACCGACGTGAGCCAGCTCGTGCTCGCCCGCGGCTGAAGGCTCCTCGTCCCGCGGATCGCCTGGCGGTGTCGGTGACACGCTCACCTGGCGGGCACCCGGTGCCGATACCTCAGCGACATGAACCGAAACGACCATGCCGTCGCACCGAACATTTCAGGGCTCTCATCCGATGTCCGTATGAGAGCGCGGCCCTACGACGAGGTGTGGGATCCCGCGCTTGCATGGATCGAGGCCGCACAGCGAGGTGACGAGGATGCGTTCGGGCAGCTCTACCGGCTCCACCGGCCGGCCATCGTGCGGATGGCCCGGCTGCATGTCGGTATCGACGGCGACGATCTCGTCGCGGAGGTCTTCCTGCGCGCATGGACCGGCCTGCCGACCTATCGGCCCACCGGCGTGCCCTTCGTCGCCTGGCTCTACGGCATCGCGCGGCACGTCATCGTCGACCAGGTGCGTCGCGAAGCCCGATCGACCCCGCGGGAGACACTGCCGGATGCCATCGTCGAGTTCGCTGAGGACGACCGCATGATGCTCGCCGAAGCGATCGACGGGCTCCCCGACGAGCAGCGGCAGGTGATCGAGCTGAAGTACCTGCTCGGCCTGCGCAACCCCGAGGTCGCGGAGGCGCTCGGCGTCTCGATCGGCGCGGTGAACGCCAAGCAGTGGCGAGCGCTTCAGACCCTTCGTGACCGGCTGGAGGGCGAGCGATGACGCTCGATCGGGATCTCGACCGGTGGCTCGACGGCGACATGGACCGCGCGGCCCTGGAGACGCGGCACCCGGAGGCCGCCGGCATCCTGTCGGTGCACGACCGCCTGGTCGACCTCGGCGTCTCGCCGGTCGCCGACGACGACGAAGCGTGGGACGAACTGCGCGCGTCGCTGCCACCCAGGGGATCCGTGGTGGCGCTGCGGCCCCGACGGCAGACGTCTCGCCTCGTGGCGCTCGTCGCCGCCGCGATCCTTCTGTCCGCGACCGTGGCCGCAGCCGCGGTGCCGCAGGTGCGCGAGAGTGTCCGCCACCTGTTAGGGAGTCACACGGAGAACAGCTACCCGGGAGGGGCATCGGGACCCGGCGCCGTGACGCCGCTCGCCCCGCACCCCGGCGGCCACCCTTCGGGCTCGGCGACGACCGGTACGGGAACCGACGATCCCGGCGGGGCTCCAGGCTCTGGCGACTCCCAGGGCGGCGCCGGCGATTCGGGCGACTCCCAAGGATCCGGGGGTTCGCAGGGGAGCGATTCGCAGGGATCGGGCGACACGAGTGGCTCCGGCGATTCGCAGGGATCGGGCGATTCGAGTGGCTCCGGCGATTCGCAGGGATCTGGCGATTCGAGTGGCTCCGGCGATGTCCAGGGCTCCGGCTCGAGCACCGACGTCGCGGCCGACTGACCCGGTCGGACTCCCCCGGTCGCGATCACGTTTCCCGCCTTTCGGTCCCGTGCACTTCGGCCTGCTCCGAGCGATGCACAGGTGTCCATCGAAAGTGGCGAACCCGTCGCGAGGCGGGGGCGCAAAGCACGGGGCCTCGTGTGCACGAGGCAGCCCGGCCACCGAAAGGAGCAGTACATGCAGAAGATCTCGATCCGAGGGGTCACGGCGACCACCGCGCGGCTGGCGGTCGTGGCGGCGCTCACCGCCACGTACGGGATGCATCTCCAGATCGCGTCGGCCAGTGACTCCACGCCCACGTGCGGCGGCGTTACGGCTACCCTCGTGGGCACCGCCGGCCACGACGTGCTGGTTGGTACCGCACACCGTGACGTGATCGCCGGCCTCGGCGGCAACGACACGATCAAGGGCCTCGACGGGAACGACCTGCTGTGCGGCGGCGGCGGCGACGACACGATCGTCGGAGGCAACGGCGCCGACGACGAGATCGGCGGCCCGGGCAGCGATGAGCTGAGCGGTGGCGCGGGCATGGACGACCTGTCCGGCGGCGCGGGCGACGACGTCGAAGACGGGAACGCCGGGGATGATGTCGTGACCGGCGGGGCCGGCGACGACGACCTCGACGGGAACGCGGACGACGACGTCGTGAGCGGCGGCGATGGTGCCGACATCGTCGACGGAGGCATCGGGAACGACGACCTGAGCGGCGGCGGTGACGACGACGTGATCAGCGGCGAGCAGGGCGATGACGACATCTCCGGCGGGAACGGCTCCGACGAGATCGACGGCGGAAGCGGCGACGATGTCATCGACGGTGACCAGGGCGACGACTCGATCGACGGCGGCGAGGGTTCCGACGACGTGAGCGGCGGCGGCGGGGACGACATCGAGATCTGCGACATCAGCGACATCTGCGACTGACCTCACACCCCTGCAGTTGCAGATCACGCACGGAAGCCGGGTCCTTCGACCCGGCCTCCGTGCGTTACCGACCGGTTCTACCCGTTCGAGGGTAGCTAGTCCGTCGTGGCGATCTGCCGATATCTCTTGGATGAAACCCGTGACCCGACCGGCCGAGGATCGGGGCTTCACCATGATCGAGCTGATGGTGGTCGTCCTGCTGATCGGGATCTTGGTCGGGATCGGCCTGCCCACGCTCCTGGGCGCGCAGATCCGGGCGCAAGACCGCGCGGCCCAGGCCGATATCCGCAACGCGTTCACCGCCGAACGCGCGTACTTCACCGACACGCTCACCTACACGACCGACGCGAGCGCCATGTCGGCGATCGAGGCAGCGATCGCCTACGTCGCAGGCGACACGCCTCTGTCGGTGGGCGTCGTGTACCTCCACTTCCACGCGGGACCCAACGAGATCTTCATCTCCACGATGAGCTCGTCGGGCACGTGCTTCTACCTGCGCGAGGCCGACGGCGGCGGCGCGAGCTTCGCGGGAGCGTCCGCATGCGATAGCACGGACACCCAGACCTACGGCCCCACCTGGTAGGTCTTCGGTCGAAAACCGCTGCGTGGCCGTCAAGACCGAGAGGGTCATCCGCCGATAGCTATCCCTGATGAGGGGGATCGCCGATCGATCGGCGGAGGACGCGAGCCGATTCGGGCGGCGGGCGTTCATCCGGACCGCGGCGTTGGGGGCGGTGGCCGGGGGCACGGGAGTGCTCCCGGCCCTGCTCGCTTCGCCGCCTGCCGCCGCCGCGGGCACCTTCGTGCCGACGGACCCGGACCTGCACCTGCTCCGCCGCGCGACGTACGGCCCCACGGCCCGCTCGCTGCGATCGATCCGGCGCATGGGGTCGAGCGCGTGGCTCGATCGGCAGCTCGACCCGGCCGGAATCGACGACGCGTTCGTCGAGGACGTCGTCGCCTCGCGCTACCCCAACCTGACGCTTGGCGTCGCCGAGGCATACCGGACGATCGGCGGGTCGTGGGACCTGATGTTCGAGCTGGGACAGGCCGCGATCTTGCGCGCGGCCTGGAGCGAGCGGCAGCTCTTGGAGATCATGGTCGATTTCTGGTCGAACCATCTGAACGTGACCAACCCGAGCGACAACGTGTGGTGGTCGCGGCACGACTACGACCGCCGCGTGATCAGGAAGTTCGCCCTCGGGAAGTTCTCGCAGATGCTGAAGGCCTCGGCGACGCACCCGGCGATGATGATGTATCTCAACAACGCGGAGTCCACGAAGGACAATCCGAACGAGAACTACGGACGCGAGCTCCTCGAGCTCCACACCCTCGGCCTCGCCGGCGGCTACGACGAAGAGGACATGCGTCAGTCGACCCTGGTGATGACCGGGTTCGGCATCTCGTGGGACACGGGCGAGTTCGCGTACGACAAGTGGAACCATTACGTGGGCCCCGTCAGCTTGGTCGGCTGGTCGGCGCCCAACGGCACGGCCAACGGCGGCTACGACGTCGGGCTCGACTTCGTGGACCATCTCGCCCACCACCCGTCGACCGCCGTTCGGATCGCGACGAAGCTCTGCGAGCGGTTCGTGAGCGACGAGCCGCAGCCGGCACTCGTCGACAGGCTCGCGAAGGCCTATCTCGACCACGACACCGCGATCGCGCCTGTGCTCCACCTGCTCTTCCGCTCGAAGGCCTTCGCGGGGGCGGTCGGGACGAAGGTGCGCCGCCCGATGGAGGACGTGGTCGCGACGCTCAGGATCCTCGGGATCCAGCCCGACGCGAGCGGCACAAACGGGCTCCAGGGTCTCTCCTGGATGATCGAGGGACTCAGCCATGCGCCGATGGCGTGGAAGCAACCCAACGGGTACCCCGATGTCGCATCGGCCTGGACGTCGGCCGGCGGCACGCTGAACAGCTGGAACACCCACGTCTCGCTCGCTGCACACTGGTGGCCCGACGCGCTGCAGCTGCCGCCGCTCAAGGACACCGTGCTGCCGCGGCCGCTGCCGCCGACCTACGGAGGCCTCGTCGACGCGGTGGCGCACAAGCTCGTGTTCCGCAAGCTTGCACCGGCGCATCGCGACGCGGTGCTGACGTTCCTCGGCAAGACGGCGGGCAGCGCGCTCACCCGGGGCGACGCGGCCGTGACCTGGCGCCTTCCGTACCTCGTGGCGATCATCCTCGACTCGCCTTACCACGGGATCAGGTGATCGCATGGACACGCACGAACCACCTGTGAGCCCCACGCGCAGGGACTGTGGCTGCCCGGCGGGGCCGGAGCTCTCACGCCGTTCGTTCCTGAAGGCCTCGGGGGTCGCGGGCCTCGTCGCCGGGCTGGCCTCCGAAGGCATGTTCACCCGTATGGCCTTCGCGGACACGCCGTACGACGGCGACGTGCTGGTCGTCCTCTCGCTGCGGGGCGGGTTCGACAGCCTGCAGGCGATCGTGCCCACGGGCGACGCCGACTACGCGACGTGGCGGCCGAACATCGCGATCCCGCAAGGGCAGCTGCTGCCGCTCGGGGGGATCTTCGGCATGCATCCGGCGATGGCTCCGCTCAAGCCCTTCTTCGACGCGGGTGATTTCGGCGTGATCCATGCCGTCGGGATGGCTGAGCCGAATCGCTCGCACTTCTCGGCCATGGAGGAGATGGAGCGTGCGGCGCCCGGATCGTCGCTACGCACCGGCTGGCTCGATCGCGTGCTCGGGCTACGCGACACCGGCACCGCCTTCCAGGCGTCGCAGCTCGGCTCGAACACGGCATCGTCGGCGTTCCTCGGACCGAGCCAGGAGCTCGCGATGTGGTCGGTGGATTCGTTCGAGCTGAGCGGCGCGTGGGATGCGACCGAGCTCGCCCGGTGGAACACCGCGCTCGGCAGCCTGCACGCGGACGCGCCTGAACTGCTGGCATCCCCGGCCGCGACGGCGCTCGGTGCGATCGGCACAGCAGCCAACCTGCAGGCCGCGGGCTACACCCCGGCGAACGGCGCGGTCTATCCCGATACGGGACTCGGCGACGCGCTGAAGGATGTCGCCCGGCTGATCAAGGCCGGCGTCGGCCTGCAGGTGGCCGCCGTCGACTACGGCGACTGGGACATGCACGTGGGCCAGGGGTCGGTCGACGCCGGATGGATGCACGATCACCTCACCGAGCTGAGCGAGGCGTTGGCCGCGTTCGGCGCGGACATGGGCGCGGGATTGGACGGCGTCACGCTGGTGACCCTCACGGAGTTCGGGCGCCGGGTCGAAGAGAACGGCTCGGGCGGCACCGATCACGGGTTCGGCCAGGCGGTGCTCATGCTGGGTGGCGGGGTCAAGGGCGGCCAGGTCCACGGCACGTGGCCAGGACTCGCGCCCGGGGACCTGATCGACGGCGACCTGAACGCGACGACCGACTATCGGACGATCCTCGCCGAGATCCTCGAGAATCGGTGTGGTGCAAGCACCGTTGCGGATATCTTCCCCGGGATCAGCGGCGGTCGCCCGGGGGTGGTCGATCCCCGTACATGAGGCCGAGTCTCGGTTTCTTGTCGAACCGATCCGCGTTAGGTCGTGTGACCTAGGCCGAAAGCCCGGTAGTCTTAGCGCTGGATGAGGCTCGAACCCCCTCGCGAACGCACGATCATCCGCGCCGGTATCGGCGTGTGTCTCCTCATCGTGAGCGCGATCGCGTTCGAGCTGCTGACGAAGGACGCTCCTCAGCAGTACGCCCTGGCGAACTACACCCCCGCGCCCTCCCTGTCGCCGGCCGTGATCGACGCGGTGCCGCCGGTGACGTGGGCGCCCAACTGGTCCGCAACGTACAGCCCCGAGCCGTCGCCGCGGCAATCCCCTTGGTTCCCCAGCTGGAGCCCGACGGGCGCGCCGTCGCACACAAGTCCGCCCGCCACCACCGGCGCGGGCGGAGGAACCGGCACGGGTGGCGGAGGGGGGACCCCACCGCCCCCGCCGCCTTCGCCCTCACCGCTGCCCTCGCCGTCTCCGGAACCCGGACCATCCGTCACCCCGTCTCCCAGCCCGGATCCCAGTCCCACCGATCCGCCCGTGATCCCCTGAGGGACGCTGAGGGCCTCGGCACGTGGCATCCTGTCCGCATGCCTGCGTTGCGCAGCATCCTGAGACCGTTCACGGTAACGGCGACCGCGGCCGCGATGCTGGCCGCCGCACCGGCTGCCGCCCTGGCCGCGATCGACCTGACCCCTCCGCGCCGCGTCTCGGCGCCCTCCTCGTGGACCGTCGGGAACGCGATCGGCCGGTCCGACGCCTACCTCCACACCGCAGGGGTCAGCGACTGCCCGCCGCCCACCGGTGCCTGCGCCACCGATAGCGGGCCCTTCGTGAGCGTGTTCTGGCAGCGCAGTCAGATCGCGAGCGCGCCACGCTGGTCCGACCCCAAGCGCGTCTCGCCCGCCGGCGCCCACGCGGTGCGTCCGTCGATCGCCACCGCCGGCACGCGCGTCTACGTGGCCTGGGCCACGCAGACCAGCTATCTCAAGTACCGGCCGAAGGCGCCGCGCCGCGTCTGGATCCGCGTCGGATCGCAGCAGGGCGGCTCATGGTCGGCTCCCGTCGCCCTGAGCGGCGTCACGACGCGGGCCGACTACCCGGTCGTGGCCGCCTCTGGCAGCGCCGTCTGGGTCGTATGGACGGCCGCCGACACAGGGGCGATCCGGATGGCGACCTCGGCCGACGCCGGCGCCTCCTGGACTACCACGACGATCGGCACCACCACGTCGGGACGCGCATCGCCCGAGGGCTTCGCCGGCTACCCAGCGATCGGCGCCTCCGGGTCGAACCTGCTCGCGGCATGGTTCGCGGCTCCGGGAGGACGCCAGGTCGCACTGACCTCCGACACCGGCGGCGACGACTGGAGCGCGACGCCGACCCCGACCCGGATCTCGGGCGCGAGCCCGAACGACGGCAACCGCTACCCGGTGGTCCGGGGCGCCGACGACGGAGTCTCCGATCGAGTGGCCGTCGGCTACACGACCGCGACCGGCGTGGCGGCCCGCGTGTTCGACGGTGTCACGCTCTCAGGACAGGTCGACGTGGACGGTCCCTGGCCAGTGACCGCGAGCGGTCATCGCTGGGCCGGGGCCACCGGCGCCTCGATCGCCCCGTTCGGGGCCGACGGGCTCGCGGCTGCCTACGCGGCGTGCCGGTCGCGTCCGGGCGTGAAGGATCCGTGCCTGCGCCCCGACGCCAAGGGCGCCCGGATCGACGTCATCTACCGCGAATCGTCCGACGGCGGCGCCAGCTGGTCCAGCCGCAGGACGATCGCCCGCGCGACGAGGACCTCGCGCGTGAACGAGGCGGTGTCGCTGCAGGCCGACGGACCGTCGGGTCTACGCTGGTTCACCTGGCTCGGGCGCACGAACACCTGGACCTCGTACCGCGTCTTAGGCCGGTCCGCGCGTTCCACCTGAGCCGCGCGACGATCAGCAGCTCCGGCGGAGACACACCCATGTGAACGGCTTGCCGTCGATGCACGCGTGGAACGACGTGCCGCAGCCGCGACATCGATAGAGGAAGCCGCCGCAGGCGCACCCGGTCTTCGTCACGGGCTCGCACCGGACCCGGCAGGGAGGCGGCTCCGGGCGGGCTAGCGCGCCCGGCGAGGGCGGATCTGTCGGGCCGTCCTCGCTCGCCCGCGCGACGCCAGGCGCCCCCGCGACGATCGCGAAGGCGGCCAGCGCGGCGGTCGACGTGCGTGCGAAGAACCCGCGGCGACTGAACGTCAGCGGCTCGAGGTGCGGCTCGCCCGGATACCCGGGCCGGCTAGGCACCGTTCGCCCCCGGTCGCACGATCCTGACCCCTTCGGATGCTCGCAGCAGGGTCCGAACGGCCTCCATCGAGTCCGCCGGTCCCTTCCCCGTGACGGCCCCGCCTTCGTCGATCACGAAGACGTGCGGCGTGAATCCCGAGTCGAACGTGGCGGCGATCGCCTCGCCGGCGTCGGTGAGGACGACGACACACTCCTGCGCACCCGACGGGGACCGCCAGCTCGCGGGCCAGGCGCCGGGGTCGGCCGCGCCGATCACCACGGTGGGCACGATCTCGCCTGCGGCCGCCCCCGCGACCAGGGCGGGCACCAGATCGTCGCACGCGAAGCATCCGGGATCCGCAAAGGCGACGAGGTGCTTGCGCCCCGCCCATGCGGCCGACGACCACCGTCCGCCGTCGATGCGGTCGCCCTCGATCATCGGCGCCGCGGCGCCCAGCGGCAGTCCCGACGGGGGGTGGGCGACCCCGCTCACCGCGCCGTCCGGGGGATCAAGCTGGTCCGAGAGCTCGCCGACCGCTGCGCGGAGCTTGTCGAGCCGACGGACCGCACCCGCCAGCACCAGCGCCAGGAACACCACCGCCAGCGCCAGGGCGGTCACCGCGATCCACAGGCCGGTCACACCCCCACCTTCCACGGTTCGATCTCGAGCGAGGCCAGGCCCCGATTCACGTCGGCGAGTCGTCCCTCGACGCCGCGGCCCGTGCCCAGCACCACGTACAAGCAGAACGCGCGCCCCCCCGTGGAGAAGAACCGCTGGTGGCCTTCCTGCACGCGGCTGGGGAATTGGAGCGCCTTGCGATGGAATCGGTCGCGCTCGAGGGGCAGGTGCAGACCCCGCGGGGCATAGAGGCCCACGTCGGCGAGCGTGTGGTCGAACTCCAGCAGCGCCAGCAGGGTGCCCTCGCCGCCCGCTCGCGCGGCGAGCTCGGGCGCGTAGCTGCTCCGCTCCACGGTGAGCACCGTGTCGGTCAGGTGCAGGATCGGCAGGTTGATCGCGGGCGGGTCCAGGTCGGGCACGAAGATCCTTCCCTCCCAGCCCTTCGGGACGTCGATCGCCATGCCGTGCGACGACAGACGGGTCATCGCACCGCCCCCACCGTGAGGGCCACGCTCAGAGCGCCCGAGACGCCCACGGCCGCGCGCCGCGTCCACCCGTCCCAGCGCCGCAGCAACACGTCGGCTTTGCCGAGCTGCTCGGGTCGCTGCACGCCGGCCACCGTGAAGACGATCGCCGCCCGTACGAACCCGAACACGCCGCCGATCAGGGCGCCCGTGGCCGCGGAGCCGCTCAGCGTCGCCGCCAGCAGCATCGCGTAGATCGCCGACGTCGTGACGATCGTGACGACGCCCAGCCCCAGCTGCACGCCGAACCCCAACCCGTAGACCCAGCTTCGGTATCGCACCATCCATTCCTCGTTCACCTGACGCCGGACCGAGGGCAGATGCGACCCGCCGAGATGCAGGTCGAACGCGAGTCCTAGAATTACCATCGCCGCGAGGGTGCCGAGCCGGGCGGCCACGCTCAGGTCGCCGAGCCCGATCGCCGCGCCGAGCCCTCCGAGCGCAGCAGCGATCGCCACGCCCCCCAGCGCCGAGCCGATCACGTAAGTCGTGACGGTGATCCCCCATCTCCGGTTCCGGCCCCGCTCGCCGAGCGGGGTGATGCTGCCCAGCATCGACGCGCCTCAGGGCGACCAGGTGGCGCGCACCGCAGCCACCATCGCCAGGATCACGCCGGCCACCACCACCGCGCCGGACACGTCAGCGGTCACGCGCCGCCGCTTCCATCGCCAGGCGCTCGTCCTCGATCGAGTCGGTCAGGAGCGTCCGCACCTGCTCCCACGACGAGGCCGCGCCTTCGGACCGCACGGTCCCCGACGACGCCCCCACGAACAGGAAGTACGGCGACATCGTCACGCCGTAGTCGTCCCAGGCCTTCGACGACATCACGACGGGCAGGTCGGGCGGCGCAAGGTCGCGCAGACGCGACGGGCTCTCCTTGGCGCGATCCTTCACCACGACGACGAGCCGAGCGCCACCGGGGAGGGCGTCGCGTCGCGCGGGTTGTAGCCCGTCCCAGAAGGTCTTGCACGTCAGGCAGCCGCTCGAGAGGAACGCGACCAGGGTGTCGGTCTTCGCGGGCGAGATCGAGATCTGCGAGCCGTCCAGCGTGGGACCCGAGATGTCCACGACGGGCGTGGCGGCGCCGCGCGGGCCCGGCAAGTGGGAGGGGATCGTGGCGCCCGCGGGATGCGCGGCCGGTTCGAACCCGTGCGCGTCGTCGGCATGGGCGTGGCCGTCGTGGGCGTCGTCGGGCAACCTGCGAAGCAGCTCGGCGTGACTGCGCAACAGACCCACCGTTACCAGGGCGAGGAGGGCCAGCACGACGGTCTCCACCGCGACGATCGCGGTGAGCGCACTGACCCGATCCAGCGCGAGGACGGCCCCGCCGCTCACAGGCACCCCGCCTCCATCTGGCACGTGTACTGGTCGTAGGCCGCCGAGCAGTTGCAGTTCAGGCAGTCGATCCGGCACGGGATGATGCACGTGACCAGGCGGCACATGATCGTGCCCGTCCCGCCGATCTGCGTGTTGCACTGCCCGTAGCGGAAGTTGATGCAGCACGTCTTGAAGTTGTCGCAGTCGTCGGCACCGCAGTGGCAGCCGCCGGGGCAGTTGACGCCGGGGAGCGTGTTGCAGTCCATGTAGTACCGCAGGTTGGTCGTGCCGCACAGACCCGTGCCACCGTAGTTGCACTGCCACCAGCCGCCGACGTACATGCCATCGGGACACCCGAAGTTGTCGCCGCCGGGCAGCGTGCAGCAGAACGCGGTATACCCGCCGCAGCATCGGCTCCCGGGCGGACAGTCGGCGCACTTGCGGTTGAGCACCTCTCGCGCGCTGACCGGCTTGGTCGCCAATGCCACGGGCGCAACCGCCAACGCTGCCGCGGCGACGGCCACCTTCGAGAAGCCGCCCTCGTCCTGGCCCTCACGGGCAACGAACGTCGCGAGCCGGTCGACCCAGCTAGCCACGGGCGTCCTCCACGGGCGCGGCGGCGGCGCGGAGTTCGTCGGGATCGATCCCCGGCCACAGGCTGGGGTGCAGCGCGCCCACGCCCACCGAGGCGAGGGCGGTGTCCGCCCGGGCATGGCGGTCGTGGTCGGCCTCGACCGGGTGCCCCTGGGGCCTCCGGTACGCAGCAAGGGCAGGCGGCAGGTCGGTCGTGGCCACGACCGCCAGCGCGGCCGCGACCGCGAGGCCGAGCGCGAACGGCAGCGACGCCGGACCCAAGTTCGTGAGGGTCGCCCCCATGCCCGTCGGCGGCCTGATCAGGGAGGCGAACGACCCCACCGCCGCGAACAGGTTCATGGCCGCGTGCAGGCGGCTGGGCGGCACGTCCTTGCTCCCCGCGCATCCGCATGACGCCGCCTCGGGGTGCGCCGCCACCAGGTACGCCACGAACGCCGCGAAGACGAGATAGGTCGAGCCGAGCGCGACCGCGAGCGGCGCCGACGGGGCCACCAGGAACCAGACGCCCACCACGACCTCGGCGAGGCCGAGGCCGCGTACCGCCCAGACAGGTCCGGGCAGGCCCGCGGCATACATCGCCCGGGCGGTCGGCAGCGGCCGCGCGAGCTTGATGCATCCGGCAGCGGCCAACAGGCCCGCAGCAAGCGTGGCGACGACGAGGATCAGCCAGGAGATCACGGGTCAGGCCTCTCGCTCGGGCAGGTCAACGGACTCGTGTCTTCCGATCAGCCGGGGACGCGCGCAGGGTACGCGAGGCCGCGCCGGACGGTCAACCGAACGGGGTCCCGGGCGGCCGGTGACGATGGACCGTTGGCCCCTCCCGGGCGCGATGACATGCTGGCGGCAGCGTCGCCCGCCCGTCGCGGATCTGTTGGTTCGAGTGGGCGTCGGCTCCTACGAGCGGAACCTTCGACGCTGAGGAAGGAGAAAGCTATGTTGACAGCAGTACTCATCCTCCTCGGCCTGCTGCTGGCGTTCCTCGCGGCCGGGATCGTCTTCTTCGTCGGGATGCGGACCAAGTCCCGTCCCGTGTTGAACGCCGTCCGCCGCTTCAACCGCCCGTTCACGAACCCGCGCGCGATGGAAGATGCCGGCGCTCCGGGGGCGTACGCGTCGGTGGTCCGGCACGTCGGGCGGAAGACGGGGCGTCGATACGAGACGCCCGTCCAGGTGTTCCCGAGCGAGCGGGGGTTCGTGATCGCGCTGCCCTACGGGCCGGAGACGGACTGGCTGAAGAACGTGCTCGCCAGCGGCGCCGCGACGATCGTGGCCGACGGGATCACGTACATGATCGACCGCCCGGAACTCGTGCCCACGGCCGAGGCCGCACCCGATCTCCCGGATAAGGAACAGCGCACGCTTCGCCGGTTCCACGTCGACCGGTGCCTGCGGGTGCGTCGGACGGCGCGTGAGCAGGTATCGGCGCACCTCGTCGTTCCAGCCTGAGCCAGCCCTCGGCCGCCCGATGGGTCAGACTGCGCTGGACGAAACGGGGACCCTGATGAGACTCGAGCACAAGGTCGCGATCATCACCGGCGGCGGTTCCGGGATCGGTGCCGCAGCCGCCAGGCTGTTCGCGCGTGAAGGGGCGAAGGTCGTCGTCACGGGCCGGCGTCCCGAGCCGATCGCGGCGGTGGCGGCCGAGGTCGGCGGCGTGGCCATCGCCGGCGACGCGGGCGATCCGGCCCACGCGGCCGAGGCCGTGGCCGCCGCCGTCTCGGCCTTCGGCGGCGTCGACGTGCTCGTCACGAGCGCCGGTGGCGCCGAGGGAGGATCGGTGGGCGACATCGATGACGAGGGATGGCGCCGAACGTTCGACACGAACCTCCACGGGCCGATGATGCTGACGCGCGCCGCGCTGCCGGTGATGCTGGAGCGTGGCGGCGGGTCGATCGTTCTGGTGGCGAGCGTCAACGGCATGGCGGCGGCCCCGGACTCCGCGGCGTACGACGTTTCGAAGGCTGGGCTGATCGCCCTGGCCCGCGCGATCGCGGTCGACTACGGCGCTCGCGGGATCCGCGCCAACGCGTTGTGCCCCGGGTGGGTCGTCACCCCGATGGGCGACGACGCGATGGACGAGCTCGGCACCGCGAAAGGGTTGACCCGTCAGGGGGCCTACGACCTCGCCACCGTCGACGTGCCGATGCGGCGCGCCGGGACCGCGGAGGAGATGGCGGCCTGCTGCTTGTTCCTCGCGTCGGACGAGTCGTCGATCGTGACGGGCACCTCGCTCGTGGCCGACGGCGGCGGCTACGCCGTGGAGCTCACGAGCAAGGCGTTCGCCGGCGGCTAGCCGCCGCGCGCTGCTTAGACCATCACCACGAACGCATCCACGTCGCAGCGAGGGTGACCCGCGGTCGCGTCGCAGTTGACCCAGACGCTATGGGGACCGTCGATCCCCCAACCGGAGCGCTGGATGACCATCCGGTACTGGGCGGTGGCCGCTTGCTGCGTCGCGGTGATCCCCACGCCATCGGTCGCGACGATGGAGGCGCCGAACTCCGGTCCCTTGCTGCCCACCCAGGCGAACGCGCGGCCGGTGAACGTCTTCAACGCGGCGTAGCCCTGCGAGGTGGAGTACCGCGACGTCCCGTCGACGAAGGCCGCACCCGTCACGGTGTTCCACGTTCCCGAATAGGTGGGCTCGGGTTGCGTGAGGCTGAACGGGCGTCCCTTGGCCCACGGACTGACGTGGCCCTGATTGTCGGTCGCACGCACGCGGACGTTGTAGGGGCCGGACGGGAACTCGATCGGCGTCGCATACGACCTGGCGCTCGCCCCGACCGCGAGCGTCATCCAGGCACCGCCGCCGGTCCGCATCTGCAGCCGCTGGGACGCGATGCCGTCTGAGTCGTTGGCGATCCACGTCGCCATCACTTTGATGGTCTTGGTCGAGGTGACCGCCCCACCGGCGAACGAGAACATCGGCGTCGTCACCACGGGCGGACCGCCCACGACCGGACTGAACCAAGAAGAGCGCGCAAGGTTCCAGTTCGCCTCCAGATACGACCCGCCCGTGTTCACGACGACCTGCGTCGCGTTGTAGTAGTCGTCTTTCCCGCAGTCCCAGATCGAGGTGGGGTTCACCTCGGTCGGGCACAGATACTGGATCTGGCCCCCGTCGGTGAAATACGAGCCGCCGTCGTAGTAGCACATCGTGTCGTACTCATCGAAGCAGTGGGCGCCGCCCGAGGAATGCGGCGCGTTGAGTTGCACCGCGCCCAGGTTGTGACCGACTTCGTGCATGAAGGCCAGCGCGCCGTAGTCACCTGAACCGGGGTCGAGCTTGATCAGCGCGAGCTTGCCGATCGACCCGTCGTTGTTCGTGTTCAGCGCTGGCTCCGGTTGGGTATCGAACTCGGACGAGCCCTGCCCGGCGTACGGGTACGCCCCTCCCAACTGATCCACGAACACCGCGTAGTCCATATTCGCGTTGGTGAAGCCGAGCCTGCTCAACGACGCTGCCAGGTCCTCGAAGGTGAACAGACCGTCGGCCCCGATCGGATCGAGCACCACGGTGGGGACAGCCACCGTGGCAGGGCTCCCAGTGCAGTAGAAGCGGTACTCCTGGCTCCCCCCGGATGCCCGGAGCGCATCCGATGCCTGGGCGAGCCATCGGGGGATCAGCGCCCGGTTCGCGCTCGAAGGGACGCGGTCGCTCGGCACCCCGTACAAGACGCGGACGCGTTGACCGGCGGTGTAGTTCGTCTCGGTCGCCGTCTTGACGCAGGGAGCCGGAGCCGAGGGGTCGCGCACGGCGGCCTCCGCCCTACGGATGTCGATCGCCGTCGGAGCTGCGTCGGCTCCGTGCGTGCACAGATGGGAGCGGGCGAACGCAACAGCTTCGAGTCCGCCGCACGGATCCGGCGGTCGTTCCGCCGACGCCGCAACGGGCATCACCAGCGCAATCACCAGCACGAGCAGGAGCGTCCTCACGGTGCGGCGGCAGACAGGAAGAGGGACAGGGGAGGACATGCCTGACCCTACCGCCCGTCGGTTGCGAAGGGGAAGGACGCCCATCGCGCCAGATCGAATCCGCTTGGTGCCCGGGGTGGGATTCGAACTTCTACGGCTTCCGTGTTGCCTCGTGCTGCGTCGTGCTTCCCAGTCCGCTGAACGGCGGGTTTGCAGGAGGTTCGTGCCGTCTCGTGTTGCCTGGTGCCGCCGGCTCCCGCCGATATGGATGGGTTTTGGATGGGCGTCTCAGGAGCTGAGGGCGGTGGCCTTCGCAAGGAGGGCGTCGGTCTCTTCCAGGGCGGGGCGCATCCCGCAGCCGGTGAAGATCTCGCGGGCCTGCTGCAGGACCGCGGCGGACTCGCCCGGACGCGAGAGCTCCAGGAGGCACCGGCCCTGGCCCAGCAGCGCGAAGCCCTGCTCCGGCACGACCCCGAAGTCCGTCCAGCGCGCGGCGGCATCGGCGTAGGCATCGGTGGCAGTCTCGGTCTCCCCTCGTGCCTCGGCGAGCGCGGCACCCACCGCGACCAAAGCGTGCTCGGCGTAGGGGAAGCGGGGTCTGAGGTGACCCACGAGCCGCTCGGCAAGTTCTGGCTCACCGATCCGCAGCGCCGCTCGCACGATCGCGGGCACGTAGACGGCGAGCTCCGATGGCCCGCCTAGATCCGGGGTCGACTCGATCTCGCCCAGGAGTGCGGCGGCGGCATCGATCTCTCCGAGCGCAGCCCGTACGATCGCCACCGCGCCCAGTCCGCCAAGGATGAAGTCGGCACGTCCGGGTCGCCGTGCCGCTTCAGCAAGAGGGTCTAGGAACGAAGCGGCTTCCGGGGCATGACCCCGGTAGGTGAGCGCGATCGCTTGCACCCCACGGATCTCAACGAGGTCGAATTCATCCCCCGCCGCCTCGGCATGCGCGCCGAGCGTGGCGGCCTCCGCGAGCGTTTCGGTGAGCTCCCCGGCGCCGAGCCTTGCGGGAAGCGCGGTCGTCCGCATCCACAGGACCATGAGCTTCAGCCCGCGCGCCTCGGCGAATCCGAGCCCCTCACTGAAGGTGCTAAGGGCCGCCCTGGGCCCTTCGAAGCTCCGCATCGTGATACAGAAGTCGGTGTAGATGGCGGCTGCCTCTCGGCTCTGTCCGGTCTGGATGGCGAGCCGGAGCGCTTCGCGGCCGTCCTGCACGCCACCGGCGTCCCCGAGCGTGCACCGAGCCATCCCTCGGATCCCGAGAGCAGTGGCGGGACGAGGAAGACCGAGATCGGAAGCGACCCTGATCGCTCGGTCAGCGAGCATGAGTCCTTCCTGGGGCTTGCCGTGAATGTTAATCGCGTCGGCCGCGACGTTCGAGAGGGCCTCGATGAGCTCGGGTCCTGGCGGGAGCGGTTCGAGGAGGGCGAGGGCCTCGTCGTCGAGTTCGAAGCGCCTGGGATCATTCAACCATTGGAGCACGAACCGCAGGGTGTCCATCGCACGGACGGCACCGAGGATGTCGCCCCGGCCGCGGAACAGGGTGATCGCCTCCTCAAGCGCGACGGCCGCATCCGAGAAGCGCCGAGATTCGAGCGCAGCCTCGCCGAAGTGCGCGAGCGCCTCAGCGCGTTCGGGATGTCCTGCCGGAGTGAGGATCAAGATGTGCTCGAAGGCGTCCAAGGCCGCTGCGTTGTCGAGCTCCAGCGCGCGCTCTCCGGCGAGGGTGAGGAACCGCAAGGTCGGCGCCTCAAGTTCCGACGCCTGCTCGGCCTGTCCGGCTGCCTTCGCGAGTTCCCACGCGGAGGTGTAGTGGTAGGCGAGAACTTCAGCGAGGTCCTCGAGCCGTTCGGGGGCCTTGGACTCGAGCCATGCTGCCGCGGCCACGTGTTTGGATGCTCTTGAGGCTCGGGGGAGCTGCGCGTAGGCGACATCGCGGGCGAGCACGTGCCAGAAGGCGTACTCGG
>JBDTNY010000102.1:0-1921 GCA_039933515.1 Actinomycetota bacterium
CGAACACGTCGAGGGCGAACGAGACCGGCGACCACCGATCCCGGGCGAACGACAGCCCCTGCCGGAGGAATCCGGCGCCCAGTCCCCTGCCCGTGAGGTCGGGACGCAGACCCAGCCCGACGTCGATCTCGTCGGCGGCCCCCACGAACTCGAAGAAGCCTACGAGCTCGCCGGTCTCGATGTCGTCGGCCGCATACCATCCCTCGCCCGAGACCACCGCGGCCCGCATCAGCTCCACGTCGCTGGGATCGGCGTCGTGGTCGTACATGTCGTAAGGCGGGTCGTAGCGCCATGCCAGCATCGCGTCGACGTCGGCGGCGGCGAGGGGACGCAGCGAGATGCGCATGCCGAGATGCTCCCATGGAGCGATGGGCTGGCGTGCGCGAGGCCCGCCCGCTATCCTCTCGCCCCGAGGGTTCATCGCATCGCAGTCGTCACTCACCGCAGTTGTCACTCGAGCAGCTCCCTCCCGACGTTCGCGTCGGAGGCCGACGGACAGGTACCACTGCATCAGGTCCGCAACGGCCGAGAAAGGAGGGGAACGCCCATGGCAACCGGCACCGTGAAGTGGTTCAGCTCCGAGAAGGGGTTCGGCTTCATCACTCCGACGGACGGACCCGACGTCTTCGTGCATTTCAGCTCGATCGAAGGCGAGGGGTACCGCAACCTGGAAGAGGGCCAGGCGGTGGAGTTCGAGGTCACGCAGGGCCAGAAAGGCCCGCAGGCATCGAGCGTCCGCGTCGTCTGAACCGACCGCGCACGTCACGGCCCGCCGCGCTCCGCGCGGCGGGCCGTCGTCGTTCCCGGGCCGATGTGGTTCCGTAGTGGGGTGATGCGTGACGTGCCCGACCTCCGCGACCTGGCCGACGGCCTGCTCGAGACGAGCGTGATCGGCAGCTTCACGAAGCTCGGCTACGAGGCGCGGCGGCGGCTCTTCTCGTGGGAGGACCTGACCGATCGCCGGATCGACGGGAAGATCGTGCTGGTCACGGGGGCGACCTCGGGGCTGGGGCTCGAGGCCGCGACCACGTTCGCGCGCATGGGCGCGTCGGTGCGGCTGCTCGGGCGCTCCGCCGACAGGGCGGAGGCCGCGCGCGTCGCGATCGTGTCCCAGACCGGCAACGACGACGTGGGCGTCTACCTGGCGGACCTCGGGGATCTCGATGCGACCCGGCGGGTGGCCAGCGAGATCTCGGAGCGAGAACCGCGGCTCGACGTGCTCGTGCACAACGCCGGGGCCCTCCTGACCGAGCGGCGCGAGACGCCGCAGGGCCACGAGGTCACCTTCGCCACGATGGTCCTCGCGCCGCATCTCCTGACGCGCGAGCTGGGACCCCTCCTGGGTGCCGGGGCACGCGTGATCTGGGTGACGTCGGGCGGGATGTACACGCAGAAGCTCGACGTCGACACGCTCGAACTCGGTCCCGACGGCTACCGCGGCTCGGTCGCCTACGCCAAGGCGAAACGCGCGCAGGTCGTGCTCACCGAGGAGTGGGCCAAGCGCTTGCGCGACGACGGCGTGGCGGTGCACGTGATGCATCCCGGGTGGGCCGACACCCCCGGGATCCACGAGAGCCTGCCGACCTTCTCGAGACTGATCGGGCCGCTCCTGCGCGACCGGGCCGAGGGCGCCGACACGATCGTCTGGCTCGCGGTGGCCGACGAACCGGGTCGCACGACCGGAAAGCTCTGGCTCGATCGCCGCCCGCGCCCCACCGAGAAGGTCCCGGGCACGCAGACGTCGCCCGAGGAACGCGCGCGACTCTGGGACCTCGTCGAGGATCTGACCGCCGTCTGAGATGCACCCGGCCGGTTCTCCCCTCGGGGGGTCGTTCGACCTGCGGCGCAGGTCAGGTCCGCACCTACGGGTTGACCGGGCGTGCCGCGACTAAGGCGATCAGGGCGTCTGCCTGCGTCCGGA
>JBDTNY010000103.1:0-36213 GCA_039933515.1 Actinomycetota bacterium
TTCTCGCTCGCCTCGATGTCGAGCGTCCCCGCGATCACCTTCGGCTGGTTCGCGATGATCCCGATCGTTCGTCCATCGAGCCGCGAGAACCCGATCACGATGTTCATCGCCCAGAGCGGGAACACCTCGAGGAACTCCCCGTCGTCGACGATGTAACGGATCACCTCGTGCATATCGTAGGGCTCGGCCGCACGGTCGGGCACGATGTGCGTGAGTGCGTCGGCCATCCGGTCGGGATCGTCGGTGGTCGCGTAGGCGGGCGGGTCCTCGAGGTTGTTGCTCGGCAGGAACGAGAGGAGGTACCTGACCCGCTGGAGGACGTCCTCGTCGTCCTCGCCCACGAAGGCGGCGACCCCGGACTTCGACGCATGGGTCATCGCGCCGCCGAGCTCCTCCATCGTCACCTCTTCGCCCGTCACGGTCTTGATCACGTCGGGGCCGGTGATGAACATGTGCGAGGTCTCCTTCACCATGAAGGTGAAGTCGGTGATCGCGGGCGAGTAGACGGCGCCGCCGGCGCAGGGACCCATGATCACGCTGATCTGCGGGATCACCCCCGAGGCCCGCACGTTCCGCTCGAAGATGTAGCCGTAGCCCGCGAGGCTCGCGGCGCCCTCCTGGATCCGCGCGCCGCCCGAGTCGTTGATCGAGATGTAGGGTGCGCCGGTGCTGATCGCGAGGTCCATCACCTTGCAGACCTTCTGAGCCATGACCTCGCCCATCGAACCGCCGAATACGGTGAAGTCCTGCGATGAGACGAACACCTTGCGGCCATCGACCGTGCCGTAGCCGGTGATCACGCCGTCGCCCGGCGGCCGCTTGCGGTCCATCCCGAAGTCGTGTGCTCGATGGATCGCGAAGGGGTCGGTCTCGACGAAAGACCCCTTGTCCATCAAGATCTCGAGCCGCTCGCGGGCCGTGAGCTTGCCGCGGTCGTGCTGCTTCTTCGCGGCGTCGCGCCCGCCTGGGGTCAGGGCGGCCTTCTTGCGAGCGCGGAGCTGCGCGATGCGCTCCTCGACGGTGATCGTGCGGTCGACGGTCGGCTCGTTCTCCCTTATAGCCATGCGGGGAGTCTAGCGGCGGGGGCCGAGCGAGGCGCTCAGCAGTCCAGGGTGCCCCAGGCCCCCCAGCCGCTGTCGTTCGCCATCCGGATCGTCACGATCGTGTTCGTGCGACCGTTGAGGGCGTCTGCTTTGAGCTCCCAGCCGGGCCACGTCCACGTGTCGTAGCGGTCGGACCAGGCGGCGGCCATGTGCTGGAACAGACCCAGGAAGTCCCCGCCCGGCGACTCGGCGGTGGGGATCAGCCCGCTCTCGCGCTTGGCGATGCAGATCGCGCGCGCCGGGCCGCCGTTCACCGGCCACTTGGCCACGGCGCATCGGATCAACTCTTTCGAGTGGTGGACGACGGTCTCGTCGGGCTGCAGATGGATGTCGCAGGGTCCCGGACGGTGGTGGGCCCACGCGGCGGGCGCGAGACCGCACACGAGCGCGGCGGCGAGCGCGACACGGGCGACACCCGCAACTCGGCGGGCGGGTCTCGATCTGGACCGATCCATCGTCCGTGACTCCCGGGTCGACGACATCAACACTGCGAACCTGGGGAAAGGTGGCCCTCGGGTGCCGGGCCCGGGGGAACCTAGCATCCCGCCCCGCCGCCCGTCGACCCGAGAAGGCGGCGGTCCGCCGATCTCAGATGTCGACCCGCCCGCCCGCTCGCCAGTACTCGCCGTGGTCCCGGTCGAGGAACCCCTCGTCCACGAGATAGCGCCGGATCGCGGCGTAGTCGTTGAAGAAGGCACCGACGATCACGTTCACTTCCTTCTCGTCGTACCGGCGCCCGGGATCGAATTCGACCGAGATCCGCTCGAGCACGATCCGGCGCTTCGACTCCTTCATCGGGATCTCGACGAGTCGCCCGGCCCTGAAGAACGTCCGAAGCACCGCCTCCTCTTCGTCGTTCGCGGCGCCGAGCGCGAGGCCCGCGTCTCGCGATGGCCCCACCTGGGAGGCCGCCCACCTCAGGGTCTCGGGGTCGAGCCGGTAGGTGGCACGGTCGTCGTTCAGACGGGCCACGCCCGTCGTCGTGAGTCGGTTCAGATGCTGGCGGACGCGCTTGATCGGCAGCGAGAGGTCCCCGGCCAGCTCGGTCGCCGACCGGTCGCGCCGAGCGAGGGCGCCCGCGATCGAGAGCCGCTCGGGGTCGGCCAGCGCGCGCAAGATGTCGTCGGGGGTCTCCGCCATGTCGGTTCCGCTCTCTAGCATGGTCCCATGGAGCTCACGGGTCCCCAGCGTCGAACGCTCGACCAGCTGATCGGGACCGATCCTCGCCCCTCGTTCCCCGCCGATCTGCCGCAGCGGCTCCGCGACCGCATCGAGGAAGCCGTGCGCGGTCTCGAGCTGCGGGAGCCGGTCTGGCTGGGCAAGGCGCACCTCACCGACCACGATCGGTGCGAGGGGTCCTTCCTCGCGAAGATCCAGGGCGAGGCCCCGCCGTTCACCCACTCGTCGAAGTCGGCCGCCGGGGTGCTCCACCACAAGGCGATCGAGGTCGAGGTCGGGAGCCGCGATCACCTCGAGGCGTGGGACGTGGCGGCCGTGGCCGCCGATCGGGTCGTCGAGCGGGAGGAGCGGTTCAGCGAGTACTGGCGCGAGCTCGGCCGCACCGAGCAAGACGAGATCTTGATGGAGGTGATGCGACGGGTCGAGCTGTTCCGCGGGTCGTTCCCGCCGCTCAAGGAGCTCCGGCGCGAGCTCGCGCCGATCAGCGAGATGCGCGTGCGCGCCGAGCTCGCGGGCGGCGATCTCACCCTCAGCGGGCAGATCGACCTGGTGCTCGGCTCGCCCGACCGGACCGACCCGATGCGGGCCACCCGGCTCGCGATCGACCTGAAGACGGGCAGCGCCTATCCCGAGTTCGCCGAGGACATGCGGTTCTACGCCCTGCTCCTCACCCTCCGGTACGGGGTGCCCCCTTACCGCGGTGCGTCCCTGTTCCTGGAGTCGGGGGAATGGCAGGCCGAGGACGTAACCGAGGCCTCGCTCGCACGGGCGGCCGATCGCGTGATCGCCGCGGCGCGGTCCGCGGCGGCGCTGCGGAGCGGTCGCGAGCCCGTGCTCCGCCCCGGGACCCACTGCGGGTGGTGTCCACGGGCCCCCGTGTGCCCCGCCGTGGATCTTCCGGTCGCCTAGCCGAAACGCTGGCATCCGCCCAGCCCAGGGTGTCGAATGACCTGCAACGTTCCCTTCCCCAGGAGGTTTCGATGAACTCGATCGCTCGTGGCTTCCGGTTGGCCGCGGCCAGCTGGCAGGTCGTCAAGGAAGATCGAGAGCTGCTCTGGCTCCCGATCATCTCGTTCTTCTGCTCGTTGATCGTCGTGGCGGTGTTCGCGCTCGGAGCACTCGGCATCGGACTCCCTGAGAACGGGTCTTCGGAAGTGAGCCCCGGTCTGTACGTCCTCGGATTCGTGATGTACGTGGCGCTCGCGTTCGTCTCGATCTACTTCAACGCGGCGGTGATCGGCACCGCAATGAAGCGGCTCAAGGGCGAAGAGGCCACGATCCACGACGGCCTCGACCTCGCACGACGGCACATCGGCAAGATCTTCGTATGGGCGCTGATCACGGCCACCGTCGGGATGATCCTGCGCTCCCTACAGGAGCGGGCGGGGATATTGGGCCGCATCGTGATCGGGATCGTGGGGATCGCCTGGACCGTGTTGACGTTCTTCGTCGTGCCGGTCCTGCTCTTCGAGCCGGTCGGGGTGGGGGAATCGATCAAGCGGTCGGGCTCGATCTTCCGCCAGCGATGGGGCGAGACCTTCGTCGGCAACGGCACGATCGGGATCGCGATCTTCCTGGTCGCGATCCCGATCCTGATCGTCGGCGGCCTGGTGACGGCGGCGGTCCCCGCGCTCGGGATCGTCCTGCTGGTCGTCGCGATCGGCGCGTTGATGGCGATCGGCTCGGCGACCACCGGCGTCTTCAACGCGGCGCTCTACCGGTACGCGACCACGGGGGAGACCTCCGGCGCATTCACTCAGGAGGACATGGCGTCGTCGTTCCGGCCCAAGGGTCGTCGCGGTGCCGGCATCCCCCCCATGCCAGTCTGACCCGTCGCGACACCCCAACGACCGAAGGCCGGGCCCCAGACCTCGGCCTTCGTCGTGGTGCGGGACGGCTTGCTAGGGTTCCGCGCGACCGTCCGACCGATGCGCGCGAAGCGCGTTCTGCGAAAAGGGTGAGAGCGATGGGCAAGGACCTGTACGAGATCGGCGAGCTGCCACCGATCGGCGAGGTGCCGGCGCAGATGCACGCGCAGCTGGTGCGCCCCGATCGGTTCGGGGAGCCCGAGGTCGCGATCGTGGACGAGGTGATCGACGTCCCCGAGGTCGGGCCGCACGACGCGCTGGTCGCGGTGATGGCGGCGGGCGTGAACTACAACAACGTCTGGGCGGCCCGCGGGATCCCCGTCGACGTGACGAAGGGCCAGGCGCGCTGGGACGAGCCCACGGACTTCCACATCGTGGGTTCCGACGCGTCGGGGATCGTCTACGCCGTCGGGTCCGAGGTCACGAAGGTCGCCGTAGGCGACCGGGTGGTCGTGCACGCCGGCCAGTGGAACGAGGACGATCCCTGGGTGCGTGCGGGCAAGGACCCTGGGCTCGCGCCGAGCTTCCGCGTGTGGGGGTACGACTCCTGCTGGGGCTCGTTCGCGCAGTTCTCGAAGGTGCAGGCGCATCAGTGCTTGCCCAAGGCTCCCCATCTGACCTGGGAGGAGGCCGCCGCGCCGACCCTGACCGGGTCCACTGCGTACCGCATGCTCTTCGGTTGGCCACCGCACACCGTGGAGCCGGGCGACGTCGTCCTGGTCTGGGGCGCCTCCGGGGGCCTTGGGTCGCTCGCGGTCCAGCTCGTGGCCAATGCGGGCGGTCGGGCGGTCGCCGTCGTGGGCTCCGACGAGAAGGGCGAGTACGCGACCAAGCTCGGCGCCGTCGGCTATATCAACCGCACGGCGTTCGATCACTGGGGGGTTCCGCCCGCTTGGGAAAGCGCCGAGTGGAAGGACTGGTTCGGCGGCGCGAAGGCATTCGGCAAGGCGATCTGGGACGTGCTGGGGGACAAGGTCAGCCCAAGGATCGTCTTCGAGCATCCCGGCCAGGACACGATCCCGACCTCGATCTTCGTCGCCGACCGCGGCGGGATGGTCGTGATCTGCGCCGGCACGAGTGGCTACGACACGATGGTCGACGTCCGGTACCTATGGTTCATGCAGAAGCGGTACCAAGGTTCGCACCTGTTCAACGACGAGCAGGCCGCGGCGTTCAACCAGCTCGTGGTCGACGGAAAGATCCAGACCACGCTCGGCGCGACCTACCCCTACGCCGACACCGGCACGGCGCACCAGCTGATGGGCGACGGGAAGCTCCCCGAAGGCAACGTCAGCGTGCTGGTCGGCGCCCCTAGGGAGGGCCTCACCGACCTGCCCTGACGGCCGGCCCCCGCGGGCGGCCGGCGGTGCGGGTGGCGGCGCCTCAGCGTTCCTGCACGAGCTCGACCAGGACGCCCCCGACGGCTGCGGGGTGCACGAAGGCGATCAGTGTGTTCCGGCTCCCGGGGCGAGGTGCGTCGTCGATCAGACGCACGCCGTCGACGCGAAGCGCGTCGAGCGCCGCTGCGACGTCGTCGACCCGATAGGCGACGTGGTGCAGGCCCGGCCCACGCGAGGCGAGGAACCGCCCGACGGGCGTGTCCGGACCGAGCGCGCCTATGAGCTGGACGAAGGACGATCCCGTGGGGAACAGCACCTCCTCGACCCCCTGGGACTCGACCCGTTCGCGGAAGGCGGGCTCGACGCCGAGCATCCGCCGGTACCGCCCCACCGAGACCTCCAGGTCGCTGCACGCGATGCCGATGTGGTCGAGCTCGGTGAGTCCGATCACGACAGCCGCCGAGGGTCGGGCTGTAACCGGTCGACCAGGTCCTGGGCGTCGACGACGTGGTATGCGCGGAGCCTGAGCGCCCTCGTCACGGCCACGACCCCGTCGGCGCGAAGATCGGTTTCCGGCTTGGCGCCCTCGGGCCGAGGGCCGCCGCCCAGTACGTAGAACTCGACGAGCTCGAGGTACTGGGTGAGTGAAGGGGTGAGATCGCCCCGTTCGTAGGAGTAGATCGTGGCCATCGCCGCCGGGCAATCGCTCCGAGCCGCGGCCAGCTCGACCGACCTGAAGCCCGCGGCGCGCCGCAGCCCGCGCAATATCGCGCCGATCAGCTCCTTGTCCTCCGCGCTCGCGGGAGCCTGCTTCTTCCTCGCCACGGGCGCACCTTATCTCAGCCCTCAGGCCGTTCGGCACCCGGCGAGGGGTCGGGTCCGTTCGACGCCGCGTCTGGGCCGAAGGTCCGATAGCCCGTCCCCCGGGTCCGGTATACCGTGTCCCCCAGACGAACCTGGCAGACGGACCTGGGCCCACGCCCCCGAACCCGGGAGACCCACTCGTGACGGACAAGCAGCACGCGACGGCGGCATTGCTGGAGGACTCCACCCTGCTGAAGAAGGGCCGGGCCGATGTCTTCGCCCAGCGGGAGCGTACGAAGCGCCGTCGCCTCGTGCGCGCGATCGTGCTCACCGGCCTCACCGACGTCTACCTGTTCTCACGCTTCATCCACGGCAATGGGTTCCAGATGCCTGCCCTGCCGCAGGATTGGGTGATCCTCGCCTTCCCGCTGCTGATCCTGATCCCGGTGATGCTCATGGTGGCCATGCCGCTGATGAACGGCAAGTCGCCGCACATCGTCGTGCATCCCGAGCAGGTCGAGATCGGGCTGACCGAGATCAAGGGGCTCGACTCGCAGGTCGACGAGGTCGTGCGCACCCTCGACGTGTTCCTGGGGTACGCCACGTTCCGCGATGAGCTCGGCGGCACACCGCGCCGCGGCATCCTGTTCGAGGGACCGCCCGGGACCGGGAAGACCTACCTCGCCAAGGCGATGGCCAAGCAGGCCGGTGTCCCGTTCTTGTTCATCTCGGCGCCGTCGTTCCAGTCGATGTGGCAGGGCATGACCGCCTACCGGATCCGCTCGTTCTTCAAGGCGCTCCGCAAGCAGGCCCGCAAGGAAGGCGGCGCGATCGGATTCATCGAGGAGATCGACGCGATCGCGATGACCCGCGGCGGAGGATCGCCCAGCGCGCCGCTGCCCGACGGCGCGCGCTCGGTCTCGAACTTCATGGGTGGCGGCGACTCGGGCGCGATGGTGAACGAGCTGCTGATCCAGCTCCAGTCGTTCGATCAGCCGCGCTTCCGCACGCGCATGCGCACGAAGTTCTTGGGGTGGATCAACGGGTATCTGCCCACCGACCGCCAGATCCGCGTCACGAAGCCGAGCTACAACAACATCTTGGTGATCGCCGCCACGAACCGCGGCGACTCCCTGGACGCGGCGCTCCTGCGACCCGGGCGCTTCGACCGCCGGCTGTATTTCGACGTGCCGACGAAAGCCGAGCGCGGCGACCTGATCGATTTCTTCCTCGACCGCAAGAAGCACCATGCCCAGCTCGACGACCCCACGATCCGCGAGCGGATATCGCACGAGACGTTCGGCTACACGCCGGTGATGATCGAGCACCTGTTCGACGAAGCGCTGCTCGTGACCCTGCGCTCTGGCCGCCGGGAGATGAACTTCGAGGACGTCATGGAGGCCAAGTTCGCCGAAGAGATCGGCCTGAAGCAGCCATCGGTCTACACCGACACCGATCGCGAGGCGGTCGCCACGCATGAGGCGGGCCACGCGACCGTCGCCTACCTCCTCGGCAACAACCGCCGCCTCGAAGTCTTGTCGATCATCAAGCGTCGGGGCTCGCTGGGCCTGCTCGCGCACAGCGAGGAGGAGGAGCGCTTCACACGGACGCGGTCCGAGCTCGAGTCGGCTATCGCGATCGCGCTTGGCGGCCTGGTCGCCGAGGAGCAATGCCTGGGGGAGTCGGGCACTGGCCCGGCCGCAGATCTCGCTCACGCGACCACCCTCGCGGCCAACATGGTTGGCTCGTTCGGCATGGCGGGCTCGCTGATCTCCTACGATGCCGTCACCCACGGACCGATCGGTGGCGCGAATCTCGTCGCGAAGGTGCTTTCCGACAGCGAGGGCAAGGAGCGCGTCGAGGACATCCTGGCCGCGCAGAAGGAGCGAGTCGAAGCCGTACTCGCCGCGAACCGCGACGTACACGCGGCGCTGCGCGACGCGTTGATCGAACGCGACGAGCTGGTGCGCGAGGAGATCGTCGAAGTCATCGAGAAGGCGCTCGCGAACCGCGTCTGAACCTCTCGAGGCGCGTCGTAGACTCGTTCGCATGACCCGATCCGTCATCGTCGCCGGCGCGCGGACGCCGTTCGGCAGATTCCAGAAGGGGCTCGCCGGGATGCGGGCCGTTGAGCTGGGCGCCGTGGCGATCCGCGCAGCGCTCGATCGGGCGCGCGTGGAACCCGGTCAGGTCGAGTACACGCTGATGGGACACGTGCTCCTGGCCGGGCAAGGACAGATCACCGCCCGCCAGGCCGCGATCGCCGCCGGGATCCCCAAGGAGGTCCCGGCCATCACGATCAACAAGGTGTGTCCTTCGGGGATGGCCGCGATCGCGATCGCCGATCAGATGATCCGCGCCGGTGATCTCGAGATCGCGGTCGCCGGGGGGATGGAGTCGATGACGAACGCCCCGTTCGTATTGCCGAAGGCCCGAGAGGGCGCTCGGCTCGGCGATACACCGATGCTCGACTCGATGATCCACGACGGACTGTGGTGTGCCTTCGACGACCGCCACATGGGGCAGGGGACCGACGTGGTCAGCGGCGAGCTGGGGATCACGCGCGAGGAACAGGACGCGTTCGCGGCCCGCTCCCACCGGCTGGCCGCCCATGCCTGGGAGTCGAGGACCTTCGTGAGCGAGGTGGTGCCCGTGGAGGTGCCGCAGCACAAGGGAGACCCGGTGGTCGTGGCGCGCGACGAAGGGGTAAGGCCGGACACCACGTTGGAGGCGCTCGCACGGCTGGGGCCGGCGTTCTCGGAGGACGGCACGGTCACGGCGGGGAACGCGTCGCAGATATCGGACGGCGCATGCGCGGTCGTCGTGATGAGTGAGGAGAAGGCCGCGGAGCTCGGGATGCAGCCCCTCGCACGGATCCTCGCCTATGGCATGTCGGCCGATCGCTTCTCGTCGCTCCACACGGTGCCGGCGATCGCGACCGAGCGTGCGTTGAAGAAGGCAGGGCGCGACGCCGCCGAACTCGGTCTGGTGGAGATCAACGAGGCGTTCGCGGCGGTGCCGATCCACAGCGCCCGGATGCTCGACCTCGACCCCGACATCGTGAACGTGAACGGGGGGGCGGTGGCGCTCGGTCACCCGGTCGGTGCGAGCGGCGCGCGGATCGTGCTCACGCTCGCGCTCGAGATGGGCCGGCGGGGGACCGAGTTGGGGGCGGCGGCGATCTGCGGCGGCGGGGGCCAGGGCGACGCGCTCGTGCTCGGTCGCGCGTGATCCTCAGTCCTCGGCAGACAGCTCCGAAAGACGGTGGAGCTCCTGCACCATGAGCGCCTCCGCGGTCTTGTCCCAGACGTCGGGCTGACCTTCGACGACGATGCGCAGGTCCGAGACGTTCCCGTTCGCCTCGCCGAGCTCCCGCGTAGTGTCTGCGGATCCATCGGGCAGGAAGACCCGGAACGCCGAGCCTCCGTCTTCGACGCTCTCGACCTTCGCCCATCCTCCCTGGACCTCGGCGAATCGCCGCACGACGGGGCTGAGCGATGCGTCGGACGACGTCTGCGGGTCCTCGACGGACAGCATCACGCCGCCTTCGACGCTCAGCAGCCGCACGCGGATCATCTTCTTGCCCGGGGTGCGATCCCCCGCGTTGCGGAGGAGGCCTGCCAGGATCTGCTCGGTGCGCAGCTGATCCACTGCGACCACGATCCTGTCGGTCTCGAGCCGGACCTCGTGGGTCTCCTCGATGCCGGATTCCTCGACGACGCGCTGGACGAGCGCCTCGAGGTCCGTTCGTTTCGGGTGCAGCTGCACCGTGCCGCGAACGAGCTCCTCGGCGTCGGTCATGTCCGAGACGACGTGGTCGAGACGCCGCGCGTACGTCGTGAGCTGGCGCAGCAGCTGCGCCTGATCCTTCGCGTCCCTCTTGTGCTTGAGGATCTGCGCGAGGCCGAGGATCCGCGACAGCGACTTCTTCGCGTCGAGCGAGAGCTCCTTGACGAAGGGGGAGGTGGCGCGCCGGTCCTCGTACGGGACCGCATCTCCGATCGTCAGCGCATCCTCGTCGGTGGCCGGCTCGGACGGCTCGTGCTCGCCCCGGATCTGACGCATCGCCTCGGTCATCTGGTGCTGACGGAGCTCGCCCTCCACCTCGTCTATGCGCTCGAGCTTGTCGGCGAGATCGCGCTCGAGGCCATGGGCCCGCTCCTCCGCGCCGATCAGCTTCTCGGTCTGCCCGGCGAGCCGTTCCTGAGTGATGCGCAAGAGATCGTCGAGGTCGGCGCGGCCCTCGGTCGCCGCGGTTTCCAGCGCACGTCGAGCCTCGATCTCCTGGAGGCGTCGGTTGAGGTCCGCGTTGTCCTGCGTGGCGTCTTCGAGGTCCCCGGCGAGCTTGGTCGCTCGCTGATCGAGGGCGGCGGCCTGACGCTGCGCCTGCGCCAAGAGCTCGGCCAGCCGGGCAGCTTCGGCCCCGCGCTCCTCGGCTGCCGTCAGCGCATCGGTCAACGCGCGCCGAGCATCGGCGAGCTCGTCCCCGAGCTGCTGGGCCGCCGCGCTGGCGCTGGCGATCTCATGTTCGGCCCCGGCGAACCGGTCCGTGCGATCTGCGAGGTCGGTGTGGAGCGCCTCGAGGTCCGCCTTGGCCGCCGCCTCGATCGCCGCGATCCGCTGGGCCGTCGCCCGCTGCGTGGTCTCGAGCTCGTGCCGGTGGCGGGATGCTTCCTCTTCGAGCTGGTCCTGGAACTCCTCCCGGGTTGCCCGGACCTTGTCCTCGAGGTCGGCCTCGCGTTCGATCAGCTCGGCGCGGTGCGAGGCACGTGCCGAGTCGAGCTCTGCACGTGCGGCACGGAGCTCGTCCTCGAGCATCGCGGCACGCTGTTCCTCGGCGCGGAGGGCGCGCAGCTCGGTCCGTGCGTCCTCCAGCTCGGTGCGGCCCGACCTGAGGACGGCTTTCGCGGACTCGGCAGCCTCGCGCGCACGGAGTACCTCGATGTGCGCGCCGTCGAGGTCGCGTTGCAGAGTCTCGGCGCGCTCGACGAGCGCCATGGCACTCCCGCGCTCGGCCGCCGCCGCCTCGAGCTCCCCGCGGGCGACCGAAAGTTGCGCCTGGGTTCCCTCCAGCTCGGCGCGCAGCCCGATCGCCTCGCTCTCGGCCCGAGTGAGGCGATCGACGAGCTCGGGGTCGACCTCGGGGCCGTCGGGACGAGCGGCGAGCGCGGCCGCGATCTCGGCGTGCTCGGCCGCGAGCTGCGCGCGGTCGACGATGAGGGCGTCGCGCTCTTCCGCGAGCAGGTCCCGTTCGATGAAAGCGGCATCTCGCTCCCGTTCGGTCGCCCCCCGCTCGGCCGTGGCTTCCCGGAGGTCGGCCGCCACGGCCGACAGTTGGTCACGCTCCGCGCTGACGGCCTCGAGACGATCCGCCGCCTTCAAGAGCTCGTCCTCGAGGAGGCGGGCGCGATCCTCGGCGCGAAGCATCCGATCTTGGATCGCCGGGTCGGTGCGGGTCTCGGTGGCGCGCCGCTGCGCGATCTGGAGGTCCTCCAGGGTCTTGCGGTACTGCTCCTGGAGCACCGTGAGACGCTCCTCGGCCGCGTGCGCGCGCTCTTCCGCCTTGCGGCGCGCGTCCCCTTCCTCGCGCAGGCCCGGGATCGGAACGGCGATCGGCCGGGGGGCCTGAGGGTCCTGGCGAGGCGCCTGGGTCGTGATGGCAGGCCCACGTTGCTGGAGCCGCGCGGCGAAGCTGCTCTGTGCCCCCACCGAGTTGGCCAGACGCGCGGTCCGCCACAGCACGAAACCAACGATCAGGTCCGCGAGCGCCAGCACCGCCGCCATCGTCCGCCACGCGCCACCGGCTGAGGCGATCGGGGCGTCGGAGCGCGTCAGCTCCACGACCGCGTCGCGCCCGATCCCGGACCGAAACGTCAGCGGGACCATGATCGAGACCATGCCGTCGGCGGTGCTGACCTGGGGCCGGCCTTTCAACGCCGCGCGGATCCGTTCCGCCTCTCCGGCGAGCTCGTTGCCGATCCGGCTCTCGTCGACCGAGTACAGGATCGTGCCCGCGTCGTCGAACAGGGTGACCATCTCGAAGTCGCTGGGCTCGAGCACGACCGCCTGGATGCGCTCGGTGAGGTCGCTCGCGTGGCCGGGTGATGCCTGGGCCATCGTGTCCTCCGGGCGAAACACCAGGGTCAGCGAGGAATCCGTGATCGTCGAGGCCTGCTCCACGACCGCCTCTTGCGCGCGATGGCGCTCGGTGACGTTCATGAAGAGCGATCCGGCGACCCCCACCATGAGCAGGAGCGCGAGCGCGATCAGCAGGCTCCGCGCGACCCCGTATCCCTGCGTGCTACCAGCCATGCCTGCCCCCTGCGCCCGAGTTCTGACCTCCTGCGGTGGGTTATCGGCACGACGACGTCGAAGATTCAGTCCCACTGGGTGGTGACTTCCTCCCCCGCGGGGGCTTGCAGGCTCGGCCGTTCGCCCTACCGTCTAGGCCGATCGCCTTTCGCGGTCACGGGTGCGTCGTGGCGCCAGAGACGACCACGGTGTCTCCCGAGCGGGGGTCTTTGTCCAGCACGATGAGGTCCTCGATCGCGTCGCGCATCTCGGCGACGTGGCTGACGAGCACGACCAGGCGCCGGTCGTCGTCGGCCACCAGGCGCTCGATGCCGGCCATCGCGCGGTCGAGATGTTCGGGGTCCAGCGATCCGAACCCCTCGTCGAGGAAGAACGCGTCGAGTCGCCCGCCGCCGCGAGCGACCATCTCTGCCAGCGCGAGTGCGAGCGCGAGCGAAGCGAGGAACGTCTCGCCACCCGACAGCGACTCGGCCTTGCGCGTTCGGTCCGCGGCGTTCAGGTCGAGGATGTCGAACGAGTCGTCGGCGGCGAAGCGGTAGCTGCCGTCGGTGAGCGCCTCGAACAGCCCGCTGCCGAGCTCAGCGAGCTCCGCGCGCTCCTCCTCCAGCAGGAAGGCGAGGAACTTGCCCGGCTTGAGATCTTCGGCTAGGCGCCGCGCGAGGTCGTGTCGGGCCTGGGCGTCCACCATCGCTCGCTCCAGCTCGCCGGACCGGGCCAGCTGCGTCTCGAGCTCGTCGATGGCCCCCGCCGCGGCGGCCTGCCGCGCCCCGGCCGCCGCGCGCTCGGCATGGAAGTCCGCCTCGGGGCCGAGCCCTAGACCGAGGAGCACCTGCTCGAGTGATGCGAGGCTCGCGGCGGCTCGCTCGCCGGCCTCGCCTCCCACGGCACTCGCCGCCTCGAGGCGCGAGACCAGTTCTTCCCCGACCGCGACGTAGGCGGCACGTAGCTCCTCAAGGGCGATGCCAAGCGAACGCTTCGCACCCAGAGCTCCCCAGGCCGAGGCGAGCTCGCCGGCGAGCGCCGCGAGGGTCGCCTGCACGCCGTCGGCACGGTCCCGCACGGCGTCGATCTCGCGGCGCGCCGTCTCGACCTCGGCCGCGGCTTCCCCGGCCGCACGCTCGGCCGTCTCGAGCTCAGAGGTCCGTGCCTGGATCAACGCTCGGGGCTCCCCGTCTCCCAGGCGCTCGGCGAGGCGATCCTTCGCGGCCGTCAGCTCTGCCTCGGCGCTGCGCATCGAGGCCGCTGACGCCGTCCGCGCCGCGGTCGACTCCTCGAGCCGCCGCTCTGCCTCGGCTGCCGCGGTCTCAGCCGACCCCACCTCGGCGCTCAGTAGCTCTCGTCGCGCCCGCAGACCCTCCTCGGCCGCCTCGGCTTTCGCGGCAGCCTTGCGAGCAGCGGTCACTGTCTTTGCCGTCGCTGAGCGCTTGGGGAGCGCGGTGACCCGCTGCGCGCAGACCGGACACGGTTCACCCCGCACGAGTCCCTCCTGCAGCTCGTGCGCCATCTCGGCGTGCTGCGCGGCGGCCAGCACGTCCCGCGCATCGGCGGTTGCGGCGATCGCCTCGCCCAGGCGGACCCCCGCCTGGGCGGCCGCCTCGCGGGCGTGGGCCGCACGCTTCGTGCCATCGTCGCGCAGCTCGCCTGCGGCCTCGACGACGGCCTCGGCTGCGGCATGCGCGTCGCTGGCACGCTCCAGCGTGCGGGCGAGCTCATCGTGCTGTTCGACGATCTGCTCGAACGTCCGCAGCTGCGCTCGGTCGCCCAACCGGTCACGCACCGACGCCAGCTCGGCGTCGCTCGCTGCACGCGCCTCCTCGGCAGCCCCGAGCCTCGCCTTGGCTTCGTCGACCGCCTCGCGTGCCGAGCTCGCGGCCTCGAGCACGCCATCGACCTGCTCCCCGGGAGGGAGCGATCCGCCGATGCCCTGGAGCAGCTCGATCTGGGCTCGGCCTGCCTCGGCCTCGACGAGTGCGGCGCGTCGCGCCTCAGCCAGCCGCTCGACCTGCGGCGCGGCCGCGTCGAATCGCCGGACATCTTCCGCCGCGGCGTCGGCGCGTGCGCGAGCCTCGACGAGCCGGCCGCGCGCTTCCTCGATCGTCCCGCGTTCCCTGTCGAGGGACGCCAGGACGAGCCCTTCCCGTTCGAGGCGCCGCTCCGCCGCTGCCTTGGCGGCGTCCAGGCGCTCGTAGCCGAACACGCCTTTGAGCACCCGGTCGCGTTCGGCGTGCGTCGCCGTTAGGAAGTCGGCGAACCGGTTCTGCGCCAGCAGCACGGACCGGCAGAAGGTCTGGAAGTCCATGCCGAGCAGCAGCTCGATGCGTTCGTTGACCTGCTTTTCCTGCGTCACGGTCTCGAGGATCTCGGCGTCGGGCTCCTCGCTCGATCGCAGGAGCAACTGATGGCCCGACTGCCCCTTGCGCTTGGGCGCCCGGACGGCCTCCCACACCTGGCCGTCGACTCGGAACGTCAGCGAGACGTGGGCCTGGTCGCAGAGCTGGTGGATCAGCGACTTCGTGTCGCGGCCCACCCCCGGGGTCTTGCCGTAGAGCGCGAACGCGATCGCGTCGAGGATCGATGACTTGCCCGCGCCGATCGGGCCCACGATGCCGACGAGCCGGCGATCGCGCCAGTCGAACGAGACCTTCCCCCGGTAGGAACGGAAGCCCTCGAGCGTGAGCTCAATCGGCCGCATCGGCGGCTTCCTCCAGCACGTCGCGGAAGAGGGCGAGCAGGTCGTCCGGCGCGGCCTCCGTGCGTTCGCGGCGGTAGTAGTCGGCATAGAGCTCGTCCCAGGTGCGATGGCCCTTCACGAGCCGCTCGCGCCGCTCGGCTTCGGGCCGCCAGGCCCGCACCTTCACGAGGAAGGGGAAGGCCGCCCGTGCGCGGTCGGCGAGCGTGAGATCGGTGCCGGTCGTGCGGACCGTGAGGTCGAGGAAGACGTCGGCGAGCTCGTCGGTCCGCGCCTCGATCGCGTCCCACTCGTCGGTCACCCGCAGCAGACGCCGGCCTCGCTCGAGCGGCACGCTCTCGACCGTGGCGAGGCGGCCCGGCTCGGCGTCGACCACGATCACCCGCTTCTGCTCTCCGGCCTCGCCGAAGTCCAAGCCCAGCAGGGATCCCGCGTAGTGCGCCGGGACCGGCGCCCCCGGCACCTGCTGGGGCGCGTGGATGTGCCCCATCGCTACGTACTGGGGGCCCGCCGGGATCGCGCCCGAGGTCGCCGCGTAGGCGTCGCCCATGTGGAGCTCGCGCTCGCCCCGAGGCGCGCCTCGGTCGACGTGCACCCCGCCCACCATGAAGTGCGCCATCAGGATCGGGACCGTGTCGGCGCCGGCGGCCGAGACGAGCGCGTCGTTGTAGGCGCTCGTGATCGCCGCCACCTTGTCGGCATAGGCGCGGTACCACGCGCCGGCTTCCCTCATGAAGTCCACCACGCGGCCCTCTCGCAGGAAGGGGAATCCGGCCACGACCGCCGGCACACCCAGCTCGCCGGGGCCGATCAGCGCGCCTTCGCCCGGGCGCTTGATGTCGCCGATCAGGTACACCCCCCGCGGGCGCAGGAGCGGGGCGAGGGCCTCGAACAGCTCGGGGGAGTCGTGGTTGCCGGCCACGGCGACCACCGGTCGGCGTTCGGCGAGGCGCACCATCGTCTGAAGCCCCAGGGTGAGCGCGTCCATCGGGGGCACCGGCCGATCCCAGACGTCGCCCGAGATCAGCACGAGGTCCACTTCATGTGCGTCGGCGATCGTCTCGACCTCGTCGAGCACGGCAGCATGCTCGTCCATACGGTGGTGACGCCCGAGCTTCTTGCCGACGTGCCAATCCGAGGTATGGAGGATCTTCATCGAGGGAGGGGGCGCGGGGCCGAGATCACAGGCCTTCGAACGGATCGCCGCCGGCGTCCGCCGCCACTTCCTCCTTCCGGGTGGCCCAGGGCGGGAAGGGGAACGTCACGACGAGCGGCACGGGGATCGCGGGCTGCGAGATCACCATGGTGCCCGGCTTCAGGAGCCGCGCGCGAGCCCGGGTGGACGGGAGCATCCAGCCATATTCGGCGCGCTCGGCCTCGGCGGCGTCGAGGCGGCCGCTCACCCGGATCGCGGCGTTCTCGAGTACCTCGGACGCCACGCGGCTGGCGGTCTGCTGCGCGCCGACCAGCAACACGCCGAGCGAGCGCCCGCGCTGCGCGATATCGATCAGCATCTCCTTGAGCGGCGAGTGGCCCTCGCGAGGCGCGTACTTGTTCAGCTCGTCGAGCACGATCACCGAGAGCGGCAGGCGCTGGCCGGTCTCCTCCTTCTCGGCGAACGTCTCGTTCAAGAGAGCGCCCACGACGAAGCGCTGGGCCTGGTCGTGCAGCGACTGGATCGCCACGACGCTGACGCTCGCGCGGGCGCGATCGATCCGGTGAGACTCGCCCGCGCGCACGAGCTGGCCCATGCGGGCCGCGCCCGCGTGCATCCGCCGCATGAACGCGCTCACGGTGCCGCCCATCACGCGGCCGCTCCACGACGGGTCGGCGTCGTCGCCGCTCTCGGGCTCGAGGAACTCGCCGATCGCGTCCACGAGGGTCTGGAGATCGGTGACGATCCGCTCGCCGGCGTCGACCCGGACCTCCTGGCCGCGCCAGGAACCCCCGGGAGCGTCGTGCGGATCGCGGAGCACCACGGCGCCGGGCATGCCGGCCACGTCGACCGCGAAGCGCTTCAGCTGCGCCTGCACGCGCTCGCGGATGAACGGGAGCTGGTTGCGCTGGTCGTTCGCGTCGGTGAGCAGGAACTGCAGCAGGTCCTCATCGATGAACTCGCGGGGTGTCCACGTGAAGACCTCCACGCCCTCCTGGCGCCCGCCGGTATCGGGGAGCAGCACGTCGCCGGAGCGGCGGCGGGGCGGCGCCCAGAAGCACACGCTCGGGAACGGCGCAGGCTCGACCCCAAGGGTCGCCCACCCCGCCGCCGCGCCCTCGTCGAAGAAACGGTTCGGCTTGTCGAGCCAGAGCAGGTCCTCGCCCTTGACGTTGAACACGAGCACGCGCAGGTTCGCGGCCCCCTCGCCCACGATGCCCGGCGACGAGGTGAGCATCCGCAGGAAGAACAGCGCGAACGAGGTCTTCGTGGCCACGCCGCTGATGCCGCTGATCGACATGTGGCCGCCCTTGCGGCCGTCGAAGAAGTCGAGATCCACGTGGACCGGCAAGGCGTCGCGCCCGATGCCGACGGGGAGCGGGCGGCCCATCTCGTCCACGAAGAGCGCCTTGTCGCGCTCGTCCCCCACGGCTCGCTCGACCGGCTCGCCGGGGTCGGGGGAGACCCAAACCTCAGGGTCGACGCGGGTAACGGCCACGCGCGCCGTGCGCACCTTCGCCCCCGGCATGATCCCGAGCTCGGCGATCCTGTGCGTGTCGGACTCGAACGAGGCGCCCTCGTAAACGGCCTCGGCCTCGGTGATGACCCCGTAGGTGCGCACTTCGCCGGCCTTCGGCACCTGGGTGCGCACGACCACGAGGTCATCGAGCTGCAGGTAGTCATCGTCGTCGAGCACGACCCGGAACGCGCTTGTCGAGGCGTGCTCGGAGCCCAGGACCCGGCCGACCTGCTCTTCGGTCACGACGCCTCCCGTTCCATGACGGCCTCGCGAAGCGCCCGGTAGACGAGCCCGCGGTCGCCCATCCGATGCTTGAGATCGCGCTCGAGCGCGGCGATCGGCACGAGGTTCTGCGGCGCTCGGGGGTCGACGTGCGGTTCGGACGCGACCAGCGGCAGGACCGCGGCCGTACGATCGGCGATCCGGACGGCCAGCTCCTTCGGTAGCTGGCCCGACACCTCGCAGCGCACGATCCCGGTCCACGAGTGTCCGAGCGACAGCATCGCGAGGCGCACGTACCACGAGTACCGCTTGTAGTCGCCGATCGAGAACATCGGCGTGCGCTGTCCTGGCGCGAGCTGCGCCACCACGGCATTGCGCTCGGGCTCGAGATAGGTAACCCGGTGGCTCTTGATGTAGCCGACCGTGGGGTGAGCGGTGAGCTCGTTCAGCGGGCCGTCGGCGACCACGAAGCACTCACTGGCGAGCGCGGTGGCGGTCTCGCCCTCGGCGCGCCGCATCTTCGTGTGGAGCTCGATGATCAGCCGGGCGGGATCGTCGGATGCGCACGTGGCGGTCGTGAGGCCGGGCTCGATCGCGACCGGCGGCATCTGCTCGGGTCGACCGCCGGCGAGGACGGCCCAACGTTCGATCCTCACCGAGGTGACCTCGGAGCTCCGGGCGGCCCGATCCCAGACCGTGGCGCCCACCGCGAATGTGCCGCAGAGTCCGGGGATGGGACCGGTGACCGGGTCGTCGAGCGTGAGCCGGGCGTCGACCCGACGGACGCCGTCGACGAAGGCGATCCGTTCGGCGCCGTCGTCGACCCCTTCGATCGGGGCCCACGTGTCGTGCTCCACCGTGGCGTCGACCGAGCCTTCGGCCGGGGCGAGCGAGCCGTCCTGGTCGAGGGGGCTTCCGTACTCGGGGTCCCAGCCCTCGACGAAGATGCGCGCCATGGCGCCCATCCTACCGAGGGCGCCGGACACCACCCCGCCCGCCCGCTACGCCGCGTTGCGGACGTCATTGGAGGCGACGGACCACGACCTGTCGCCGTCGTACGTGAGGACGGTGGTCTCGAAGGCGCTCGGGCAGCAGTGTGGGTCGCCGGTCCGATAGACGGCCTGGTCGACCACGAGCCCCACAGGGTCGACCGAGGGATCGATGCGTCCGTCGCAGAGGTCGCGCCCGAAGACCGACTCGGCCGTGGAGACGTCGATCACCGCCCACCGCGCACAGGCGCCGCTTCCACCCGTCGAGGCCGACAGCAGCAGGTCCTGCATCCCGTCGCCGGTCACGTCGGCCACGAGCCCGTCGACGCCGAGCACGCCCACCTCGGCGTCGACCGGGAACCACGCCACGGCTCGCCAGGCGGGGGCGGCGTCGAAGTGCCGCCACACGAGCGTGCCACGGTCGGCCCGGAACGGATCGGCACCGGGCTTCACGTACGCGATCACCACGCTCACCGGGGTTCGGGTGGTCCACGACCGCTCCACGTCGGTCCCGCGAGGGATCAGCGACGTGAGATCGAGATCGGCGGGCGCCAGGTCCTCCACTACGACGTGGGGCGTCCCGGGGGGTAGCTCGACCCTGGGCGTTTCGGACGCGGTGGGCGCCCCGGTCGGGGAGCCGGGGGAGCGACCCGTCGAGACCGACGCCGTAGATCCCGGGGACGAGCGCTCGGACGTGGCCAAGCCGTCGCCGCCGCAGCCGGCGACGACGGTGGCCAACGCGACGGCGATCGCCGCGAAGACCCCGAACCGTCGCATGCGGCGATGCTAGCGGTCTCGCGACGACGTCCGGGTAGGATGCGGCCCATGTCTTGGGACCTCACGCCGAAGCGGGTCGTCGACTCCGAGGTGACCCTCACCCAGCTGATGGAGGTCACCGACGCGAACCTCGCGGGAAACGTCCACGGCGGGGCCCTGATGCGCCTGGTCGACACCGCGGCGGGGCTCGCCGCGATCCGGCACGCCGGTGGCCTAGCCGTCACCGTCGCGATCGACGAGATGACGTTCTTGGACCCCGTCCACATCGGCGACGTCGTCATGCTCCTGGCGTCGGTGAACGCGGTCGGAAGCTCGTCGATGGAGGTCGGGGTTCGGGTGGAGGCGCAGAACCCGGTGACGGGCCGTCGCCGGCACGTCAACAGTGCCTATCTGGTGTTCGTGGCGGTCGACGACGAAGGCCGGCCCCGACCGGTGCCGCCGCTCGTCACCGAGACCGACGTGGAGAGGCGCCGTCAGCACGATTCCACCCTGCGGAGAACCACGCGCCTCGCGCACAAGGCGGCCGTCGAAGCGGCCCGCGCCGCCGAGGCCGCCGGGCTCGACCATCCGGCCGCCTCCGCCGATCCATCCTGACCGCGCTCATCGTCCGACCCTCGGCCGCGGCGTGGGAGGATTGATGCAGACCTCGCAACGGAAGGATCAGCGTTGACCAGCGACCTTGCAGGCGCGCGCGGCCGGCTCGAGACCGCCGCCGGCGCCGTCGACATCTACCGCCTCGCATGGCTCGAAGAGCACGGGGTCGGTGACATCGCACGTCTCCCGCACACCGTGCGAGTCCTGCTCGAGAACATCCTGCGGCGCGCGGGAACGCGCGACGTCTCCGACGACGACGTGCGGGCGTTGGCCAGCTGGCCCCGGCCGGCGGGCGACGTCGCGTTCATGCCGGGACGCGTGCTGATGCAGGACTTCACTGGGGTGCCGGCCGTGGTCGATCTTGCCGCGATGCGGAGCGCCACCGCACGCGCCGGCGGCGATCCCTCGACGGTGAACCCGCTGATCCCGGTCGACCTCGTGATCGATCATTCCGTGCAGGTGGACCTGTTCCGCACGCCCGAGGCGTACGAGCGCAACATCGAGTTCGAGTACCGGCGCAACGCAGAGCGATACACGCTCCTGCGGTGGGCGCAGCAGGCCTTCGACGGGCTCCGCGTCGTGCCACCTGGGGCGGGGATCTGCCATCAGGTGAACCTTGAGCACCTGGGCCAGGTCGTGAGTGAGCGTGACGGGGTCGCGTTCCCCGACACGGTCGTCGGCACCGACTCGCACACGACGATGATCAACGGGCTGGGTGTGCTGGGGTGGGGCGTGGGCGGGATCGAAGCCGAGGCCGCGATGCTTGGCCAGCCGATGTTCCTGCCGCATCCGATCGTGATCGGCGTTCGGACCGTGGGGGCGCTTCCCCCCGGCACGACGGCCACCGACCTCGTGCTGACGCTCACACAGATGCTTCGCTCCCACGGCGTAGTGGGAACCTTCGTGGAGTTCTTCGGCGACGGGTTGTCGACCCTCTCGGTCGCCGACCGCGCCACCCTGTCGAACATGTGCCCCGAATACGGTGCCACCGCCGCGTACTTCCCGGTCGACGCCGAGACCCTCCGGTACCTCGCCTTCACCGGCCGCGACGTTGGGCTCGACCTCGTAGAGCGATACACGAAAGCCCAGGGCCTGTTCCGCGCCGACGGCGATCCCGAGCCCACCTTCAGCGAGGTGCTCGAGCTCGACCTTTCGGCGGTGGTGCCCTCGCTCGCAGGTCCCAAGCGCCCGCAGGACCGCGTCGCGCTGCCCGACGTGTGGGGCTCGTTCGTCTCGGCGTTCCGTGACCACGCCGAGCCCGATCCGAAGGCGGCGGAGGTGGGCCGGTTCATGGCCGAGGGCGGCAGCCCTCGCGTGGAGCGGCTCCCCGGCAACGACGTGGTCGAGGCGCCGGAGGACGACCGCGAGGTGGGGGACGGCTCGGTCGTGATCGCGGCCATCACCTCCTGCACGAACACATCGAACCCCAGCGTGATGCTCGCCGCAGGGCTGCTGGCTCGCAAGGCTGTGGAGGCAGGCCTGCGGACCAAACCGTGGGTGAAGACCTCGCTCGCACCCGGGTCACGCGTGGTCACCGACTACCTCGACCGTGCGGGGCTCTCGCCTGCTCTCGACGAGCTCGGGTTCGCGCTCGTGGGCTACGGCTGCACGACGTGCATCGGCAACTCGGGCCCGTTGATCGACGAGGTCGCCCGAGCTGTCGACGAGCGCGACCTGAACGTTGCCGCCGTCCTCTCGGGGAACCGGAACTTCGAGGGGCGGGTGCACCCGCAGGTCCGGGCCGCGTACCTCGCCTCGCCGCCGCTGTGCGTGGCGTACGCACTCGCGGGCAGGCTGGACGTCGACCTGACCACCGAGCCGCTTGGCGTGGGGTCCGAAGGTCCCGTGTTCCTCGCCGACATCTGGCCGTCCGCGGAGGAGGTCGCCGACGCGGTCGCGGCCTCGATCGTTCGAGAACAGTTCGACGACGAATACGCCCGCGTCTGGGATGGTGACGAGCACTGGGGGGCGCTCCCGACGCCTGAGGGACCGATCTACGCGTGGGACCCGGCTTCGACCTACGTCGCCGAGCCGCCGTTCTTCGACGCGCTCGCCGACGACGTGCCGGCCGGCGACATCGAAGGGGCGCGGGTCCTCGTGAAGGTCGGCGATTCGATCACGACCGATCACATCTCGCCCGCGGGTTCGATCAAGGCCGAGTCCCCGGCGGGTGCGTACCTGCGCGGGCGCGGGGTCGAGCCGGCCGACTTCAACTCCTACGGCGCCCGACGGGGCAACCACGAGGTGATGATGCGCGGGACGTTCGCCAACATCCGCCTGCGCAACGATCTCGCACCCGGCACCGAAGGCTCTTGGACGACCTATCTACCGACCGGCGAGGTCACCAGTGTGTTCGAGGCCTCCGAGCGCTACCGCGCCGCTAATACGCCGCTCGCGGTGCTGGCCGGCAAGGAGTACGGCAGCGGCTCGAGCCGCGACTGGGCCGCGAAAGGCCCGAACCTGTTGGGCATCCGGTTCGTGATCGCCGAGAGCTACGAGCGGATCCACCGGTCGAACCTGGTGGGGATGGGCGTCCTCCCGCTGCAGTACGCGGGCGGCGATTCGGCTGCCTCGCTAGGACTGACGGGCCGCGAGACCCTGTCGGTGCGGGGGCTCACGGGCGGCATCACGCCCGGCCAGCAGGCACTCGTCGAGATCACCCGAGAGGACGGCGCCTCGGCGTCGTTCCCGGTGACGGTTCGGATCGACGCTCCCGCGGAGCTCGATTACTTCCGCGCAGGCGGGATCCTCCGCATGGTGCTGCGCCAGATGCTCGGCGCCTGAGGGCCCACGGAACGCGAGAAGGGCGGACCGGTCGGCCCGCCCTTCTGCTGCGTCGGTCGTGTCATTCGGCAGGTGCGAAGGCCTGGAAGAAGATCGGGAACGTCATCACGACCCCGATCGCGATCAGGATCCAGGTCCACATGAAGATCTTCTTGGGCTCGGGATCCTTGCCCTTGTACACGACGTGCAGGATCGCCCACGACACGAGGAAGACCAGCGTCGCACCGATCGTCTTGCCCGAGAGCGCCCCCACGCCCGCGTTCAGCTCCAGCTTCGTCTTGATCGACGCACTCGCCTCGGCCAGCATCGTCAGTATGCCTAGGACGACGCTGGCGATCCCGGCGCTCAGGAACACGGCGGCGACGGGGCCGAAGGGCTTGCGTTCACCGACGGTCTCCGGCGCGGTATCACGTGTGGTTGCCATCGTTCACTCCTTACTCTCACTTGACCGGTCCGGCCTTGGTGATCAGCGCGCCGAGCAATCCGGCGATGCCCGCGATCGCGAAGGCAGCTGTCAGGAATGCGATGAACGCGTTGCGGATCTTGCGCTCTTTCACCAGCTGCACCCCGTAGTAGGCCACGCCCACGGCCACGGCCGTCGCGATGAACGGCGCCATCCAGGCCACGTGCTCCTTCCACTCCATGGCGAAGCTGTGCCATCCCTCGGTTGCCGGGTCGGCGAGCAGCTGGAACTTCGCGCCGTCGGGCTCGTGCCGATACCACGGATAGACGATCCACGTCCCCGTGAACACGGTGAGCCACGCGGCAACCGCCATCACGAGCGTGCCGGCTTTCAGCCGCCAGCTGCGCTCTTTCTCGCCCTCGGAAGTCAGCAGTCCCGGGCGGTAGCTGTACAGCCCGGCCAACCCGCCTCCGTAGGCGAGGAGGAACAGCGCGCCCAAGCCCATCCCGTGGACGAGACCCCAGAACTCCCGATCCGTGAGTTCCATGCCCCACACCTCCCTCTCTCCGTCTGCCAGCCACTTTGCGTGAGACGGAGCGCCCCAGGAAGTCCGGGCGGCCTCGTTCGAGCGGGACTTCCGGACCGACGTGGAGGATGGCTATTCGACGGAGCCGGGCATCGTCGTGTGGCGCGCGAGGTACGCGGCCGCCTCGGCGCGCCGGGCGACCTCGAGCTTGGACAGGATCGACGAGACGTAGTTCTTCACCGTCTTCTCGGCGAGACGGAGCTCCTCGCCGATCTCGCGGTTCGTCTTCCCGTCTGCCACCGAGGTGAGGATGCGCTCCTCCTGCGGCGAGAGCCGTGCGAGCTTCTCGTCGCGCATCAGGTGCTTGCCCTTGCGGAGCCGTTCGAGGACCGCGTTGGTGACGCTAGGGTCCAGGAGGGAGTCGCCGGCGCCGACCGCGCGGATGGCGCGCATCAGGTCGCCCGATTTCACCTGCTTCAAGACGTACCCGGACGCGCCCGCCATGATCGAGGCGAACAACGCCTCGTCGTCGGCGAACGAGGTAAGCATCAGGACCCTGGTGGCCGGGTGGTTCGCGCGGATCTCGCGGGTGGCCTCGATCCCGCTGCCGTCGGCCAGACGGACGTCCATGACCACGACGTCGGGGCGCGTGCGGCCGGCCTCGTCGACCGCCTCGCGCACGGAGCCTGCCTCGGCCGTCACCACCACGTCTTCTTGCGTGGCGAGCATCGCGCGGATCCCGTCACGCACGATCTCGTGGTCGTCGACGAGCATGACACGGAGCGGGGCTTGCTTGGGCATGAGCACATCCTAGTGCCGACCGGTACGAACGGGCGCCGGGACACCTTCCGGTCTGTGGCGCCGCGCTGCTCAGGCGGGGTCCAGCCCGACCGGCACGCCGCCGTACCCCTGGGTCGACTCCGCGCCCCGCGATTGTGCGGTCAGGGTGGCACCCAGCCGGTCCAGGAAGTCCTTCAAGGTGGCCTCGGCGACCCGGAAGAGCACCGCACGGTCGATCGCCCGCCCGATCACGCCGAGCGGGGGCACGTATCGCGCGCTCATCGCGAGCTGGGTGCGCGCTGGGCTGAGCGGGGCGATCTCCAGGTCGGCTTCGAGCGCCGGGAACAGCCCGCTCGCGCCCACCGCGGCCCAATGCAAGGGGATCACGGTCTTCGACGGCATGCGGACCGGCTCGCGGAACTCGATGGCTACCCGTCGCGCGACACGCACGTCGCCGCCGAACCCCACCTCGGCGAGGAGGGCGTCGCCGTGATGGTTGGCCTCGCGTGCGAGGCCCGGCACCCAGGTTTCGGGGCTCCGCAGGAGGGCCGCCTCGACGCCTTCGGGGTCCATCGGGAGCTCGATGAAGTATCGGGCGAACATAGATAGACAGTGTCGAGGCCCCCAGACGGGGTCCGGAGGGGCATCCGCCCCGCGCAGCGCGGGACCTTCGGCGAGGCACCGGCCATCCTGAGATCGGAGACTGCACCCTTATCGGTCAAACGACGGAAGGAGCAACGATGCAGATCCGGGTTCGCAGAGGCGCCGTGGCGTTCGTCGCCGCGCTGGCGCTCGTCGCGGCTGCCTGTTCGGGCGGCGGAAGTGGCAGCGAGAGCGGGGGGAACGGCGATCAGGCGGCGGCTGCGCCGGCGAGCGTCGACATCAGCCTCACCGACTTCAAGATCAACCCGACCGACGTGGAGGTGCCGGCGGGCGTCCCGATCACTTTCAACGTCTCGAACGACGGCCAGGCGCCGCACACCTTTGGCGTGAAGGTCGCCGATCAGACCTACGAGACACCGCAGATCGAAGTCGGCAGCTCCGCCACCCTAGAGGTTCCCGCACTCGAGGCCGGGACGTACGACTCGCTCTGCACGATCCCCGGTCACGACCAGCTCGGCATGACGGGCACGGTCACGGCCGCCGAGGGCGGGACCGCGGCCGCGGGCGCCACCGGCGCCACCGGCGCCACCGGCGCGGCCGGTCACGACATGGGATCCATGACCGCTGAGGAGATGGCGGCCGGGCACGAGCAGGGTGTGCTCGACTTCCTCGCGGGTAAGGAGACCACCACGTACGGCAACCAGCCGCTCGAGCCCACGATGAACGGCAGCGTGAAGGTATTCAACCTGACGGTCGAGCAGCTCCAGTGGGAGGTAGCCAAGGGCGAGTTCGCGGACGCGATGGCCTTCAATGGCACGGTGCCCGGCCCCGAGATCCGGGTGAACCCAGGCGATCGCGTCCGGTTCGTGGTGCAGAATCAGATGGACCAGCCGTTCACGCTGCACTTCCACGGCCTGACGGTGCCCAACTCCGAGGACGGCGTGCCCTACATCACGCAGCCGCCGGTGATGCCCGGTCAGTACTGGACCTACAACTTCACGATCAAGGACCCGCCCGGGATGTACGTGTATCACTCCCACTTCAACTCGGCAGAGCAGGTCGGCAAGGGGCTCTACGGCGCCCTGAACGTCGTCCCCAAGGGTGGCTGGAAGAGCGTCTACGGTGTCGAGCCGCAGGTCGAGTCCTCGATGTTCCTGGGCGACGGTCCGCTCGGGTACACCCTGAACGGTAAATCGTTCCCAGCGACGCAGCCGATCGTCGCGAAGCAGGGCCAGTGGGTGCTGATCCACATGGCCAACGACGCGTCGCTGCTGCACCCGATGCACCTGCACGGGTACCACTTCACGGTCGTTGGAGAGGACGGGTTCCCGCTGGCCGAGGCGAACCGATACCAGGTGGACACCCTCGTGGTGGCGCCCGGGTCTCGCTTCGACATCTTGTTCAAGGCGGTGTACCCGGGAGCGTGGGCGTTCCACTGCCACATCCTGCCGCACGCCGAGGGGCCCGACGGCATGTTCGGGATGGTGACTGCCGTCGTCGTCCAGTAGGGGCGAACCAGAGGCCTGAAGCGCGCTTTAGGCCTCTTCGGCTCGCGGGCCGCGGCTAGAGGGGGAGCGTCGCGCGGATCGTGGTGCCCTCGCCGGTGACGCTGACGATCGTGAGGCGGCCGCCGAGGCTCTCGACGCGCGCCCGGAGATTGCCCAGACCCATCCCCACCGGCGCACCGTCGACGTCAAAGCCCACGCCGTCGTCGTCGATCTCGAGCTGGGCGCCGTCGTCGATCCGCCGGAGGGAGACCCGGCACGAGGTGGCCGAGGCGTGCCGTCCGACGTTCGACAAGGCTTCGCGGGTCAGCTGGACGATGTCGGACGCGCGGCTGGCAAGCTCGCTCGCGATGTGCTCGTCCACGTCGACGATCGTGAGCACCTCGGTGCGCTCCTGGAACCCAGCCGCGAGTTCCTTCAAGGCCTGGCCGAGCTGGCGATCGGCGAGGATGCCCGGGCGCAGCCCGAAGATGTAGTTGCGCAGGTCGCGGATCGCGCGATCGATGTCCTCGACCGACGCTTCGATCCGGCGCGCGATCTCGGAGTCGCGCACCATCCCCGCGGCACCCTGCAGGCTCATCCCCACGGCGAAGAGCGATTGGATCACGCCGTCGTGCAGCTCTTTCGCGATCCGCTCCCGTTCCTCGAGCAGCTCCAGCCTGGCGAGCTCTTGCTGGGCGAGCTGTGACTCCTCGATCAATCGGGCGTTCTCGATCGCGGCGCCCGCCTGCGTCGCGAGCACGACGAGCGCGGCCTCGTCCTCTTCCGAGAACTCGTGCGCGCCCCGCTTCTCGGTCAGGTAGATGTTCCCGAAGATGTGCCCGAGCGCCGAGACCGGGGCGCCTAGGAACGATCGCATCGGAGGGTGGTTCGGCGGGAAGCCAGCCGATCGAGGGTCCGATCCGATGTCGGGGATCCGCATCGGCCTGCGTTCCTCGATCAGGAGCCCGAGGATCCCCTCGCCGACCGGGTGATCCCCGATCCGCGCCCGGGTCGCTTCGTCGATGCCCTGCGTGATGAATCGCTCGATGCGAGGGGCGGTCTCGCCCAGCACTCCGATCGCGCCGTAGGTGGCCCCGGTGAGGTCCACCGCGAGAGCGATGATCCGGGTGAGGACGGCCTCGAGATCCAGCTCGGCGGCGAGCGCAAGGCCTGCCTCGATCAGCATGCGGTTGCGGTCGGATTCGGTCACCGGTTGGTCGGTCGCGGGCACGGCTGCAGCGTATCGGCCGCGGAGGCCTCTGGCCATGTGCGCACCCAACGCGGAACGGCCTCGCGGGGAAGGGACCTCCGCCCCCTGGTGGCATCGATGCCGAGGCTTACGGTGGGATGGGCGCGGGATCGCGCCCTCGATCCGGATGAGGAGGCCGCCATGCGCACGGTGCGAGACGCGATGACGAGGACCGTGGCGACGGCGTCGGAGGACACTCCGTTCAAGCAGCTGGTTCGCGTGATGCGCGAGCATCGGGTAAGCGCCGTGCCGGTGGTAGACAGCGACGGCTCGATCGTGGGCGTGGTCTCGGAAGCTGATCTCCTACTGAAGGAAGCGCCGGACGTCCGGGAGGCGCATGCCTTCGAGGGCAAGGGGCACAGGGAGGAGCGGCGCAAGTCCGAGGGCACCGTGGCGCGCGACCTGATGACCCACCCGGCGGTGACGATCGGCCCCGAGGTGGCGGTGACCGAGGCCGCGCGGATGATGCACGAGCACCGCGTGAAGCGTCTCCCCGTCGTGGACGCCGAGGGCCGGATCGTCGGCGTGGTGTCGCGGGTCGACGTGCTCGCCGACTACCTCCGGGACGACGCCGAGATACTGGACGACGTCCGGGCGATCCTCCGGCAGGAGTTGCTGCTCGAGCGGGACATGGTGACCGCGACCGTCGAGCAGGGCATGGTGCGCCTCGACGGTGAAGTGGAACGCCGCACGCTCCTCCCCTCGATCTGGGATCGGGTCCGCGCGGTCGAAGGCGTCGTGGGGGTCGACGAGCGGCTCACCTGGCAGCTCGACGACACATTGATCCCGGTCTCGGCGGTGCCCTGGGTCGGGTTCTGACGGCCCGTAGCGCTCAGACCTGCGCGCGAGCGGGAGGCTCCGAATCCTCTTCGATCTCGGGCTTGGGTGTGCGGGCGGCACGCTCGGGCGGGGCGGGCCGGGGCGCGCGGTAGCCATACGAAAGACCTCGGACGAGGACCAGGAAGACCACCAGCATCCCCGTCAGGGCGTACACCGCCCACATCCACCACCGCTCGGTGTCGGTGCCCGCGAACACCCCGTGGGCGAGCGCGAGGGTGAAGGAGGGGACGGCCAGGAGGTGGATGCCCCGCCAGACCTTGGTGCTCAGCTGCTTGCGCATCCATGAGGAGACCATGACGGCTACGACCGCATACATCGCGATCACGCCGGCGGCGATCGCGAGCGGGCGAAAGGTCGAGCGCATCGGCACGAGCAGATCGAGCACCTGGAACGGCATGTATGCATCGATCAACAGGAAGCCAAGGTGGACCACGAGCAGCACCAGCCCGGTGGTGGCCGTGAACTGGTGGAACAGGTTCGCGGCCGGTTTGGAGACCCGCTTCGTGACGATGGACGTCGTGGCGATCAGTCCCCACGCCACCGACATGAACAGCATGAGGTAGGCGCCCACGCCCGCGGCCCGCAACAGGATCCACGTCGTCATGCCGCCACCGTCGCTTCCACACTCACGATCATGTCACCGGCCGGCGTGAGGAACACCCCCGGGATGGTCGCCGCCGCGTCAGGTCCGGTCAGGAGCGCCCAGGTCGCGAGAACCTCGGCCTCCACGCATGTCGGCGCCCAGACGGTCGCCTGCACGAGGGGTGCGTCGGCGGGGGCGCCGGTCATGGGATCGATCACGTGGTGCAGGCCGCCCCCCCACGCTCGGCGCACGGTCGTCGAGGTGGCCAAGGCTCCCGTCGAGAGGCGAAGGGTCGCGAGCGCTGCCTCTCCCGGAGAAGGATCCTCGACGGTGAGCTCGAGCTCCGGCGCGTCACCCGTGATCCGCAGGTCGCCGCCTGCCGACACAAGCGCCCAGCTGAGTCCGGCGTCGAGCGCCGCGTGGGCGGCGAGGTCGGCGGTCCATCCCTTGGCGATGCCGCCCAGGTCCAGACCCACGCCGGGAGGGAGCAGGATCTCGCCATCACCCAGCTGGATCTCTCGCCAACGGCCGCACGGGCGCGCGGGGTGGAGGGCGCCACGTGCGCCCGCCAGCACCTCGTCGAAGTCACGGTCATACCCCGCGGCCACGATCGCTTCCAGCACCGCCGGGTCGAAGCAGCCTTCCGTGGCCTCGGCCTGTCGAAGCGCCTCGGTCACCAGTGCCTCGAACCCGCGCGACACCCGGGTCCACCGGCCGGCCGCCTCGTTCACCTGGGTGAGCTCGCTGTCACCGCGGAACCTCGAGAAGCGGCGCTCCTCCCGCTCGAACACCGACCGGATCGCGTCGAGCGCGGCCCACGTCCGGTCGGTGTTCGAGGCGTAGAGGGATATCTCGCTTCCCATCGCGCGGAAGTCGTGGCGGACGTTCAAGGTGTCCTAGGACCCACTCGTGGGTGGGGGAGGAGGAGGAGGAGGCGGAGGAGGTGGCGCCGTCGTCGTCGTGCCGCCACCACCCGAGCTCGACGTGGTGCCGCTCGATCCCGATGAGGTGTATCCGCCGGAGACATAGGTGACCGGTGCGCTGGCGACCGGGTCGACGACCACGACCCGCCGGATCACATGGCGGATGATCACCTTCTGCCGCTGCGGCTTGCGACGGTGACGGGTCCCTTCCGAGCCCTGGGCCGGCTTGGGGGAAACCCCCAAGACGCCCAGGACCGAGAGGAACGTGGCGCCGCCGGTGACCCAGGCGACCGCGCGCACGCGGCCCCTGGACCAGCGGGCTCGACGAGGGGCGTCAGTCGTCCCCGACACCCGAGCCACCAATGTCGTCGGAGGACTCGTCCGTGCTGCCCGGGTCCTCGCTGTCTTCTTGGTCGTCTTCACCGTAAGAGTCGTCGCCGTACGAGCTGTCGCTCGAGGTGTCGCTCGAGGTGTCGTCCGAGGTGTCGTCGCCGTAGGAGCTGTCCGAGGTCGATCCTGAGCTCGACGACACGGTGCCCGACGAAGCGGCAGGCAGCGTGACGGCGGTGCCGGCCGGAGCCTGCCCCTTCTTGTGGACCGTGATCGTCTTCTTGGTGGTCTTGATGATCGGCTTGTTCTTCTTGTGGGTCAGCTTGGACTGTGCCGAGCTGGCCTCAGGGCCGGTCATTCCGACCGCGACAGCGACGCCTCCCACCACCAGGGTGAGTACGAGGCCCGCTGCCACCATCATTGCGGAGCGCTTGTTCATGGTGCCTCCTCCTTCCGAGGAATCGTCCCGTCCTGGTGACCAAGGTAGAAGGGAGGGGGCAACGGGCCGGAAAACCGGGGGCCAAGGAGAGGTAAACCCTGTCGGGCAGCGCTGATGGGTGGGCGGGACCTACGCGACGTCGAGCGGAGCCGTGAGCACCGGGTCGGTCGTAGGCGCCGCGGGGCAGTCCGCCGGCTCCACGGTCACGGCCATCAGCTCGGTCGAGCCGATGTCGGCCTCGACGTAGACGGCGAGGTTGCCCTGGGTATCGGGCTCGACGCAGCCCCCCGAGACCGGCGTGTCGCCCTGGATCATCCAGATCTCATACACATGGTCGACGCCGGGAGCGGGCAGGTCCGAGCCCCAGAAGATCGCCCCGGGCTCACCCGGGGTGTAGCCCATTGACAGCGCGCCCGCATCGCCCTCGAATCGCACGATCGTCTGTGCTGGCTGGGCGCTCACCCCGGTGCTGCGTGCGCCCGGTCGCAGGGCGGTCGCGACGACGGCCACTAGCGCGATCGACGCCGCCACAGCCACGAACGTGCGCCACCCGCGACCCGCTCGTCGCGCGGCGAGCTCGTCGGCGGCCGCGGTCGGGGGTGGCTCGCTGACGTTCGCGTGTTCCACTCCCTCTTCGCGCCCGGCCGAGAGGATCCGGTCGGCCATGCCCGGGTCGACGGACACCGGGTCCAGCGAGAAGGCGAGCATGCCGGCCGTGTCGGCAAGCTCGCGCTCGATCCGGCGGCACTCCGCGCAGTCGCCGTGGGCCGCCATCTCGTTCTCGAGCGCGGCGCTCTCGGTGTCGTCGAGCCCACCCAGAACACGGACCGCGAGCGACTCCTCGATGTGTTCGTGATTCATCGCTCTATCCCCCCGAGGGCAGCGCGCATCCGGCGCATCCCGAGCAGGGTGCGGGACTTCACGGTCCCGAGCGGCAGGCCGGTGGTCTCGGCGATCTGCGACTGGGATCGGCCGTCGAAGTACATCATCTCGAGAACTTGGCGCTGTTCCTGGGGAAGCTCGGCGAGGGCGGCCCGGACGACCCGGCGCTCCTCGGGCAGGCTGATCGCCTGCACGACGTCGTTGGCGTGGTCGGCCTGTTCTTGCACGGCGTGAGGGATCGACGCTTCGGCGCGGCGGCGGTGCGCCTCTTCACGGCGCACGAGGTCGACCGCGCGATGATGGACGGTGCCCATCAGCCAGGACCGCACGGATCCACGGTCGCCGTCGTATCCGGCCGGATCCTTCCACACGGCCATGAATGCCTCTTGCACGATCTCCTCCGCGAGGTTCGCTTGGCGGACGACCCGCAACGCAAGGGCTTTGGCTGTGGGGGCGTAGCGGTCGAACAGACCGCGGAACGCGTCCTCGTCGCCGCGTTGCAGGCGCGCGAGGAGCTCGCGGTCGCGAGCCTCGGACAGATCAACCGTGCCCAAGGGCTCGCTCCGTGCGGGTTCCAGCGTGGCCAGCTTCAAGACCTGCGACAGCTCCTGCCGAGCGGGCTTCTATCGGCAGGTATTCGCAGCCCATCAGGCGTCGGATGACTCCGGATGGCCCGTGAGCCTGCGGCCGGCCGTCTGCAGGATCGACTCGAGCGGATCAGGGTGGTCGGGGTCGTAGAGGGCGCTGCCTACCGCGAGCGAGAGCTGTCGTGGGTTCTCGCGCTTCGCGTCGTGGACCGCGATCGCCTCGACGAGCCGGGAGAGCACGAGGGTCTCGGCGCCGGCCGCGTGGCCTGTGAGCAGGACGCAGAAGGTGTCGGCCGCGATCCGGGACGGGACGTCGGAGTCTCGCACGGCCTCGAGCAAGACCTCGGCGGCATCGCGTGCCATCCCGTCGGCTTCCTCGGGCTCGCCTGCCGCCATCGCGGCGACCACGCCCTCCAGCCGCACGAACAGGAATACCACGGGCAGCTTCGCGCGGTCGGCCATCTTCAGGTGGTGCTCGGCGATCGGGGCGAAGCCACGGAGGTTCAGGAGCCCCGTCGCGGGGTCGGCGGTGGCGAGCTCCCGGTATAGACGCCGGTGGGCGACCGCGTAGCGTACGGCCCGCGGGAGGAGCCCCGTCGGGATCGCGCCGGTCACGAGATGGTCCTCGGCGCCGGCGTGCATCGCGATCGAGCCGTCGGCCTCGTGGTCGGCCTCGGTGACGACGATCACGGCGGCATCAGGCGCTTCGGCGCGCAGGCGGCCAAGCAGTTCGAGCGGAGGCGTGCCTGCCAGCGCGACGACCACCGCATCGACCCGCTCCGGGAGCTCACCGAGCACCTCGGCACGCTGCACCGTGAAGCCGTCCTCGGCGGTCAGCTCGTCTCCCAGGGCGTTCTCGAGCCCCACGAGCAGCACCGTTACGTCGTCTCGCACCATCTGTCCTTCCGGTCTGTGGGCGCGATTATGCCATCCCCGGCGACGTACCCTGCGGCCGGCTCGGTTCCGCACCGTGCGGGGCCGCCACAGGAACGCCACGCGGGCGGGCGCCGGGGGCTCGGGGTCCGCCGGTAGGCTGTGGGGCGATGTCCGATCAGATGCCCACAGGCCCTCACGCCCACGGCCGCGCCACGCGCTGGTTCGTCGCGGTCTCGGCCCTCCTGTCGATCGTGATCGCAAGCGGAAGTGCGTTCGCGTTCACCCAGTACATGGCCGCCAAGGACGAGAACAAGTGCGACTGGGCGGGCTGTAGGCCGGGGGCGAGGCCGAGCTCCCAACCCACCGGCGCCGACGCCCCGGTCGGCCCGTGTGCCGACGACATCTGCAACTACCTGCTGCTCGGCAGCGACTCCCGCAAGGGCCTCACGCAAGCGGAGATCGATCAGTTCGGCACCGACGCCGCGATCGGCGGTGAGAACCGCGCCGACACGATCATGGTGGTACACACCGACCCGAGCCTGCAGAAGGCGATCATCGTCTCGTTCCCGCGCGACCTTTGGGTGAACATCCCCGGCCACGGGTACGACAAGATCAACGCCGCGTTCGAGGGAGGGATCGAGGGCGGCGGGCCCCTTCTGGTCGCCAAGACGATCCACGCCCTCACCGGGCTGAAGATCAACCATTACCTCTACGTGGACCTGGCCGGGTTCCAGGGCGTGGTGGAGACCCTCGGCGGCGTCGACATGTGCATCTCGGGCGAGAACGTGAATACGCCCGGGTACGTGCAGGGCGAGTCCGGCACCGTCTACTACCCCGAGCCGGGCTACATCGCGGACCCCTACACGGGGCTGCACATCAAGCCGGGCTGCCAGACCCTCCCGCCGGATCAGGCGCTCGCGTACGTTCGCGCCCGCCACCTCAAGTGCGATGCGGCCGCGCCCGACTTCTACCGGATCGCCCGCCAGCAGCAGTTCATGCGCTCGCTGATCACGAAGCTCCTGCGGCCCGACGAGCTGCTGAAGCTTCCCGGGCGCATCCGCCCGGTTCTGTCGAACATGAGGCGCGACCCTGACTTGAACCCGGCCGACCTCGCGTATCTCGTGGGTCAGCTCCGTGGGATCAGCACGGGCGCGGCGGAGTTCCGCGCGGTGCCCGGCTACGGCGCGCTCGAGGGCGGGCTCTCGGTCGTGAAGATCGACCCCGCGGCGAACCAGATCTTCCGGGCGATCCGCGACGGTAAGCCGCTCGGCGACGCCGGCACGCAGCTCGTGAACACCCCGCCGTCGGAGGCCAACGTCGTCGCGCCGGTGGTGGACCACGCATCGGGCGGCAAGGTGAACGGCGTGGAGCAGATCCTCGCCGATGCCGGGTTCGACGTGGCCTCGGGGATCGTGGCCTACGACGCGTACCGTGCGACCGTGACCGGTAGCTGGATCGCCTATGCGCCCGGTCACCAGATCGAGGCCGAGGTCGTGAAGAAGTACTTCCCCACGCTCGAGTTGAGGGAGGTCAAAGGCCTGCCCGACCCCGTGGCGGTCTTCGTGACCTCGGCGTACAAGCCGGCGCCGGTGGGCAGCGGCGCGCCCCTGGACTGCCCGAGCGCCTGACATGCGCGCGCTGGTTTTAGCCGGAGGTGAAGGGTCGCGGCTCCGGCCGATCACGCACACGAGCGCGAAGCAGCTGATCCCGATCGCGGGCACGCCGATCCTGTTTCACGCGTTGCAGGCGATCGCCGTCGCGGGGATCACGGAGGTCGGCGTCGTCGTGGGGAGCACGGCCGACGAGGTTCGTGCCGCGGTCGGCAACGGCAGACGATGGGGCCTCGAGGTCACCTACATCGAGCAGGAGGCACCGCTCGGACTCGCGCACGCCGTGATGACGGCTGCCGACTTCGTGCGCGGGGAACCCTTCCTGATGTACCTGGGCGACAACGTGCTGCTCGAGGGCGTGACGCGGTTCGTGGCCGAGTTCAACCGGGCGCGGCCCGATGCGCAGATCCTCCTCACCCAGGTCGCTGAGCCCGAGCACTTCGGCGTGGCGGTGCTCGAGGGCGACCGCGTCGTGCGCCTCGTCGAGAAACCCAAGGAGTTCGTCTCCGACATCGCCCTCGTGGGCGTGTATCTGTTCGACGACTCGATCCTGGAGGCGTGCGCGACGCTCTCGCCGTCGTGGCGCGGCGAGTACGAGATCACCGAAGCGATCCAGTGGTTGATCGACAACGGCAAGACCGTGCGCGCCGAGATGGTGGGCGGCTATTGGAAGGACACCGGCCGTCCCGAGGACCTCCTCGAGGCGAACCGCATGATGCTCGCGACGCTGGAGTCCTCGATCGCGGGCGAGGTCGACGA
>JBDTNY010000104.1:0-4039 GCA_039933515.1 Actinomycetota bacterium
GCGTCCGCACCGACGCTCTGCTCTTCAGCGGCGACCGGGTCTTCGCGGGCTCGGTCGGTCGCTCTGATTTCCCGAACAGCGACCCCGCCGCGATGCAGGCCAGTCTCCGGCGGTTCCTGATGCTGCCCGACGAGCTCCCCGTGCTCCCGGGACACGGCCCCGACACGAGCGTCGGACGCGAGCGCACGACGAACCCGTTCCTCCTGGGGCTCGGCTGATGGAGCTGCTCCCGCCGCGGGGCACCGCCGACCTGCTGACCGACCGCGCCGACGCGATGCTCGGCTTGTATGAGGAGGCGCACCGGCTTGCGCGGCTCTTCGGTTACCGATACCTCGAGACGCCGACCTTCGAGCACACCGAGCTGTTCGCGCGCACATCGGGCGATACCTCCGACGTCGTGACGAAGGAGATGTACACGTTCGAGGACAAGGGTGGCCGCTCGGTCACGCTCCGTCCGGAGGGGACCGCGCCCGTGATGCGCGCCTACCTCGACCGAGCCCAGCAGCTCCCGAACCCGTTCAAGAGCTACTACGTGCTGACGTACTTCCGTCACGGGCGACCGCAGGCGGGGCGTCAACGGGAATTCCGTCAGTTCGGCATCGAGGTGTTCGGTGACGCGGGCCCCGGCTCCGACGCCGAGGTGATCGTGGTGGGGGACCGGTACCTGCGGGATCGCGGCCTGCGCGACCTGACCCTGAAGCTGAACTCGATCGGCGACGACGTCTGCCGCCCGTCCTACCGAGAGCAACTGATCGCCTACCTCACGCCCTTCGCGGACCGCCTCGACGAAGACTGCCGCGGGCGTCTCGCGTCGAACCCGATGAGGGTGATGGATTGCAAGGTTGACGGCGGCAAGGACTTCGTGCTGGCCGCGCCCGCGATCGTCGACCACCTGTGTGAGCCCTGCGCCGAGCACTTCGCAGCCGTTCGTACGGAGCTCGACCGAGAGGGCGTGACCTACGAGCTCGACCCCCGGCTCGTGCGGGGCCTCGACTACTACACGCGCACCGCCTTCGAGTTCGTCAGCGGGGCGATCGGTGACGGAGGCCTGACCGTGTGCGGCGGCGGCCGGTACGACGGGCTCGCCGAGATCCTCGGCGGGCAGCCTACGCCCGGGATCGGCTTCGGCCTCGGCCTCGACCGGGTGCTGCTCGCGATGGAGGCCGAGGGCGCGCCGGTCCCGCCGCCGCGTGGACCGCGATGCTTCGTCGTGACGGTGGGGGAGGCGGCGCGAGAGGCCGGCGCGTCGCTGGTGTCCGACCTGCGGGAAGCCGGCGTGCCCACCACACGGTCGTTCTCCGACCGCCCGATGAAGGCCCAGTTCAAGATGGCAGACCGCGCCGATGCCGCCTTCGTCGCGATCCTCGGCGAGCAGGACCTCGCCGACGGAGCCGTGACCCTGCGCCGCCTGATCGACGGCATCCAGAAGACCGTGCCCGCCGGCGACGCCGTGCGGTGGCTCACCCGACTCGACGACTGGACGGACCTGACATGACCGACATGCACACCGCGATGCGGACCCACGCCTGCGGGCAGCTCCGGGCCGCGCACGCGGGCGAGGACGTGACCCTCTGTGGCTGGGTGGCCCGCCGCCGCGACCACGGCGGCGTCACCTTTATCGACCTGCGCGACCGCGAGGGCGTCGTGCAGCTGGTCTTCCACCCCGAGGACGCGCCCGAGGCGCACGCCGCAGCCCAGGATCTGCGGAACGAGGACGTGATCCGTGTGGAGGGTGCGGTGCGCGTCCGCCCCGAGGGCATGGTGAATCCCGGACTGGCGACCGGCGAGGTCGAGATCCCGGCGGCCACGCTCGAGGTGCTCGCGCGCTCCGAGACGCCGCCGTTCCCGATCGAGGACCGGATCGAGGTCGGCGAGGACCTTCGTCTGAAGTACCGCTACCTCGACCTGCGCCGCCCCGAGATGACGAAGATCCTGGGCCTTCGGGCCACGATCAACCGCGTGATCCGCGAACACATGGATGCGGGCGGGTTCCTCGAGGTCGAGACGCCGCTCCTCACCCGAAGCACGCCCGAAGGCTCACGGGACTTCCTCGTGCCCTCGCGCCTTCTGCCGGGGAGCTTCTACGCCTTGCCGCAATCGCCCCAGCAGTTGAAGCAGCTCCTGATGGTGGCCGGCCAGGACCGGTACTACCAGATCGTGCGCTGCCTCCGCGACGAGGACCCGCGCGCCGACCGCGGCTTCGAGTTCACCCAGCTCGACGTCGAGATGTCGTTCGCCGACGAGGAAGATCTGATCTCGCTGATCGAGCCGCTCTACGTGCGGCTCCTGCAGGAGACCGTCGGCGTCGAGGTCACGGCCCCGTTCCCACGGTTGACGTTCGACGAGATGATGGCCCGCTTCGGCACCGACAAACCCGACCTCCGCTACGGGATGGAGCTGGTCGACCTCGCCGGCCTGTTCGCGAGCACGGGGTTCAAGGCCTTCGCCTCCGTGGTGGCCGAGGGAGGGGCGATCAAAGCGCTCGCGGCGCCCGGCGCAGGTTCCTTCTCTCGCAAGGAGTTCGACAAGCTCGTCGAGGACGCGAAGGGGCGGGGTGCCGCCGGGCTCGTGTGGATGGTCGTGGAGGCCGACGGGGCCGTCCGGTCGCCCGTCGAGAAGTTCCTGTCACCTGAGGAGATCGCCGGGATCGTCTCCCGGACGGGCGCCGCCGAGGGTGACCTCGTCTGCATCGTCGCCGACCGTTTGGAGCGCACGAACGTCGCGCTCGACGGGCTGCGGCGGGACCTCGCCGCGCGGCTCGACCTGATCCCTGAAGGGGTCTGGTTGTTCGTATGGATGACCGATCCTCCCTTGTTCGAGTGGTCCGAGGAGGAGGCCCGGTGGGCCTCGGCGCACCATCCGTTCACGGCGCCGAAGACGGAGGACCTTGCGCCGGAGACCGCGAAGTCACGCGGATGCGACCTCGTCCTGAACGGCTTCGAGATCGGGGGCGGCAGTATCCGGATCCACCGCCCCGAGGTGCAACAGCGCGTGTTCGAGGCGCTCGGCATCTCGCCCGAGGAGCAGCAGGAGCAGTTCGGGCACCTCCTGCGGGCCTTCACGTACGGGGCGCCACCGCACGGCGGGATCGCGATGGGTCTCGATCGTCTCGCGATGCTCCTGGCCGGCAAGGACACCCTGCGCGACGTCACCGCGTTCCCGAAGGCGCAGTCGGGGGCCGACCCGCTCACGGGAGCTCCCGCTCCCGCCACCGCCGCGCAGCTCCGCGACCTCGGGCTGCGGCTGGCGCCGCCGCCGCAGCCCGCCGCGCCCACCGACCCGTCGACGGGGGCCTGACCCGGTGGGGGTCGAGCACTGGGACATCGCCGCTCGATTCCTGGTGGCGCCGAACATCGCCTTCCTCGCCACGACGTCCGTGGACGGCTCGCCGCATGTCGCGCCGATCTGGGTGAGCACGCGCGACGAGCGAGTCGTGATGACGAGCAACGAGGGCACGGCGAAGCTCCGGAACGTACGCCGCGACCCTCGGGTCGCGATCGCCGTGCACGCCGGTGCGAACCCGTTGCGGGCCGCGACCGTTTTCGGGCACGTCGAACGGGAGACGACGGGGGACGAAGCCATCGCGCTCGCCGACGAGATCTCGCTCGCCTACGACGGGCAACCGTGGGACTGGGCGCCGGGCGAGCGCGAGCGCTGCACGATGCTCACGATCGCGCCCGACCGCGTCGTGCCGACGCTGGATCACGCGTGAACGAGCCGCCGCTCGCGGCCCGGATGCGGCCCCGGTCCTTCGACGAGTTCGTCGGACAGGGACACATCGTCGGTGAGCACAGCGCCCTCGGGAAGATCCTGGCGGGCGGGAACCTCCCGTCGATCATCCTCTGGGGTCCGGCGGGGACCGGGAAGACCACCCTCGCGAACCTGATGGCCGACGCGGTGGGAGCCCAGCTCACACAGCTCTCGGCCGTCTCCTCGGGCGTGGCCGACGCCCGCAAGGTCATGGAGGGTGCGAAGGGCGGTCTCTTCCGCACGGTGCTCTTCGTCGACGAGGTCCACCGCTGGTCGAAGTCCCAGCAAG
>JBDTNY010000105.1:0-10363 GCA_039933515.1 Actinomycetota bacterium
ACCCGCACGCCCTCGAACGCGAAGATCGGGTGCTCGAACACGAACGTGTGCATGTACGCGGGCGTGCGCACGAGCCGCACGCCTGGCGTGTGCTTGTCCACGAGGAACACGGTGGCCTTCGCGGGGTCGCCGTCGACATGCACGTGCAGCTCGAAGAAGTCGGCCACGTCGCCCGAGGTGACGTGCCACTTCTCGCCGTCGATGACCCAGCCGTCGCCTTCACGCCGGGCGGTCGTCGTCACCATCGAGGGATCGGAGCCCGCTCCTTCCTCGGTGATCGCGTAGGCGTCGCGCCGTTCGCCGCGGATCGCCGGGCGCAGGTACCGCTCCTTCTGGGCCTCGGTGCCGCGCTGCAGCGGGATCGACGGGCGCCAGGGCAGATCCCAGAGCGCGCCGGTGGCGTGTCCCCACTGCTCCTCGACGAGCATCTGCTGGAACAGATCGAGTCCCTGGCCACCGTCCTCGACGGGGTGATTGATGCCGTTGAACCCCCACTCGAGGACGGCCCGCTTGGCGGCGGCGTGGCTCTCGGGCGTGAGGCCGCCGTTCGCCTCGCACTCGTCTTCGAAGGGGATCAGCACCTGCTGGGTGAAGTCGCGCGCTTTCGACCGGAGGTCACGGTCGGCGGCAGGGAGTCGCATGTCCACGGTGTGCTCCTGGGATAGGGTCCGGCCGGAGTCTAGGCCCGGCGGCCGCGAGGAGGGAACCTGATGGCGAGGACGGTGTTTCACGGTGGACAGGTCTTCGACGGCACCGGCGCGCCGCTCGCCGAGGCCGACGTCGTGATCGAGGGCGGGCGTATCGTCGAGGTCGGTCCGGGGCTCGACGGCGACGAGGGCGTCGATTGCGCGGGCACGGCGCTCCTGCCGGGGCTGTTCGACTGCCACGTGCACCTGGCCATGCGATACGAGGACTTCGACGAGGCGGCCACCCTCCACGAGCCGTTCTCGATGCCGTTCTTCCGCGCGCACGTCAACCTGCGGCGCACGATCGAGCTGGGGATCACCACGGTGCGGGACGCTTCCGGCGCCGACGCCGGGCTCCGTGACGCCGTGGAAGAGGGGACGCTCGTCGGGCCACGGATGCATGTCTCGGTCGTGATGCTCTCGATGACCGGCGGGCACAGCGATCCGTGGCTGCCGAGCGGCGGTCGGGGGATGTGGGGCGTCGAGTACCCCGGCATGCCTTCGGGCGTATGCGACGGCGTCGACGGCGTGAGCCGCGCGACCCGAGAGGTGATCCGTGCGGGTGCCGACGTGATCAAGATCGCGTCCTCCGGCGGATTCCTGTCGCCCGGCGACGACCCGATGGAGCCGAACTTCTCGCAGGAAGAGGTCGACGCGATCGTCCGGACCGCGGCCGACCTGGGGACGTGGGTGATGTCGCACGCCCATGGGCCCGAGGGGATCAAGCGCGCCGTGCGCGCCGGCGTACGGTCGATCGATCACGGCACGTACCTGGACGAGGAGGCCGCGGCGATGATGGTGGAGCGCGGCACGTGGCTCGTGCCGACGCTCACCGCCGGGGACACCACCGAGGAGCTCGCGAACGACCCGCACGTCGCCGAGCGCGTGCGGGAGAAGCTCCGCGGGCTCGGCCGGCCGGAGTTCGACGCGATGCGCCTGGCCGCCGAGGCCGGTGTGAAGGTCGCCATGGGCACCGACTGTCCGGTGGCGCCGCACGGCACGAACCTGAACGAGCTGATCCACATGGCCGCGAACGGCTTCACGCCGGGGCAGGCGCTGGTGGCCGCCACGTCCAGCGCCGCGGAACTGATGGGTCTGCACGACGAGCTCGGCACCCTGGAGCCCGGCAAGCGCGCCGACGTCGTGGTGGTCGACGGCGACCCCTTCGCCTTAGACACCCTGAAGGAGCGGGTCGCCCAGGTCTGGAAGGACGGCGTGCGCGTCGTGCCGTTCGCCTGATGTTCGGTGTCGTCCTCGCCCTCGCCGCCGCGGCGAGCTGGGGCTCGGCGGATTTCCTCGGCGGGGTGTCGACGAGGCGGCTGCCGATCCTGACCGTGTCCGCGGTCTCGCAATCCGCGGGCTTCTTGTTCGCGGGCACGGTCGTGCTCACGGCGGGCGCCGCGATGCCGGATGAGCGGACGGTGGTGATCGGTGTGGCCGCCGGTCTGGGAGGCGGCGTGGGCCTCGCGGCCCTCTACTCGGGGCTCGCGATCGGGCCGATGGGCGTAGTGGCCCCGATCGCCGCGCTCTCGGCCGTGGTGCCGGTGGCGGTCGGTCTGGCGCGCGGGGAGAGGCCTGGCGCGATCCAGCTCGTCGGCGTCGCGCTGGCGTTGGTGGGCGTCGTCCTGGCCACACGCCATCGCGACGAGACGGGCGAGCGCGCCCATCCGCGCGCGGTCGCGCTCGCAGCCGTGGCTGCCTTCTTCATCGGGCTGATGATCGTCCTGCTCGACGAAGCCGGCGGCGACAGCCCGGCGTGGACCGTGCTGATGGTGCGGACGGGCGCGCTGTCGTTGCTGGCGACTGCGCTCGTCGCCCGGCGACCGTCGTTCTCGATGAACCCGAAGCAGCTCGGCACGCTCGCGGGGGCCGGCGTGCTCGACAACGGCGCGAACCTGATGTTCGTCGTCGCCGCGCAGCACGGCCTCTTGAGCCTGATCGCCGTCTTGGCCTCGCTGTACCCGGTGACCACCGTGCTGCTCGCCCGGGTGGCGCTGCACGAGCGGCTATCCCGGATCCAGATCGCGGGCATCGCGATGGCGCTGGCCGGCGTGGCGCTGATCGCCCGGTAGGGCGACGTCTCCCAGGCCCGGCAGGATCGTTTGCCACCCGTGCTCAGGCCGCGAGGTCGCGCCGGTCGAACGCGGCCCCGGCAGCCATAAGCTAGGGACCGAGGTGATAGCCCATTCGACGGGGGAGGCGGGCCACGAAGTCCACGAGGGGATTCGCTTCCTGCCCGCGGTCCTCGAACTCGTCCTTGCGGCGGATCGCGGTGTTCGCGATCAGCGCACCCGGCGAGCGGATCGGCTCGATCGGGAACGACAGCGGCTCGGCATCGACGAACGGCAGGTCGAGGACGTCTTCGGAGCGGCCGAGCGCGCGGAGCGCCAGGATCCGCCCACCGAAGTGCGCGGGACCGACGCCGTTGCCCGTGTAGCCGAGGCCGTAGTGCACGGCGCCGTTCTCGAACGTGCCGAAGAACGGCAGATGCGTTCCCGAGACGTCGATCGGACCACCCCAGCCGGCCTCGATCGGCACGTCCCGGAACGTCGGGAACATCCGGTGGAGATCGGCGATCGCTACGCGGATCGCACGCTCGTCGTAGGCGAACCTCGGGCCGATCCTTCGCGCCAGGTTCGGCTGCATCCCCCCGATCCCGAATGCGATCCGGCCGTCGGGGGTCGTGCGAAGGTAGTGCAGCGCCGCCCGGTAGTCCGACACGCCGACGCCGTTGGTCCACCGCAGCGCTTCTAGCTTGTCGGGGGCGGGCGCCGTCATCACGATGTAGCTGCCGCGAACGGTGAGCGCGCGGCGGAACCGCTTCATGTGCGCCGCCCAGGCGTTGAGGGCGATCACCGCCGAGCCCGCGCGCACCGTGCCTCCCGGGGTCTCGGCCACCGTCGGCGCGCCGGCGCCGAACCGCGTAACGGGCGAAGCTTCGTAGATCCGGACCCCGCGCTCCATCGCGACGCGCCGAAGACTCCGTGCGAGGCGGGCGGGGTGCACGGTCGCACCGTGCGAGGTGGATACCCCGCCATACACCACCGGGGAGTCGAGGCGCTCGCGCGCGGCGGCCATGTCGAGCACCTCGAGGTCCTCGCCCACGCCGAGACGGTCCGCCGTGATCACCTGATCGCCCCACGCGCCGACCTGCGCCTTGCTCGTAGCCGCCCCCAGCGCGCCGTCTGCGCGGAACCAGGCGTCGATGCCGTGGTCCGTGCAGAAGTCGCCGATCGCGGTCACGCTCGCGTCGCCCACCCGGCAGATCCGCAGCGCCATCTCGTCGCCGTACGCGCTCGCGAGGTGCGCGAGGTCCTCCCAGAAGCTACTGACGAACCCGCCGTTGCGCCCGCTCGGCCCACCCCCGCAGATGTCCTGCTCGAGCACGACGACGTTGGCTCCGGGATCGAGCTCCTTGAGGTGGAGGGCGGTCCACAGGCCCGTGTAGCCGCCGCCCAGGATCACGACGTCGGCGGTCGTGTCGGTGTCGAGCGGCGGCGCCGGGTCGCCGTCGAACTCGGGGAGCGCGAGCGCCTCACGCAGCCACCAGCTCCGGCCGGCATCGGCGGGCACGGGGAGGTCGGGGTCGGTCACCGTCGTGCCTCCACGGCGGGCGTCACAGCCGCGGACCCAAGTCGTAGCCCAGACGGCGGGGCGCCGTCGCCGCGAGCATCCGGGGCGGGCGGATCGGGCGGGGTTCGGCTCATGTTGGCCACATCGTAGCTGCGCGATCGGCCGTCACATCGTCGGCGACCGTTCCGGTTGTTACGGTGAAGGAGTCCGTACGGCCACGTCGAGGAAGGCATCCCCATGGCGAGTGGGACGAACCGTCCCCGCAGCACCCAGGTCACCGACGGCCCCGAGCGCGCCCCGGCACGGGCGATGCTCCGTGCCGTCGGGTTCAGCGAGGACGATTTCGGCAAGGCCCAGGTAGCCGTCGCCTCGTCCTGGAACGAGGTCACGCCCTGCAACTACCACCTCGACAAGCTCGCCGCACTCTCGAAGGAAGGCGTTCGCTCGGGCGGCGCGGTTCCGATCGAGTTCACGACGATCGCGGTGAGCGACGGCATCGCGATGGGCCACGACGGAATGAAGGCGTCGCTGATGAGCCGCGATCTGATCGCCGACTCCGTCGAGCTCATGCTGCATGCGGAGCGGATGGACGCGCTCGTGGGCATCGCGGGGTGCGACAAGTCCGAGCCGGGCATGCTGATGGCGATGGCGCGCATGAACCTGCCGTCGGTCTACCTGTACGGCGGCACGATCCTGCCCGGCACCTATAAGGGTAAGGACATCACGATCCAGGACGTGTTCGAGGCCGTCGGCGGCCACGCGAAGGGCACGATCGACGACGACGAGCTCCTGGCGATCGAGCGCGCCGCCTGCCCCGGAACGGGGTCCTGCGCCGGCATGTACACCGCGAACACGATGGCCGCCGTGGGCGAGGCGCTCGGGATGTCGCTGCCCGGCTCGGCTTCGCCGCCGGCGGTGGACTACCGCCGCGAGGTGTTCGCTCGCGAGTCCGGCACCCGCGCGGCCGAGCTCGTGGCCGAAGGTGGCCCCTTGCCGCGCGACATCCTGACCAAGCGGGCGTTCGAGAACGCGATCACCGTCGTCATGGCCGTGGCCGGGTCCACGAACGCGGTGCTGCACCTGCTCGCGATCGCGCGTGAGGCGCACGTGGATCTCCAGCTCGACGACTTCGACCGGATCGGCCGCACCGTGCCGCACCTCGTCGACGTGCGTCCCGCCGGCCGGTTCGTGATGAGCGACATCGATCGCGTGGGCGGGATCCAAGTCGTCCTGAAGGAACTGCTCGACGCCGGCCACCTGCACGGCGAGGCTATGACGGTCACCGGCAATACGCTCGCCGAGAACCTGGCCGCGATGGAGATCGCCGCGCCCGACGGAGAGGTCGTGCGCCCGAACGGCGACCCGATCCACCCGTGGGGCGGCCTCGCGATCCTGCGCGGCAACCTGGCCCCCGACGGCTCGGTGGTGAAGGCCGCGGGTGCTGAAGGGCTCGTGTTCGAGGGCACGGCCAAGCCGTTCGATTCCGAGCAGTCGGCGTTCGACGCGCTGACCTCGGGCGAGATCGTGCCGGGCGACGTGATCGTGATCCGCTACGAAGGCCCGAAAGGCTCGCCGGGGATGCCGGAGATGCTCGCCGTGACAGCCGCGGTCGCGGGAGCGGGTCTGGGCAAGGACGTCGCGTTGATCACCGACGGTCGGTTCAGCGGCGCCACCAAGGGCTTCAGCGTGGGGCACATCGCGCCGGAGGCGTTCGTCGGCGGGCCCGTCGCGCTCGTGGAGGCCGGCGACACGATCCGGATCGACATCGACGCGCGCACGATCGAGATGCGGGTCGACGACGACACGCTCGAGGCGCGTCGCGCGAACTGGGTCCAGCCTGAGTACCGCTACACGCAGGGCGCGCTCGCGAAGTACGCCCGCACGGTGGGCTCGGCCGACCATGGGGCGGTGACGTGGTGACCCCCCACCTCACGATCACGTCGCCCGCCGCGCTGCAGTGCCGGATCTGCGGCCAGCAGTACCCGGTGGAGCCCCTCACGGTGTGCGAGGAGTGCTTCGGGCCCCTCGAGCCTGCATACGACCTGCAGTCGGTCGATGGCGAGGTGTTCAGGAAACAGGCCGAGCAGGGTCCCCAGTCGCTCTGGCGCTACGAGTCGCTGTTGCCCGGCGGCCCCGCGATCGAGCGCGTCGATCTGGGCGCGGGGTTCACGCCGCTCCGTCGCGCCGACAACCTCGCGGCCGCGCTCGGGCTCAAGCACGTCTGGGTCAAGGACGACTCGGTGAACCCGTCGAACTCGTTCAAGGACCGCGTGGTGAGCGTCGCGATCACGATGGCGCGCGCGTTCGGCTACGAGGCCATCTCGTGCGCGTCGACCGGGAACCTCGCGAACGCCACCGCCGCACACGCGGCGAAAGCAGGCATGGATTGCTATGTGTTCGTCCCCGAGGACCTGGAGCGGGCGAAGATCCTCGCGACCGAGGTTTACGGCGCGAAGGTCGTGGCGGTCAAGGGCAATTACGACGAGGTGAACCGGCTCTGTAGCGAGGTCGCCGAGGCGCTGCCATGGGCGTTCGTCAACGTGAACATGCGGCCGTATTACGCCGAGGGCTCGAAATCGCTCGGGTTCGAGACGGCCGAGCAGCTGGGATGGCGACTCCCCGACCACGTCGTGGTCCCGATCGCGAGCGGCGCGCTCCTCACGAAGATCCATCGAGCGTTCAGCGAACTGATCGCGATCGGCGCCGTCGAGGAGAAGCCGTACCGCGTCTCCGGCGCGCAGCCCGAGGGTTGCCGGCCGGTGGCGCAGGCGTTCCTCGACGGTGACGAGGAGGTCACGCCGGTCAAGCCCGACACGATCGCGCGATCCCTCGCGATCGGCGCGCCGGCAGACGGCTACTTCGCACTGAAGGTCGCCCGCCAGACTGGCGGTCACATCGGGTGGTGCACGGAGCAAGAGATCCTCGAGGGGATCCAGCTCCTCGCGAGCACCGAAGGTGTCTTCACCGAGACCGCCGGCGGCGTCACGATCGCGAACCTGCGTCGCATGGCCGAGGACGGCATCATCAGGCCCGACGAGGAGGTCGTCGTCTACGTCACCGGCAACGGCTACAAGACGGTGGAGGCGCTCGAAGGGTTCGTCGAGCCTTCCTTCAATGTCGCCCCCGACCTCGACGAGTTCCTCGCCGCGCTGAACGCCTGAGGAAGGAGCGAGCGTGAGATCCGGAGGGCTCGACGAGCGCCGGAGCCGGATCGGTCTGCGGTGGATCGGACTCGGTCTGTGGCTCGCGCTGCTGGCGGGAAGCGCCCTCATCGCCCGCGCCGCAGGGGCCACGACCTCGGCGCTTCCCTACGTCACCGCCGCCGCGCTCGCCGCTGTCGGCGTGGTCGGGATGGTCGCCTACGCCCGTTTCACGAGCGCCCCACCCCAACTACGCACGTTGCGCGTGCTCGCGATCTTGCTCCCCACGCTGTTCATCGTTTGCATCGAGGCGATCCTGTTGATCGTCGAGGCCGATGAGCTCTTCACCGAGGTGGGCGAGCACATCTTCGTGACGGCACTCCTGTCGCTGTGCGCGATCCCGTTCTCGGTCTGGGTCTTCCGATCCTTCGCGGCGCTCCGTGACGAGCTTGCGCACCGAGCCGTGCGCCTCGAGCGGCTCCACCGAGCGTCACTCGCGGTGACGGGCGAGCCCTCGGCGCCGCGGCTCTACGAGGCGATCGCGCGAGGAGCCCGCGAGGTCGTCGACGGAGACCGGGCAGTGGTGCTCGTGGCCGCCGGCGACGGTCCCGAGATCCTGGTCGCTGACCCGCCGGCACCCGAGGTCGACGCACACGAACTCGCGTTGACGCGCGCGGCGGGGTCGTTCGAAGGGTCCGGCGACGGATCGTTCCTCACGACCCGAACGAGGGGACGTGCGCCACACGCCCTGCTGGTTCGCCGATCGAGCAACAAGCCGTTCGCGGCCGAAGAAGGACTCGTCCTCGACATGTTCGGCGTGGCGGTTGCCGCCGCCCTGGAGAACGCCCAGCGCCTGGAGGAGGCCCAGCGTCTGGCAACGGTGGAGGAGCGCGAGCGGATCGCGCGCGATCTTCACGACGACCTGGGCCAGCTGCTCGGCTACCTCACGACGAAGATCCAGGCGGCGCACGAGCTCGTGGCGACCGGCCGCACGGGGCCGGCCGCCGACGAGCTCGCCGATCTTGAGCGCGCGACGAGATCGCTGAGCGCCCAGGTGCGCGAGGCCATCCTCGGGCTTCGGACGTCGATGGGGCCTGAGCGCCCGCTCGGCCAGGCCCTCGAGGAATACACGGCCGAGTTCGGGATCCAGGCCGGGCTGCGTACCTCCTTCGCGGGTGCGGTGACCGCGGGGGGCGCGCTCACCAGCCCTGCCCGCTATCAAGTCATGCGGATCGCTCAGGAGGCGATGTCGAACGCGCGCCGGCACGCCGAGGCAACGGTGGTCGCGGTCGCGTTCGACGAGCACGACGGCGTGCTCGAGCTCTCCGTCCGCGACGACGGCTCGGGATTCGATCCCGAGATGGCGGCCCATTCCAGCCGGTTCGGTCTGACGACGATGGCCGAACGCGCGCGCGCCGTGGGCGGCACCCTCGCGATCCGCTCGGTGCCGGGGGAAGGCACCACCGTCGCGCTCTCGGTGCCGGCCCGCCCGGCGGTGGCCTGAGGATGCGCGTGCTGCTCGCCGACGATCACGCGCTGTTCCGCGAAGGTCTCGTGAGCCTGTTGCGAACGCGGGACATCGAGGTCGTGGGGCAGGCCTCCGACGGCGCGGAGGCGGTGGTGCTCGCGCGCGCCCTCATGCCCGACACGATCTTGATGGACCTGACGATGCCGGGGATGGGCGGCCTTGAGGCCACCCGCGTGATCAAGGCGGAGCTCCCGGACATCAAGGTCGTGATCCTCACGGTGTCAGAGGCCGACGAGGACCTGTTCGAGGCGATCCGGAGCGGCGCGCACGGCTACCTCGTCAAGAGCACGCCGTCCGAGGACTTCTTCGAGCTGCTCGAGGCACTCGGCCGGGGTGAGGCGCCGCTGTCCCGCGGCCTCGCGGGCAAGATCGTGCGCTACCTGGCCTCGGGAGGCGCCACCGATGCCGCCTCGTTGACCCCTCGCGAGGACGAGGTGCTTCGGCTCGTCGCGGAGGGACGCACGAACCATGACATCGCCACGGCCCTCGAGGTCACCGACGCCACGATCAAGTTCCACATGTCGAACATCTTGAACAAGCTGCACCTGGAGAATCGCGCCCAGGCCGTCGCATTTGCCCATCGCCACGGGCTCGCGCACGAGCCGGCGACGCGATCGGAAGATCCAGCCGAGGACCGATAGTCCCGTTCCGTCCTAGCCGAAGGTCGAGGTCGAGCCCCTCTCCCGATCGAGCATCTCTCAGGGTCCTTCCGCCCTCGGTCCGGACCCTCCGCGTGCCTAGATTCGAGGCATGAACGAACAGCTCGAACGAGACGCGGAATCAGACGCAACGAGCCAGACCGAGGACGGGCTCAGCCGGCGGTCGTTCATCGGGAAGGTCTTCATCGCCGCAAGCGCGGTGACGCTCGGGAGCAAGACCGTGGCGTTCGCCGACGACGTGATGACGCCCGATACGCCCGACGCGGATGTGCCGCAGTGGGCCATGGTCATCGACCTCGCACGATGCGACGGCTGCAAGGAGTGCACGAAAGCCTGCCAGGAGACGCACTTCACCGGCGATCAGGAATGGATCAAGGTCTTCGAGGTCAAGGACGAGGCCGGCAACACGGTCTTCCTGCCCCGGCCCTGCATGCAGTGCGAGAACGCCCCATGCCTGAACGTATGCCCGGTGGGCGCGACGTTCCGCAACGAGAGTGGCACCGTGCTCGTGGATCACGAACGGTGCATCGGCTGCCGGTTCTGCATGGCGGCGTGCCCATACGACGCCCGCTCGTTCAACTGGGGCGAGCCCGTGAACCCGCCCGGGGCCACATTCGCGAACTACTCGCCCGAGTTCCCCGTCCCGCACCGCAAGGGCACGGTCGACAAGTGCATGTTCTGCGCCCACAACGCGATGGACGGGCAGATCCCCGAGTGCGCGCAGGCGTGCCCGATGAGTGCGATCTGGTTCGGCGATCTGAAGGCCGACGTGGCGAC
>JBDTNY010000106.1:0-3598 GCA_039933515.1 Actinomycetota bacterium
CGGCCATGATCGCGTTGAGGGGCAGGTAGACCGCGCCGTCGACGTGCCCGGCGTCCCACTCGTACTGCTCGCGGCAGTCGACGAGCTGGATCTCGCCGAGCTTGTCGTACACGCCTTTGACGGAGGTCAGATGCTCGCTCATGAGGGTGCGAATGCTACCAGCGGGGTCGGATATTCCGGTGCCCGGGGCCAGAGCGCCGGCACCTCGTCGGCCCTCAGTAGCCGGGCGAGAACCAGCGCCCCATCTCGTCGATGCCCCACTGGTGACGCATGACCTCGATCGAGAGGGCGTGGATGAAGATCGCTTCCAGGGTCTCGTCATAGAGCACGAAGCGGACTTCGTCAGGGCCGAGGTTCTCATGCATCACGGCCGAGAGGGCGATCGGCGCGGCCTCTTCCGCTGGGTATCCGTAGATCCCGCACGAGATCGCCGGGAACGCGATAGATCGCGCACCAGCCTCGCCCGCCGCGCGAAGGCTTGCCACGTGGCTGTCCCGGAGCTGGCGTCGGTCGCGATCCTTGCCGGAGTAGATGGGTCCGGCCGTGTACACGATCCACCGAGCCGAAAGGTCGCCAGCCGCCCCGACCACAGCTTCGCCGGTGAGCAGCGGTGGCGTCCCACGTTCCACGATGATCCGCTCGCGATCCGTGAGGGCTGCCGGGCCTGCCGCCCGGGTGATCGCGCCGTCGACCCCTCCGCCAGGGATAAGGCTCGTGTTCGCCGCGTTCACGATGGCGTCGACCGCCTGCTTCGCGATGTCGTCACGCACGATCTCGATCCGCCGCTGTGGCCACGGTCGGTTCCGCCCGAGAAGGTCCTCGCCCTCGCTCCAGCGGCGTGAGTGTTCTTCGATACGCCGCTTGATCTCTGGGAGGTTCACGCGTCCATCGTAGCGACGCTCAGTTCCCCTAGAGTTGGCCCATGGCGGACTACGACCTGCTGGTGCTCGGCGACGCGAACCCCGACCTGGTGCTCTCCGGCGACCAGGTCGAGCCGGCGTTCGGGCAGGCGGAGCGGCTTGTCGACCACGCGACGCTCACGATCGGGGGGTCGGGCGCGATCCTCGCGTGCGGGGCCGCACGGCTGGGCCTGCGCGTCGCGTTCGCCGGCGTCGTGGGCGACGACCTCTTCGGCGCGTTCATGCGGGAACAGCTCACGGCGCGCGGCGTCGACATCGGCGGCGTCGTCGTCGACCCGCGCCGGCCGACCGGCGTCACGGTGGTGCTTTCAGGCCCCGAGGATCGCGCGATCCTGACGTCGCTCGGGACGATCGGCGATCTGCGTGCGGCGCTGATCGACCCCGGGACGATCGCCTCGACGCGCCACGTCCACGTCAGCTCGTATTTCTTGCAGCGCGGGCTCGCCGCCGAACTCCCGGAAATCTTCGAGCGGGTGCACCGGGCCGGCGCGACCACGTCGGTCGACCCGAACTGGGACCCCAGCGAGGGGTGGGACGGCGGGTTGATCGACCTGCTTCCGCAGGTCGACGTCTTCCTTCCCAACGAGATGGAGGCGCTCCGGCTCGCGCACATCTCCGACATCGACGAGGCGGTGACGCGGCTCCGCGCCCGCGCGCCGTTCGTGGTGATCAAGCGCGGTGACCGGGGTGCGCTCGGAGCCCGTACCGGCGAGCTCGTGGAGGTGCCCGCGATCCCGACCCGCGTCGTGGACGCGACCGGGGCTGGCGACTCGTTCGACGCCGGCTTCCTCACGGCCTTCCTGTCGGGCGAGCCGCTCGACGTGTCGCTCCGGATCGCGAACGCGTGCGGGGCGTTGTCGACGCGGTCGTCTGGCGGCACCGACGGCCAGCCGACGATGGACGAGGTCCTCGGCGAGCTCGAGCGGGGGAGCGCCGCATGATCGTCTGCCTGGCCGCGAACCCCTCGATCGACAAGCTCTTCGAAGTGGGCCGGCTGGTACGGGGTGACATCCATCGGCCCGACGGCTTCCTCGAGGTGGCCGGCGGCAAGGGCCTGAACGCCGCTCGTGCGGCGCTGGCGCTGGGCGCCGACGTGCGGGCAGTGGCGATGCTGCGCGGGCACACCGGTAAGTGGCTCGCCGAGATGCTCGCCGCTGAAGGTGTTCCGGCGTCGTTCGTCTGGACCCACGGCGAGAATCGCGCCTCGCTGAGCGTCGCCGACCGCGAAACCGGCGGCCTCACCGAGTTCTACGAGCACGGCTCCGAGGTGCCCTCGGCGGCCTGGATCGAGCTCATGGAGTCGGCGTCGACCTCCTGGACGCCGGGCGGCTGGCTCACGATCAGCGGCTCGATGCCGCAGGGCTGCCCGGAGGACGGCTACCGCGACCTCGTCGCCGAGGCGCGGACGGCCGGCGTTCACGTCGCGCTCGATGCCGAGGGTGAACGGCTCCGCCTCGCGCTCGGCGCCGGTCCCGACGTCGTGAAGGTGAACGCGACCGAGGCCGGTGAGCTACTCGGGATCCCGACCGCCCGCCGGAACGAGGCCCTCGCCGCCGCCCAGAAGCTCCGTGCGCTGGCGGGCGGCGACGGGCATGCGGGCGTCGTGACCCGCGGCGCCGACGGGGTGGTGTTGGCCGCGCCCGACGGGTCTCTCTACGAGGGGCGGTTGTACGTACGGGGCCGCTTCCCGGTCGGGAGCGGCGACGCGTTCCTCGCGGGACTCGTCACCGCGCTCGATCGCGGCGAGCCCTGGGACGCGGCGCTTCGTCTCGCCCTGGCCGCCGGCACGGCGAACTCCGAGATCCCTGGAGCGGGCCGGCTCGACCCCGGGCGCGCCACGGACCTCGCGGCCCAAGCCGACGTCGTGTCGGTCTGAGGAAGGCTCAAGCAGTACTCACGTCGTGCGACCAGGACTCCAGACGAACGGTCGTTCCCGAACCGGCACCAAGACCGAGACGCCGGGATGGTCGCGTTCGATGCTCTCGACCAGGTGCGCCGGGTAGCCGCGGTTGCGCGCGAACAGATCGTGGTGCATCGGGATCACCGTGGTCGCCCCCATCTCCGCGGCGAGCCAGGCCGCCTCGCGGGCCGTCAGGTTCCCGACGATGCCCCTCGCCTCTCGACCCGGGTCGCGTCCGTTGATCGGCAGGAGCGCGAGGTCGATATCGAACTCAGCCAACCGCTGCTCCATGCCCTCGTAGTGGATCGTGTCGCCCGCGTGATAAAGGGTGACCGCGCCGGTCCCAACCACGTAGCCCAGGAACCGGACGAGCCCCCCCGACATCGTCTCGCCGAACGTATAGGCATCGTCCATCGTCACCCCGTGCAGGGCTGGCAGGGCCTCGATCGTCAGTCCTGCGAGTTCGAGACGCTCGCCCGGCTGGAGCCCCACTACGCGATCCGTCGCGATGCCCGCCTCGGTCACCATGTCGACGATGGGCGTGGGGACCGCGAAAACCGCGCCGGGCGAGGCGGCCGCGATCGACGGCAGGCTCTGCGCGTCCAGGTGGTCCACGTGTTCGTGCGTGCACAGCACCAGGTCGACGTCGCGCACCGCGTCGGGCGACAGGCCACTCTCGTAGAGGCGTCCCCGGCGCGGCGACAGGAACGGATCGAGGAGGGCGGTCGCGCGCCCGGCTCGCAGGATGAACCCCGCCTGTCCGAGCCACGACAAGCCG
>JBDTNY010000107.1:0-12462 GCA_039933515.1 Actinomycetota bacterium
GCGGCCGTGCGGGGCGATCTCGACGCGCTCGTGGAGCTCTTCCAGAGGGCCGATCTCGCCGATGTGGGGTTCGCGGATCCGGCTCGCGACGAGATCCTCGAGACCTGGGCCCAGCCGTGGTTCGACCTGGCGCGCGACTCCCTGGTGGTGCAGGCGCCCGACGACGCGCTCGTCGCCTACTGCGAGGTCGTGGCGAAAGACCCTTCGATCCAGCTGTTCGGCTACGCGAAGGTCGATCCGCCGCATCGCCGCGTCGGTATCGGCTCTTACCTGGTCGGATGGATCGAGTCGCGCGCGGTCGAGCGGGTTCCGTGGGGCGTCACGGTGCCGCTCCGCAACGGCCATGCGTCTCCCGACGTGGCCGCGGCCGCGCTCTTCGAGGCGCGCGGCTACGAGCACGTCCGCTCGTTCTGGCACATGCAGCGCGATCTCGAGGTCGGGTATCCGGCGCCGCCCGACCCGGAGGGGATCACGATCCGGTTCGGCACCAAGGGCGACGATCAGCGTGCGGCGTGGGCGATCCTCGAGGAGGCGTTCAAGGACCACTTCGGGTACGAGCCGTTCGCCTACGACGAGTGGCTCGCGATGTGGTCGGCGTTCCCCGGGTACGACCCGACGTGGGTGCTGCTCGCGTTCGAGGGTGAAGAGCCCGTGGGCGTCTCGATGCTTCTGCCGAGCGAAGACATCGTCTGGGTGGGCGAGCTCGGCGTGCTGGCGCACTGGCGCGGCCGCGGGATCGGGATGGCCCTCCTGCAGCGATCGTTCGCCTTCATCGCCTCCGAGGGCTACGGCCATGTGCGGATCGGCGTCGATACCGAGAACACCACCGGCGCCACGCGCCTGTACGAGCGCGCGGGCACGACCGTGCGCCGCGAGTACCGCGTCGTGGAACGCCGTATCGAAGGTGCGCCGCGGGCCGACTAGGCTAGGCACCCACCAGCGGGAGGACCGACGTGAAGCTCGTGACTGCCATCGTGAAGCCGCACCGGGTCGACGAGGTGAAGGAAGCGCTCCGCGACCTCGGGATCCAGGGGCTCACCACCACCGACGTGGAGGGGTTCGGACGCCAGCGGGGGCACACCGAGGTCTATCGCGGGGCCGAATACCAGGTGGACTTCGTCCCGAAGGTCAAGCTCGAGATCCTCGTCGCCGACACCGATCTCCAGGGTGTGATCGACGCGATCGTCAAGGCTGCGCGTACCGGCAAGATCGGCGACGGGAAGCTCTGGGTTAGCGAGGCCGAGCAGGTGATCCGGATCCGGACGGGCGAGATGGGCCCGGACGCTCTCTGAGCCTCGGCTCCGGAGCGACCCCCAGCCAGCGATGACCGTCGAGCCACTCACCCGCCTCACCGAAGAGCTCGCGGCGCTCGATCGCGCCTACTCGACCGGCCATCACGGGCGGTGGTCCGCTCGGCGGCGCAGCGATCTGCTCGACGCGGCGCTCGTCTCGCTGTTCGGTTCGGCCGACCCGCCCGGGGGGATCGCGCTCGCCGCGCTCGGCGGCTACGCGCGGCAACAGCAGCTCCCCCGTTCCGACATCGATGTGCTCATCGTGCACGACGGCGCCCGGCCTGACGAGGTGGCGGCCGTCGTGGACCGGCTCCTCTACCCGTTGTGGGATGCCGGGCTCGAGGTGGGCCAGGCGGTCCGCACGCCGGAGGAGTGCGCGGGGATCGCGGCGGAGCGCCTCGATGCGGCGACCGCGATGCTGGATCTTCGGTACCTCGCCGGTGACCGATCCCTTGCGAACGAGGCTGGCGCCCGCGTCCGCGGGCAGGTTCGCGGCGATGCCGCAGGCTTCGTGCGGCGGCTCGGTGAAGGCGCGGCGACGCGCGCCGCGCGATACGGATCCACGGCCCATCTGCTCGAGCCCGAACTGAAGGAGGGCTCGGGCGGTCTGCGCGATATCCAGACCGTGCGTTGGATCCTCGGCGTGACCGAGGAGCCCCTCCTGCGCGATCGAGAAAACACGGCCCTGGAGGCTGCAGAGGAGTTCCTGATCCGGGCGCGGAGCGCGCTGCACCTGGAGACGGGTCGGCGTGCCGACCGGCTCGCGCTGGACCACCAGCCTTCGATCGCGCGCGCCATGGGGTTCGTCGACGAGCCTCGGCTGATCGCAGAAGACGGGCTGATGCGCGGGGTGTTCGAGCACGCCCGGCAGGTGTCGCGGATCCTCGACGACGTCCTCGCGCGCGCCGCCGCTGGCGCCGGCGATGCCGCGGCCGTGGCCGTTCGGGTCGAAGGCCCTGCGGGGGTGCTCGAGGCGGTCGCGACGGCCGCCGTCGCCGGCGGACCGCTGGACCCGGGGCTCCTCGACGCGATCGAAGCGGCGGAGATCTCGGATCCGGTCGAGTGGACCGCCGACGTGCGCGATGCGTTCCTTCGGATCGTGCGGTCGGGCCCGCCCGCGGCGCAGGCGCTCGACGCGCTCGACCGACTGGGGCTCCTCTCGCGCTACATCCCGGCGTGGCGCGCGGTGCGATGCCGCCCCCAACGAGACCCGTACCACCGGTTCACCGTCGACACGCACCTCACCACGGCGCTCAAGGGCATGGCCGCGATGCTCGCGGCTCCGGATCCCGACGACTCCGAGGAGGAGCTCGCGGCCAGGGATGTGTCGGACCCCGACGCGCTGCTCTTAGGCGCGCTGCTGCACGACATCGGCAAGACGGGCGAGGGCGGCCACGTCCCGATCGGCTCGCGGATCGCCGGCGAGGTCCTCGCGTCGATGGGGCTGCCGGACAGGACCGTCGAGCTCGCCTCGTTCATGGTCGCGCAGCACCTGTTGCTGCCCGACACCGCGACCCGGCGCGACCTCACCGACGAAGATCTGATCTTCGGGGTGGCCGCCACGATCGGATCGCCCGAACGGCTGAACGCGCTCTACCTGCTGGCCAAGGCCGACGCGGCGGCGACCGGCCCCGCCGCCTGGGCGCCGTGGCGCCGGGCGCTCGTCCGCGAGCTCGTGACGAAGGTCCGACGCGTCTTCGACCGGGGGGAGATGGGGGCCGAGCTCGCCGAGCGCCTCACCGACCGGATCGAGCGGCTGCGCGACCTGCTCGACCGCGAGCCCGACGACGAGGTCGAGCGATTCATCCTCCGGATGCCCCGCGGCTACTTCCTGTCGGTGGAGCCCGCGCGGGCGGCGCGCCACTTCGCCACGATCGCGCCCGACATCGGCAGGAACGACGTGCGGTCGACAGCCGCCGCCGGCCCACGGCCCGGGACCTACGAGTTGCTCGTCGTGGCGGCCGACCGCCCCGGACTGCTGTCGTGGATCGCGGGGGCGCTCGCCGTGGCGGGGTTGTCGATCCTGTCCGCGCAGGTGTTCACGACCGTGGACGGGCTGGGGGCCGACCTGTTCGAGGTGGCGGGCGCATTCGAACCCGAGGTGGGGGAGCGCCGCTGGCGCGAGTTCCGGCGGACGCTTCGGGGCGCGATCGAAGGTGCGATCTCGCTCGACCGCCGGGTCGAGGACAAGCGGAAGCACTACCCGCGGCTCGACGGCACCGTGCCCGTGACGATCGCGGTCGCCAACGACGCGAGCGACTTCTCCACGGTGATCGAGGTTGGGGGCCCCGACCGATTGGGACTGCTCTATGACGTCACCAGCACCTTGGCCGACCTGCAGCTCGATGTGCACGTCGCGAAGGTCGCCACGTATACGGGTCGCGTGATCGATGCGTTCTACGTGCGGAACGCGATCGGCGGCAAGGTCACCGATCCTGCGCAGGTCTCCGAGATCGAAACCGCGCTCCGCGCCCGCCTCGAGCGGTAGGCTTCGACGATGAGCGATGCCGATCACGCGCCGGCGCTCGAAGCGGTGACCCGGAGCCGGCGATCGCGCTGGGTCTGCCCGCCGCTGATGCTCGCGCTCGTGCTCGCCATCGTGCCACAGGCGGCCGCCCGCGTGCTCCCGCGATGCCCGCTCTACCGTGCCGCGAGCGTGACCGGACACGTGACGGGGTTGTCGTCGATCCGGGAGATATCGGGCGTCGTGGCGAGCCGCCGCTACCGCAAGACCCTGTGGGTCGAACAGGACGGCGGGAACCCGGAGCGGATCGACGCGATCCGTCCCGACGGGAGCGCGCGCGCCAGCATCCCCGTGACGAATGCCCAAAACCACGACTGGGAGGACATCGCGTTCTGGGATCACCGCGTATGGATCGGCGACATCGGCGACAACGGCAGGCGCCGGGCCAGCGTGGCGGCGTACTGGTTCCGCGAGCCCGGCCTGTCCGCACGCTCCGTGAGCGCGAAGATGGTCACCCTGACGTATCCCGACGGCGCGCACAATGCCGAGGCGATGTTCGTGACCGGCGGGCACCTCTACATCGTCTCGAAGGAGAAGACGCTCGAGACGGGCACGGTGTACCGCGCCGATGTCTCGCCGCTGCGCGACGGTGCGAACCGCGCGATGCAGCGGGTCACGGACGTCGCGATCGGCAACATCAGCGCGGCCGACGTGGGCGAGCGGGGGATAGTGATCCGCAACTACCGTCACGCGCTCCTCTACCCCTGGCGGAGCGATCACCGAGTGGCGACGGCGCTCGCCGGCACTCCGTGCGACGTCGAGGTCGGGCCTGGTGCCGAGTCCGTGGCGTTCGCCACCTGGAATCGCTCGATGTACTCGATCCCCGAGGGGACGAGCCCGCCGGTGTACGTGAACCGTCCCAGCTGAGCCGTCGCGCGAGTCAGATCTGCCGGTTCACCCAGACGTTGCCCGGTCCCGCCCCGAAGCTCGCCCCCTGGCTCGAGATCGAGACGGTCTTGCCCGTGTTCGTGATCGCGACCCCGTCGTAGTCCCCGTACGGTGCGGCGAATCCCGCGGCCGTCTTGTAGGCAGCGCCGCCGGATGCATCGGAGATGTCCTCCTCGGCCGTCCAGGTCACGCCGCCGTCGGACGACCCTCGGTGGTACACGTTCCACCACCCCGCGCGCTGTTCCATCCACGTGAGCCGGAACTGGCCGGCCGCGCCCGCGTCGATCGCGGGGAAGCTCGCGTTCCCCCCGCCGACGGTGGGCGTGAGTTCCGCCCGTGCGCTCCAGCTCAGGCCACCATCGGTCGAGCGACGCACGTAGATGTGTCCGTTGCCCCCCGCGACGGTGGCTCCGCTGTACTCCAGCACCATCGTGGTGCCTGCGTCGCCCGCGAGCGTGGTCGTCGACGACGTGTCGAAGTCGACGCTCGAGGCGACGGTGTCGATGTTGGAGCGCGTCCACGACGTGCCCCCGTTCGCCGTCCGGAACGTGGTGACCGTGATCGAGCCACTCGTCTGCTTGCTGCTCCCGGGGTATAGGGACGCGGAGAGCACGGCCACGCCGGTGGACGGCACCGCGAACCCGTTCGGGTAGTAATAGTGGCTGTTGGGCTGGGTGCCGATCATCTGAGGCGCCGTGAAGGTCGTGCCACCGTCGTGCGAGTGGGCCTCGTAGAGATCGCCACCCGTGCCCTTGGCCCACGCGATGTAGACGTCGCCGCCGTTCGGGGAGATGCCGAACCACGGCTTGTCGGAGCTGACCTTAGCCGACACCTTGAGCGGCGCGCTCCACGTCGACCCGTGGTCGACGGACCTCGAGAACACGATCGTGTACTGATTCATCCACACGGCGAACACCGTGCCGGTGGTCGCGACCTGGATCACTGGGTCGACCTGCCAGCTGACGTGCGCGCATGAGCAGAGCCGTACCTCGGGTCCGAACGTCGCGCCGTTGTTCGCCGAGGCCCGCACGACCATGTACGGCGATGGGCAGGTGTTGCACGACTTCGTTCCCGAGTAGTCGTTATAGATCGCGTAGACATAGGGAGCGTTGGGGTCGGCGGCGATGTGCGGCTCCCAGGTGTCACCCGCGCCCACGATCGTCTCGCCTGCCCATCCGGGCGCCGCCGCGACCGCGGGAAGCATGCCGACCACCAAGATCGTCGCCGCGATCGCTCCGAGTGCCGCGATCCGCCGAGGTGCCCTGCCCATCGTGATCCTCCCTCGCCCGCTGACCTCCGGCGACCGTAAGGCGACCCGGCAGACGGTGCAACTGAGTGGCGTTCAGGAGCTCGCCCGAGTGTCGTCGTGACCGACGGCGTGTGGCCCTGGTTGGGGAGGGGGAGGCGTGCTAAATATGGCGCCTATGGTGGAGGGCGCCGGGGATCCCACGACGGTAACGGGCTCGCTTCGGGTCCGCATGCTGGCGCGCGCCATCTTCGGTCTGACGATCCTGGGGGCCGTCGCCGGCGTCTGGGTGTCGTTCCTCGACACCCAAGCTCCAGGAACCGACCTGCTGATGTTCAGCTTCTTCCTGTTCCCGGTCATCGGATACATCCTCGCGATCCGGCGGCCGGACAACTCGGTCAGCTGGTTGATGCTCGCGATCGGGGCGGCGCTCGGGTTGAGCGCCTTCATAGGGTCGTACGCGAGCTACGCGATCCACGGCGGGCTCGGGGGGCCCGATCTGGGCGCGGTGTTGGAGGCGCTGGATCAGCCGATGTGGATCCCGATCGTCGCGATCCCGGTCACGTTCCTGCTCCTCCTGTTCCCCGATGGGCATCTGCCGTCGCCCCGCTGGCGCTGGTTCGCCTGGGTCGTGGGCGGCAGCATGACGATCGTCTTCATGGCGATCCTGCTTTTGCCGGGGAAGATGACAGACAGTCCCTTCCCCGATCTAGAGAACCCCTTGGGGATCGCGGCGTTGCGGCCCGTGCTCGCGGCCGCTCTCGTCGCCCTGGTCATGCTCCCGATCGGCGTGATCGGCTCGTTGGTGAGCCTGGTCCTGCGGTTCAGGCGATCCGCGGGGATCGAGCGGCTCCAGCTGCGCTGGCTCGTGACCGCGGCGGGCACGGTGGCCGTCCTCTACGCGCTGGCCCTCGTCTTCTCGTTCAACTATGCGTGGGGTGGGAGCGACACGCCCCGCTTGCTGACGATCCTCCAAGGGGGCGCCATCGCGTCGTTCGGGCTGATCCCGATCGCGATCGGGATCTCCGTGCTGCGCTACCACCTATTCGACATCGACGTCGTGATCAACCGCGCGGTGCTGCTCGGAGCCATGGCGGTCTTCATCTCCGCTGTCTACGCCGCGATCGTCGTCGGGGTGGGAGCCCTCGTGGGAACCAAGGCCAGCCCGCTCCTGTCCGCCGCCGCCGCGGCGGTCGTGGCCCTGGCGTTCCAGCCGGCTCGGCGACGTGCGCAGCGCTTCGCCGACCGGCTCGTCTACGGGCACAGGGCCACGCCGTACGAGGTGCTCTCGCAGTTCTCCGAACGGCTGGGCAACGCGTATGCGACCGACGAGCTGCTCACGAGGATGGCCCGGGTGCTCGCCGAGGGCACCGGTGCCGCCCGTGCCGACGTGTGGGTCCGCATCGGCGACCGGCTCCGCGCCGAGGCCGTGTGGCCGGAGGACGGCGAGCGTCCCGCGCCGATCGTCGCCTCGACGGCCGGTGACGGATCGGTTTCCTCGACGGCGATGTTCGAGCCGGTGCGGCATCAGGGCGAGCTGCTGGGCGCGCTGTCGATCACCGGGCGGCCGGGGGAGTCGATCACCCACAACGAGGAGAAGCTCGTCCGTGACCTCGCCGCGCAAGCGGGCTTGGTGATGCGCAACGTGGCGCTCACCGAGCAGTTGATGGGCACGATCGAGGAACTGCGCGCCTCCCGGCAGCGACTGGTCACCGCGCAGGACGAGGGGCGACGGCGGATCGAGCGGAACCTGCACGACGGCGCGCAGCAGCAGATCGTCGCGATCGCGGTGAAGCTTCGCCTGCTGGGCCAGCTGCTCGATCGCGACCCCGGGCAGGCGAACGCGATGGTGGCCGATCTGCAGGCCGATGCGACCGACGCGCTGGAGCAGCTCCGCGACCTGGCGCGGGGGATCTACCCGCCGCTGCTCGCGGACCGGGGGCTGGTGGCGGCACTCGAAGCGCAGGCACGCAAGGCGACCGTGCCCATCGGCGTGCGGTCCGACGGGATCGGCCGGTACCCGCAGGACACCGAGGCCGCCGTCTACTTCTGCGCGCTGGAGGCCCTCACCAACGTGGCGAAGTACGCCGTGGCCACGAGCGCGGAGGTCAGCTTCTCGCAGGCAGACGGCGAACTCCGATTCACCGTCACAGACGACGGAGCGGGTTTCGATACGGCGACGATCAGCTACGGGACGGGTTTGCAGGGGATGGCCGACCGCCTCGACGCGATCGGTGGCGCGCTCCTCGTCGTCTCGCGGCCCGGCGAGGGCACGACCGTCGAAGGCCGGATCCCCGTGTGACTCGTCCGCCCCCGCTGGGAGCTCTAGCTCGACTACGGAGGCGGGGTGTCCATCGTCCAGCGGACCTTGCCGCTGTCGCAGCTCGCGTTCCAGATGCGAGTGAAGCCCTTGATCCGTGTGCGCGTCGTCCAGGCGCCCTTGAAGTGGATCTTCATCCGGGCGCCGGCTGTCCCGATGTTCGCGCGGCCCGTGTAGTCGAACGCCCCGGCCACGATCGGGATGCTCGTGGCCTCGAGGTTCGCGTTCAGCGCGTTACAGGTGCCGTCGCTGGGCACCAATATCTTGGTCACGCTACATGGCCCGCCGTCGCAGGTGAAGTCGCCGGGCGCAACGATGTGTCGGTTCGCCCCGGAGCCCTTCGCGCGGATGAATCCCTCGTGCTCGTCGTGGGGTCCGGGCACGCTATCCCTGGTTCCCTGGTATACGCCGTTGGTGGGGGTGACCGCCGTGGCGAAATCCATCGTGCCGAGGGTCAGTGTGACCGCGAGTGCCGCCAGTGTCGCCGAGCGTCGCGCCATGCCGGGTTCCTTCCTCGTCTCGCGGGCAGGGCGCCCGCTCGCTTGACCGGGAGTATGTCCGAAGCGCGGGCGAAGCGCGACATCGTCTCACGGCGTGATCAAGTCGCTCGCCCCTCGAGGAAGGACGTCTCCGTGCGTCCCTTGCCCTTCAGGTCGACGACGCCGCGCGGTGCCACCTCGAAGGCGGTACCGAGCGAGTCGGCGACATCCTGCGAGATATGCACGCGGCCTGGGAGCGACGTCGATTCCAGTCGGCTCGCCATGTTGACGGTGTCCCCCCAAACGTCATACACGAACTTCCAGGTGCCGATCACGCCCGCCACCGCGGGGCCGGTGTGGAGGCCGATGCGGATCTGCCACCCGACATCTCCCTCCCGGTTCACTCGCTCGAGCGCCTCGATCATCGACAACCCCATCTCGGCCGCGGCGACGACATGGTCCTCGCGCGTACCCGGCAGGCCGCCGACCGCCATGTAGGCGTCGCCGATGGTCTTGATCTTCTCCATCCCGCATCTCGCACAGATCTCGTCGAACTCCGAGAACAACCGGTTCAGTTCGGATACGAGGATCTTGGGGTCCAGTCGTGCCGAGATCGATGTGAATCCCACCAGATCGCTCATCAGCACGCTGACGCTGTCGAAGCGGTCGGCGATCTGGGTCTCACCGGCCTCCAGCCGGTCGACGATCTGGCGGGGCAGGATGTTGAGGAGGAGCTCCTTGGATCGACTGCGCTCCTCATCGAGCTCATGCATGAGGTTGGCGAGGAGCGTGCTGTTCGTGTCCCGGATCTCCTCGAGCTGTCGCATGTTCGTCTGTAGCCGCTCGAGCTTGCGCGCGAGGGAGCGGTTCTGCTTGTCGAGGCCGGCGAGCGATCCGGGGTCGGACACGATGACCTAGTCGGCGCCGAGGAGCAGCGCCACGAGCGTCGCGTTGTGGAAACGGATCTCGCCACCCGCGTCGAACGGGGCGATCTCACCGAAGGAGTAGAAGCCACAGATGGGGACCGCGGCCCCCAGCATGTCGTGGGTGATGTCGTACTCGGTGCCCGTCCGCGTTCCGAGCAGATGCTTGCGGATCGCGCACGAGAAGATCAGGGCCGCGTCCGGTTCCCGCCCGGGGAACCGGCCGATCGCTTGTGAGAGTGCGGACCGGGCACCATCGAATATCTCGTCGGTCGCCGCCATCGTGAGCTGGACCTCGGCGCCTTCGGGGAGCGAACCGCTCACCCTGATGATGCCGCTCTCGGGATCGTGCCACGTCGGGGCGCGGAGGTAGAAGCTCTCCGCGCCGTCTTCGAACACGGCGAGCGGGTTGGCGAACGCAGGGAGGAATCCTTCTCCCAGGTACCGTTGGTAGAAGGCGAGCGCCGGCTCGCCGTCGATCTCGTGCACCGTTCCCCCGGCAGCTGCTCGCGTGACCCGGCCTCGGGGCCCGATCGGACGCCACCCGGTGTCAACGCCGAATGAGAACGTCAGGGGTCCGGAGAACAGGAGCAGAGGCGCCGCGCCCTGCAGGACCCGCTCCCCGAAGAACTGGAAGCTCTCGCCTGCGGCCATGCGGTTCGACTGCGGTGAGGCGCCGCCGCCCAGGATGGACACGTCCTCGCCCAGGACCTCGCGAAGGGCGCCGAGCAGCGCTCGCGTGTCGCCGCCGACGGACGGCGTGACGATGCAAAGGCGCGGCTCCTTGTCCGTCTTGGCTCGTGCCTGCTCGACCGCGGTATGCGCGGCCACGCCGACGTCGCTGTAGATGTCGGTGGCCACCCCGCCGGTGATGTCCACGCTGTCGGTCGCGAACACGGCGAGCGTGACGGAGTCCTCCTGGTAACCGAGCACCGAGGACATCTCGGCCGACGACGTGGAGCCGATCAGCTCGATGTCGGGGAAGGCCTCACGGACGGCGCGGAGGACGGGTTCGACCTCCGAGTCGAAGGCTGAGAAGAGTACGGCCGCCGTGGGAGTGACGCCGCCGAGCGCCTCCTGACATTGCTCGATGATCGCCCGCGCCGCGTCTTCGGGATCGATGTCGTCACTGTGGCCGACTGCCATCTTGAACATGATCGAGTATGGCGTTACCGGCGCCGTACCAGCACGGCCCCACGGCGGACGAGGACCCGTCCTCGCCGGCCGGGGCCGGTCCGATGAGCGGCCGATCGTGGTTGCTGCTCTTGACAACCCCGCGGAACCTCCTTACGTTCTGGCTCCCAAGAGGAGGGGGGCGCGTGGACAAGGTCCGCGCGCCGAGCACGCCCGCGCCTTCCCCGTCAGTGGACACCGGATCGTCGCGGATGCCCGACCGCGGAGAGAGGGGAGCGCGGCGTGGCATACCGACGGATCACACGGGCGCTGGTGACGACGATGGGCCTCTTCACGGCCTTCGTGACCTTCGGCGCCGGCTCGGCTCTCGTGGCGGCGGCGGCGTCCCCGTCGGTCGCCTACTCGATATCATCGGGCTTCGGTCAGACCTGTGCCGTGACCGGTCCTAACAGCGCCGCCAAGTGCTGGGGCAGGAATGACTACGGGGAACTGGGCACCGGCAACACCACATCCAGCCTCACGCCGGTCGGCGTCTCGGGGCTCTCCTCGAAGGTGGCCGCGGTCTCCGCGGGCGGGAGCCGAAGCTGCGCCCTGTCGACCTCCGGAGGCTTGAAGTGCTGGGGCACGTCGCCCGGCAACGGGGTCTCTAGCAGTCTGATCCCGGTGTCCGTCAACGGCCTAGCGTCTGGCGTGCGTTCGGTATCCGCCGGCGGGACGTTCACGTGCGCGGTAACGACCGCGGGCGAAGTGCGGTGCTGGGGCTCCGGCACCCTCGGACAACTCGGCGACGGCTTGCTCACGAGCAGCTCTGTCCCGGTGACCCCGACCGGGCTGTCCTCGGGGATCGCCGCCGTTTCGGTGGGCGCCCAGCACGCGTGCGCGCTCACGACCGCCGGCGGTGTCAGGTGCTGGGGTTGGAACAACTACGGTGAGACCGGCGACCCGAGTGGCGCGACCTCCACTCCGACTCCGATCGACGTGGCCGGGCTGCCGTCGGACGTGACGGCCGTCTTCGTCGGTGGCTACCACAGCTGCGCGGTGACCTCCACCGGGGGGGCGTGGTGCTGGGGCGAGAACCAGGTCGGACAGCTCGGCGACGGCACGACGACGGACCGGGCGACGCCCGCGCCGGTGTCGGGGATCTCGGGCGTAACCTCGATGACGGGCGGCACATACCACACGTGTGCGCTCACGACCGGCGGCGCGGCGAGGTGCTGGGGCTCCAACAACTCAGGGCAGCTGGGCGACGGCAGCATGGTCGACCGCTGGCTACCCGTGCCGGTCGTGGGGCTGTCGTCGGGGGTCGTGCAGATCTCCGGTGGCCGGTTCCACACGTGCTCGGTCGACGGCGCCGGCCGTGCCAAGTGTTGGGGGCACAACCTGTGGGGCCAACTCGGCGACGGGACGACAACTTGGCGCCGTACGCCGGTCGGCGTCTCGGGCTTGTCGAGGTAGCCCAGGCATGCGCCAACGAGTCGACGCGATGTTCGACTCGAGCATTCGACATTGCCTCATATCAAGCCGCCCACGACGAGCAGTTCTTCACTCTGTCGCATGCCCCGTGTTGCCCAGAACGTTGCCTGATCTGATAGGTAGACCGGCCTTCGAGGGACTGACACCGACCAACGCGGCCGAAGGTCAGCCCACGACTCGGTA
>JBDTNY010000108.1:0-5552 GCA_039933515.1 Actinomycetota bacterium
CACGCAGTTCATCCCCGGCGGCGGCGGCGGGCCCGGCGGTGGCGGCGGCATGGTGAGCGTCGAGATCGACGGGCCCGAGGAGCCTCGATGAACAAGGATGCCGTCGTGCGTGTCGAGAACCTCCACAAGTACTTCGGGCCGCTCGAGGTGCTGAAGGGCATCAACATGGAGGTGACCCGAGGTGAGGTGGTGGTCATCTTCGGGCGCTCGGGGTCGGGGAAGTCGACCCTGCTGCGCTGCATCAACTTCCTGGAGGATCCGACCCACGGGACCGTGGAGGTGGCCGGCACTCGACTCGAGGGAGGCCATCGGACCCGGAACAAGCGAGAGCAGATCCGCCAGCTGCGCGTGAAGACCGGGATGGTCTTCCAGTCCTTCAACCTGTTCCCCAACATGACGACGCTCGAGAACGTCATCGAGGGACCGGTGACGGTCAAGGGGATCCCCAAGGGCGACGCCCGTGCGCAGGGCCTCCAGCTGTTGGACAAGGTCGGGCTGGCCGACAAGGCCAACGAATACCCGATCCGCCTGTCGGGCGGTCAGCAGCAGCGGGTGGCGATCGCACGGGCGCTGGCGATGGAGCCCGAGGTCATGCTCTTCGACGAGCCGACGTCGGCCCTGGACCCCGAGCTGATCGGCGAGGTCCTTGCCGTCATGAAGTCGCTCGCGACCGACCTCCACATGACGATGATGGTCGTTACCCACGAGATGGGCTTCGCGCGGGAGGTTGCCAACCGCATGATGTTCTTCCACGAGGGCGTGATCTTGGAGCAGGGGACCCCCGACCAGCTGATCAATCACACGAAGTTCCCCGAGACCAAGAAGTTCTTCGAAGCGGTCCTCTAGCCACCCAGAGCCTGCCGGCCTGGGCCCGCACACGAACGACCCGAAGCCTCGACCTCGACTCGACCCCGGCGCCAACGGCCCTCGCAAACAGATGACGGGCCGCCCCGTCCGGTCTGCGCCGCTCACGCCTTCCCCATACGCGAGCGGTGCATCCCGGCCGAAACGGCCCGTCAAGCTGCGGCCCCGAGCGATCCGTTCGGTCCCGGTTTCCCGGTTCCACCCGCACCGCGCGGGGCCGAAACGAAAGATAGACTCGAGGTTGAGGGCTGTCAACCCGAGGTCGGCACCCGTGGACGCCCGGACGACCATCGATGCAGGTAGGGGCGGTGCGGATCGGGTTGAGGAATCGGCCGTCGAACCGAGCGCACGGACCCTTGCTCCGGCGCGCTCAGGCCGTGGTACCGGGCCGGCTGTCCGACCCGGCGACCGCGGCGGCGGCCGCCGTCGGATCGGGCGCGGTGGCCGAGGCGCCCGGCACGGCCGGCGGACGCAGGAAGAACCAGCCCACCGTGACGAGGTACCCGAACCACGACACGACCTCGAGCCAGGTCGGGTTCGCCTGATAGCCGAAGAGGGCGCGCAGGATCCCCCCGACACCGCTGTCGTCGGGGATCGTCCGGGAGATGTCGAAGGCCGTGCTCGTGAGGAACGGGAGCCAGCCCGCCTCCTGGAGCTCGTGGATCCCGAAGCCGAAGAGGCCGGCAGCCACAACGATCAGGAGCGCCCCGGTGTAGCGGAAGAAGGTGCGAAGGTTCATGCGGAGGCCGCCCCGGTACAGGAGCACCCCGAGCGCGACGGCCAGCGCCAACCCGAGAGCAGCCCCGAGCAGCTGCTCCCAGACGCGTCCGTTCTGGACGGCCGTCCCCTTCGCGGCGGCGAAGATGAAGAGCGCGGTCTCGATGCCCTCTCGCACCACGGTCACGAAGGCCAGGCCACCCAAGGCGAGCCCGCCGGTCATGAGCGCCGCGTCGACCTTGTCCTGCAGCTCGGACTTCACGCGGGCGCCCTGTCGCCGCATCCAGAAGATCATCCACGTCAGCACGCCCACGGCGGCAAGCGTGACCAGTCCTTCGAAGACCTTCTCGCCCGTGCCCTCGAACTCGGCGGCGGCGGCGAAGATCACGCCGCCGACGGCCAGGCTCACGAGGACCGCGAGCCCGGTGCCCCACCAGACGAGCGGCCGCATGTCGTTGCGGTCGATCTGGCGGAGGTAGGCCAGCAGGATCGAGATGATCAAGGCGGCCTCGATGCCTTCTCGGAGCGAGACCAGGAACGCAGCACCCATCTGAGCACCTTTCGTACGTGGATACGACCGCCACGCGAGACCTTCAGACCGACAAATCCTACCTACGGGGTCGGATTCGCGTCAAACTCGTTCGGGACCGAACGACCCCCGCCTGCCGGAAGCACCCCGGCTGAGGTGGCAGCTACGATACGGGCCGTGAGCCCTGGCACATCCCCCCAAGCCGTCCGCCGCCTCTTCCTGCTCGACGGACACTCCCTGGCCTACCGAGCGTTCTTCGCTCTTCCGCCCACGCTCGCCACGAGCTCGGGCACCATCACGAACGCCGTGTACGGGTTCACCTCGATGCTGATCAAGCTCCTCACCGAGGAACGCCCGGATCTGATCGCGGTCGCGTTCGATTCCGGCGCGCCGACCGTTCGCCTCGACCGGGACGCCGACTACAAGGCGGGGCGGGCGGAGACCCCGGGCGACTTCAAACCACAGCTCGGCCTGATCGAGGAAGTGCTCGAGTCGCTGCGCATCCCGGTGCTTCGCATCGCCGACGGCAACGAGGCCGACGACGCGCTCGGCACGCTCGCGGTTCAGGCGGCGGCCGACGGTATCGACGCCACGATCGTGACGGCCGATCGTGACTTCTTCCAGCTCGTGCGGCCGGGCATCACGGTGATGTTCAACCGCAAGGGGATCAGCGACATCGTGCGCTACGACGAGGTGGCGGTGACCGAGCGGTTCGGCATCACTCCCGCGCAGTATCTCGACTTCGTGGCGCTCAAGGGCGACACGAGCGACAACATCCCCGGCGTGCCGGGCGTGGGTGATAAGACCGCGGCCAAGCTCGTGAACGAGTTCGGCACCGTCGAGGAGCTCCTGGCCCGGGTGGACGAGTTGAAGGGGAAGCTCAAAGAGAATGTCGCCGCCTCGGTCGACCGGCTCGCGCTGAACAAGGTGCTTGCCCGTATCGTCACCGACGTCGACCTGCCGGTTGCCCCGGAAGCCTGCGTGATGGGCGAGTGGGACCTCGACGAGGTGCGGCGTTTGTTCACCTCTCTCGAGTTCCGGAGCCTGTTCGACCGCCTCCGAGATATCGGCCATTCCACGAAGCCCGCGGTCGACGTCGCCGAGCTCGATCTGCGTGAGATCGAGACCCCAGAGCTCATGGGCCTGCTCGCTTCGGGCGCGCAGCAGGGCGTACGGCTCTTCGTCGAAGACGGACGCGCCTGCGGGATCGCGCTGTCGCCCGGCGGCGCCCAGGCCGCGTTCGCCTCGATCGCGTCCATCGGTCTCGTCGCGGCATTCCTGCAGGATCCGTCGGCGCCGAAATGGGCGCACGATGCGAAGGCGCTCGAGCGGGCGGCCTCGGCGGAGGACGTCGATGCAGCCGGCGTCACCTTCGACACCATGCTCGCCGGCTATCTGCTGGACCCCGCGGCGGCCGATTACTCGCTCCGGCGGCTCTGCGAGGCGCATCTGGGCACCGACGTGCTCGGCACGGTCGAGGACGAAGCCGAGGGCCAGCTCTTCGGCGACGCGCCATGGCGTGCCACCGCCGCCGAGGCGGCCGCGGTGGCGCTGCTCGCTCCGGTGATGGAGGCGCAGATCGACGCGCAAGGCCTTCGCGGTCTGCTCGAGGACGTGGAGCTGCCGCTCGCCGGGGTTTTGGCGCGGATGGAGGCCCGCGGGATCGCGCTCGACGTGCCGTACCTCGAGGAGATGGGGGAATCGGTCCGCGACCGCATGGCGACGCTCAAGGCCGAGGCGTTCTCACAGGCGGGGGAGGAGTTCAACCTGAACTCGCCGCCGCAGCTCCGCAAGATCCTGTACGACCAGCTCGGTCTGCAGCCCGGGAAGAAGACCCCGAAGGGCGAGCTCTCGACCGACGCGAGCGTGCTCGAGAAGCTGCGCGAGGCCCATCCGATCGTCGATGCGCTCCTGCGCTGGCGCGAGCTCGACAAGCTGAACTCGACCTACCTCGAGGCGCTGCCGCGACTGGTCGACTCGCGGGACGGGCGCGTGCACACCACGTTCGTCCAGACCTCGGCGGCCACGGGCCGGCTGTCCTCGGCGAACCCCAACCTGCAGAACGTGCCGATCCGCACGGAGCTCGGGCGTCAGATCCGCCGGGCTTTCGTGCCGGGGTCCGAGGGGCACCTGTTGCTCGTGCTCGACTACTCCCAGATCGAGCTACGGATCCTCGCGCACCTCTCGGGCGACGAGGGGCTGCGCAGTGCGTTCGCGAGCGGCGAGGACATCCACACGGCCACGGCAGCCCGGGTGTTCGATCTGCCGCTGGAGGCGGTCGACTCCGGCTCACGTTCGCGGGCCAAGATGGTGAACTACGGCCTCGCGTACGGGATGAACGCCTGGGGGCTCGCGCAGCGGCTCGACATCGCCCCCGACGAGGCGCAGGAGATCATGGACGCGTATTTCGGGTCGTTCCCAGGGATCCGGGAGTACCTCGACCGCCAGGTGGGGCACGCGACGGTGGAGGGCTTCACCGAGACGATCCTCGGCCGCCGGCGCTACATCCCCGAGCTGCAGGCCGCGAACCCGCGCGTGCGCGATCTGGGGCGCCGGCAGGCGCTGAACGCTCCGATCCAGGGGAGCGCGAGCGACGTCTTCAAGGTCGCGATGATCGCGGTCGACGTGGCGCTGCGCGCCGCCCCCAAGCTGGACTGCCGGATGCTGCTCACGGTGCACGACGAACTCGTGTTCGAGGTGCCCGAGGCCACGGTCGAGGAGGCCGCCAAGCTCGTGAGGGAGCGGATGGAGCACGCCGTCGAGCTGGACGTGCCGCTCCAGGCCGACGTGGGCTGGGGCCAGAACTGGTCCGACGCAGCCCCGGCGGGGCACTGACGCCACCCGAGCGCACACGTTGACGCCGTTTCCGCTGGTCACCTACCATCCCTCGTGGCCGCAGGGCTCCTGTGCCGCTCGCAAATCCCAAGCCGCGAGTCGGTGAGCCCCGCGCGTCAGCGAGGAGAACCACCGCCATGAGTGACACAGAGACCACCGCGGGCGCCGACGTGCCCGCCGACGCCGAGACGACCGAAGTCGTGGAGGGTGCACCGACCGAGATGACGGAGGCTGCATCGACCGAGGCCGCCGAGGAGGCGCCCGTTGCCGAAGAGGCGTCCGCGGACACCCGCGTCGCCGAAGAAGCGCCGGCCGCACCAGAGCCAGTCGTGTACGAGCGCGACCTGACGCCCGAGGAGTTGATCGAGGCGCTCGAGGCGTCGTTCAAGGACTTCAACGACGGCGACATCGTCGACGGCGAGGTCGTGAAGATCGATCGCGACGAAGTCTTGCTCGACATCGGCTACAAGTCCGAGGGAGTGATCCCGAGCAAGGAGCTGTCGATCCGCCACGACGTCGACCCGAACGAGGTCGTGAAGGTCGGTGACAAGATCGAGGCCCTCGTCCTCCAGAAGGAGGACAAGGAAGGCCGGCTGATCCTGTCCAA
>JBDTNY010000109.1:0-26961 GCA_039933515.1 Actinomycetota bacterium
TGCCAGCTTTGCTTCTTTTCTGGTGAGGCCTCCACTTCCTTTGCCGCCTGAGGACGGGTGAAGTGGATCACCGGGTGATCGATTCGTTCGTCGGTCACCACGCGGCCACGTAACAACGCGCTCCACTGAAGACTGCCGTGGATAGTGGAGATCGCGGCGATTGGTGGATCCGGCTGCTCCTTTTGCCTCACGACCAGGTCTTCGAGGTCGAGCGAGAACGACGACACGGGCCACGGCAGGGGCAGTTCGCACGCGGTCTCGCCCACGCCGCGGCAGTCGTACGTCGTGCACCGGAACGATCGCTCGAAGTGCGGGACCTGGAACGGATGCCAGTCGGCGCCGCGCGATCCGCCGCCCGAGACGAACACGACGTCGGGGCCATCCCCGAACTGCTCGTAGAAGGCGCGGGTCTCGGCGCCGTCGACGAACGGCACTACTGGTGGTCCCTCGGGATCTCGCGGTTCCACCGGCGCACCCACCGCACCTCGTCGTCCTCCGACACGGTCAGCTCGATCGCGAGGCGATATGTCTCCTTGTCGCTGTCGATCTTCACCGTGACATGCGATCCGCACGTCGCCTCGGGGAACCGCATCGTGAATCGCGCCTCGCCGTGCGCGCGCGCGATGCCCGGGTCGTCGGTCGAGACCACGACGACGCCGTCGTAGAGCTCCGCGAAGGCAGGCACGTCGTCACTCGCGTCGTAGTCGCCGAAGCTTCCCGCATAGGCGCGCGTCTCGTGCTTCGCCTGTTCGTGCGAGACCTCCCAGCGGACCCAGCCCTTCGACTCGTCCTCAGGCTTGTCGCGCTCCTTCGGCGATTGATTCGCGGTCTCGGGCCGCGGCGGGGGCAGGACCGGGCGCTCCTCGATCGGCGAAGGTCCGTCGAGCACGGGGAGCGTCAGCACGGCGCTCGCCCGGTCGACCGTGAGCGTCAGCGACTCGGGCGGCGCCCAGGCGTTCGGCCAGTCGGTGCCGGCCAGGTCGAGCCGGATCCGGTGCCCGGCCTCGAACGTCCAGGAGGCAACCTCGAGCTCGAGCTCGATCTCGTACGGCACACCGGGCTCGAGGGGCGAGGGCGCGGAGCGCGACTCCCGGTGCGCGAGGTTCACCATGCCGCGGGCAACGAGCGACGATTCACCGGTCGGGAAGACGTCGCAGAGCTTCGCGCTCAGGTAGCTGATCGGCGCGCTCGAGGTGATCGTCACCCGCAGCGTCGCATGGCCTAGGATCTCGAGGTCGTCCTCGAGCGGCGCCCACGTGTAGGTGAGCGAGTGGATCTCGTCGGGGCGCTGGTCGTCGGGCTGGCCCCAGGGCATCGCGCCGGCGCAGCTGATCCACGCGGTCCAGCCGACGTCGCCGCGTACGTCGAGCGCGTCGGGCCCGTCGCCCTCCCGGTTCGTCTCGGCGCTCGCGAGCTCGACGGATGTCTCGACGAGCCGGCCCGGCGGCCACGTCGGCTCCCAGCGCCACTCGCCGTTCATCGTCGCGCGGTCGGGGCCGGGTAGCGTCGAGCGCTGCGCGAACAGCACGATCGGCGGCTCGCGGTCCACGCCGTTGTCGATGCCCTTCAGCCAGTGGTCCCACCACTTCAGGTGCTCGGGGATCAGGTCGTGGTTCGGGCCGGGGAGCGAGGTGTCGGTGGCCGCATGCGCCCACGGACCGAAGATCAGGCGCTTCGGGCACGTGAGTGCTTCGAAGGTTCGGAACGAGTTGTTCCGGTAGCCGTCGGCCCAGCCCGCCACGATCATCGTCGGGCACTCGATCGCGTCGTACGTCGGCTTGAGAGAGCCGAACTGCCAGTAGTCGTCGCCGCGCTGGTGCTCGAGCCAGCGGATGATCCAGGGCTCGGCCGTGTGCACGCGGCGCTCCCACTCCTCACGCCAGCCCTCGCCGTAGATCGACGGCACCGGCGGCAGGGCGTTCATCGCGACCATGTACGTGGGGTAGTCGATCTGATCGAGCTGTTTCAAGGCGCCGCCGAAGTAATGGACGTCGTCGGCGTACCGGTCGTCGGTGGCGTAGATCGGGATGATCGCTTTGAGTGCCGGCGGGCGCTCCATCGCGATCTGGATCGAGTTGAACCCGCTGTAGCTGGTGCCGTACATCCCGACGTTCCCGGTGGACCAGTCCTGGGTGGCGAGCCACTCGATCACCGTGACCAGGTCGGTGCGCTCGACCGCCGGGTACTCGTCTTCGGGCACGCCCTGGCTCGACCCCGTGCCGCGAACGTCGACGCGACACAGCACGTACCCGGCCTCGGCCAGCCGCACGTACTCGGGCCGGTACGACTCCGTGATGTCGTCCTTGCGGTACGGGAGCGCCTCGAGGATCGCCGGCCATGCGCCCGGTTCCGAGGGGAGGTAGAGCGTCGCCGCCAATCGGACGCCGTCGGCCATCGAGATGAAGACGTGCTCCTTGGTCACCATGTGCGGGCGAAGCCTAGCGGCCCGCCCCGGTGCTCCGCGCGTATCGCCGCGGAGCACGGGTGTCCCCGGGTCATATCCAGCCGCGGAACCAGACGCGCGCGCGCCACAGCGTGTCGGAGAGCCTCGTGCCCACCAGCACCGGCCAGAACCACGCGAACAGCCCCACGGCCAGGACGAGGTAAGCCCACACGAGCGGGCGGTACGGGTGGCGGTTCGACTCGACCACCGCGGGCCCGTCGTCGCGCAGCACGATCTTCGCGTCGGACATGTCGCGCAGCGCGTATACCGCGGCCAGGATCATGAACGGTGTGAGCGGCAGCGCGTAGAAGAAGAACTGCGGCCGGCTCACGAGCATCCAGGGCAGCCACATGATCAGGAACGGCAGCACGACGAACCCCGCGCGCCAGTCGCGCTTGCGGCGCCACGAGAACGCCGCGTACGGGATCGTCCACGCGGTGAACCAGAACACCATCGGGTTGCCGATCGCGAGCACCTGGCGGATGTCGGGCCCGAGGTCCCTCACGTAGAACGAGATCGGTCGGAGCATCGGGATCCATTCCCACGCCTTCGAGTAGTAGGGGTGGGTCGGCGTGTAGGTGTCGGTCTTCGAGTCGAGCGCGAACTCCGTGAGGTGCTTGTGGTAGTCCCACGACGCCGTCTGGTTCTCCCACCAGACCTTCAGGCTCCAGCCGAAATGGTGGAACCAGGGCAGCCACGTGATCATGTAGACCGCCAGTGGCACGATCGCGAAGGCGAGGACCATCCCGAAGGTCTCGATCGCCAGCGTCCGGCCGAACGCGCGCCACCGGCCGAGGTCGCCTCGTGCGCGACGGGTGGTCTCCCACAGATAGGAGAGCATCACGGCCGCTCCCAGTGCGGTGATGCCCGACCACTTGACCGAGACCGAGGCGCCCAAGGCGACCCCCGCCGCGAACCGCCACGGCCGCCAGATCGGGCTCGGGGTACGACGCGCCGCACGCCGCGCGACGACGGCACCGGCGAGGGGCAGTGCCTGGGGCGCCTCGCCCGGCTCGGGCTCGAGGGGCTCGGGGTCGGGCAGCCACTCGGGCGTCCGCCGGTCGATCCAGCGCCGATCCAGCACGAGGCACAGGAACCCGAGCACGATCCAGAACTCGAGGTGGATGTCGAGGAGCGCGGTCCGGGCCATCACGTGGTTCAGGTGCTCGACGGCCACGAGCAGGCCGGCCACGTAGGTCCACACGACGCTGCCGAAGAGCACGTATGCGATCAGCGCGAGCATGGTGGCGATCAGGGTGCCCGCCAGGGCCGAGGCGAATCGCCATCCGAAGGCGTCCATCCCGAAGGCCTTGATGCCCATGCCGGTCATCCACTTGCCGAGCGGTGGGTGCACCCACGACCCCACGTCCCACTTGTGTTCGACCCAGTAGTGCTCGTTGCTCGAGTCGATCCGGCACATCTGGTCCGAGCCGCCGATGAAGATGCAACCGGCCTTGGCGTAATAGACCTCGTCGAAGACGAAGCCGGTCGGGCGCCCCAGGTCCCAGAATCGGAGGACGCCCGTGACGGCCGTGATCACGAGGATCGCGACGACGGGACGGTTGAACCGCTCCAAGAGGGAGGACACGGCGGTGATGGTATCCGGGCACGACGAGGATGGCGGTCCCGGCCTTCCACTCCGTGATCGCGCGGAAGCCGGCCTGGGTCAGCTTCAGCGGTCCGCGCGGCGGTAGACGAACTGCAGGCCGGTGAAGTCGGCGTCGATCGCAGCGGTCTTGTTGTCGACGAGCCCGCACGCGAGCCCGTGCCCCTGCACCGCGTCGAACGTCAGGTCCGTGGGAACCGACGACGAGCCCTTGGGCCAAGCGACCCAGAGCCGTCCCGCGCGGTCGAGCGCCTCGGCCAACCTCGCGAACCGCCGATCGAGCTCGCGGAGCTCGGTGGCGAACAGCACGACGACGTCGAGGTCGCGCCCGGCGCGTGAGAGGCGTTCCACCGGCGGCATCGGGCCGATCGCCTCGAGTAGGTCGTCGAACCCCTCGGGTGCCCCGATGACCAGCACCCGCGCACCTTCCTTGATCCCGAGCTTCTTCCAAAGAGGGGTGCCGGATTGTGGAGGCAAGTTCGGATGGATGGCATCTCGCGCTGTCATCTACGACCGAGTATGTCAGTGGTCAGTACGTGACCGCGCCCGTCTGTAGCAGGAACGCATCGCACGTTCCGGATAGTGACGTGATGCTCCGCCTCCCCGCGGGCCGCAGGACTCGCCCAATGGACAATGTCCCTCCGTCCTTGTATGGCGCCTGACCCGCGCCGAGCATCTCCTCTCGGGAAATGGGCGATAGCGTGGTTCCAAATACAACGCGTCCCTCATCGTTGAATGCCTTCACGTCGCACCGGTACTGGTAGAACCCCTCTCGCCCATCGTTCTGAATCGTGAGCAGGTACGAGACCCTGCATCCGCGTGGACCGCGACAGTCTTTCTTCGCGCTGTTCCCTAGTTCCAGCTTCACGTCGAGCTCCACGCGGTCATCCCGGGAAGAACACCCCGCCATAGCGAGCACCAGCACGAATGCGATTGCAGCGGGCCGCAACATACGGAGAGCATGCCGGATACTGAGCGTCGCGTAAATGCGTCGCAGCAGGAACCACACTTGCCCGAAAAGCGGCGTGGCCGAGTAGTCCTTGTGTCCGTCGACCATCACGCGCTCCTGGGTTTCCCGTTCGTCCCTGGTCGGGGCGGGCACATCCTGCCACCATCGGCCCATGTCCGGGACCTTGTGGATCGTCGGCACGCCGATCGGCAACCTCGGCGACCTCGCGCCGCGCGTGGGCGAGGTCTTGGGCTCGGTCGACCTGGTCGCCGCCGAGGACACCCGCCGCACGGGACGGTTGCTGCAGGGGATCGGCCTGAAGCGCCCGATGGTGTCCCTGTTCGAAGGGAACGAACGCGAGCGGACCGCGGAGATCCTGGTGCGGCTCCGCGAGGGCGAGGACGTCGCGGTCGTCACCGACGGCGGCATGCCCTCGGTCAGCGACCCAGGGTTCCGCGTGGTGCGCGCGTGCGCCGACGCCGGGATCGACGTGCGCGTGGTGCCGGGTCCCTCGGCCGCGATCGCCGCGCTCGTGATCTCGGGATTGCCCACCGATCGGTTCGTGTTCGAGGGGTTCCTGCCGAGGAAGGCCGGCGATCGCATGGCCCGGCTGCAGGAGCTCCGCACCGATCGGCGCACCCTGGTGGTGTTCGAATCGCCGCTGCGCGTCAAAGCACTGCTCCGCGACGTGCTCGCGACGTTCGGCGACCGTCGCGTCGCGATCGCGCGGGAGCTCACGAAGCTTCACGAGGAGGTGCGGCGCGGGCAGGTATCCGACGTCGTGTCCGAGCTCGGGGACACGGAGCTCAAGGGCGAGATCGTCGTCGTGATCGCCGGTGCGCCGCAGGCCGAGCCGATCGACCTCGACGCGTGCGTGTCGGAGGCGCGCGACCTGATCGCGGGCGGGATGCGCAAGCGTGATGCCGCGCACGCCGTCGCCGATCGCGCGGGAGCGTCGGCGAACGAGCTGTATCGCGCGCTCCTGGAGGCGCCCGGCTGAGGGATCGCGCGTCGCGCCGGGTCTGCTCCGCTAGGCTCCTGCGTCATGGATGAGGCATTCCTGCAGGAGATGGCCGAGGGCTACGCGTTCGAGGGTGACGCCCTCGTGTTCGGTGGGGCGATGCTCGGCGACGAGGTCGACACCACCACGCGGATCCGACTCCCGCTTTCCATGGTGAACCGCCATGGGCTGGTCGCAGGCGCCACCGGCACCGGCAAGACGAAGACCCTTCAGCTGATGGCGGGCCAGCTCTCTGGCCTGGGTGTGCCGGTGTTCGTCGCCGACGTGAAGGGCGACCTGAGCGGCGTGTCGAAACCGGGCACGGCCGACGCGCCGCACGTCGCGGAGCGTTGTGCCTCGCTCGGCTGGACCTTCGAAGGCCACGAGCATCCCGTGGAGCTCCTGTCCCTCAGCGGAGCGCTGGGCGCGAGGGTGCGCGCGACCGTGCACTCCTTCGGGCCGATCCTGTTGTCGAAGGTGCTCGACCTGAACAAGACGCAGACCTCGGTGCTCTCGATGGTGTTCAAGTACTGCGACGATCAGGCACTGCCCTTGCTCGACCTCGCCGACCTGCGCACCACGCTGAAGTTCCTGAGCTCCGACCAGGGCAAGCCCGTGCTCGAGGAGTACGGCGGGATGTCTCCGGCCACCGTGGGCGTGCTGCTTCGTTCGCTCGTCGACCTCGAACAACAGGGCGCCGCCGGGTTCTTCGGCGAGCCGGAGTTCGACGTTGCCGATCTGCTGCGCGTCACGCCCGAGGGGAAGGGGGTGATCTCCCTGCTCGAGCTGAGCGACGTGATGGATCGCCCCCGCCTGTTCAGCACGTTCATGCTGTGGATGCTGGCGCAGGTGTACGCCGAGCTCCCCGAGGCCGGCGACCTCCCCACGCCGAAGCTCGCGTTCTTCTTCGACGAGGCGCACCTGCTGTTCGACGATGCGAGTGACGCGCTGATGGACCAGATCGAGCTGACGGCGCGACTGATCCGCTCCAAGGGTGTGGGTGTGTACTTCGTGACGCAGGCGCCCACCGACGTGCCGTCGAGCGTGCTTTCGCAGCTCGGGAACCGCATCCAGCACGCGCTCCGCGCCTTCACCCCCGAGGACGAAACGAACCTGCGCAAGACCGTCCGCACGATGCCGAAGACCGAGTTCTACGAGGTGCAGGAGGTCCTCACGTCGCTCGGCATAGGTGAGGCGCTGATCACCGTGCTCTCGCCCAAAGGTGTCCCGACACCGCTCGCGGCCACCCGACTCGTACCGCCGGATTCGCTGATGCAGGCGGTGGACGAGGCGACCCTCCAGGAGCTGCTCGGCGCGGGCGCGCTCGGTACGAAGTACGCCCAGGACATCGACCGCGAGAGCGCGCACGAGATCATCAACGCCCGCCTCGGTACCGCGAAGGAAGCTGCGGGTATCTCCCCTGCGCCCGCCGGCGGTGTGCCGCTCCCGCCCCCGCCTGACGCCGGGCCGGCGACCGCGGCGCCCACCGCGAAGTCCGTACCCGAGCCTGCTGTTGCCAAGAAGAAGGCGCCGGCGACCAAGAAAGCCGGCCCGAGCACGGGCGACCAGGTTAAGGACATCGCCACCGGGTTCGCGAAAGACATGTTCACGACCGCGGACGGCCGCAACACCCTTCGTTCGGTCTTCGGGACCCTGTTCGGCAAGAAGTAGCAGCCCGCTCCCGAGGACTAGTCTGTAGCAGACTAGTCCCGGTTCGCGGGCGTCGCCTCTGCGTCGCCCGGTAGCATGGGCCGATGGGCCGCGACGTGTTCTACATCACCACGCCGATCTACTACCCGAACGACGTGCCGCACATCGGGCACGCGTACAACGCCGTGGCCACCGACTTCATCGCCCGCTACCACCGTTTGCGCGGCGAAGAGGTCTTCCACCTGACCGGCACCGACGAGCACGGGCTGAAGCTCCAGCGCGCTGCCGAGGCCGCAGGCCTCGACCCGCAGCAGTGGGTCGACGACATGGAGCCGAAGTGGCGCCAGGTGTGGGCGCGGCTCGACATCGCCTACGACGACTACATCCGCACGACGCAGCCCCGCCACGAGCGCGTGGTCGCCAAGCTCCTCTCCGCGGTCCATGAGAACGGGCGCGACGACATCTACAAGGGGTCGTACGAAGGTCTCTACTGCGTGCCCTGTGAGGCGTACTACGTCGAGGACGACCTCTTGGAGGGCGGGCTCTGCCCCGTGCACGAGCGCCCGGTCGAGCAGGTCGTCGAGGAGAACTACTTCTTCCGGCTCTCGGCCTACACGGACCGCCTGCTCGCCCATTACGAGGAGGGTCCCTCGAGGATCGAGCCGGAGTCGCGCCGCAACGAGGTCCTCAGCCTGATCCGCGGCGGTCTCCAGGACTTCTCGATCAGCCGCACCTCGTTCTCGTGGGGCGTGCCGGTCCCGTGGGACCCCAAGCACATCTGTTACGTCTGGTTCGACGCGCTCGCGAACTACATCACCGCGGCGGGCTACGCCGACGACCCGGAGCGCTTCGCACGGGTATGGCCGGCGAACATCCACCTGATCGGTAAAGACATCCTTCGGTTCCATGCCGTCTATTGGCCGGCGATGCTGATGGCCGCCGGCATCGAGCCGCCCTCCCAGGTCTGGGCGCACGGGTTCCTCACCGTGGGTGGCAAGAAGATGTCGAAGACGAACGCCACCGGGATCCATCCGTTCGAGCTGATCGACCAGTTCGGCACCGACTCGTACCGCTACTACTTCATGCGTGAGATGCGATTCGGTGAGGACGGCTCGTTCTCGTGGGAGTCGATGGTGGACCGCCACAACGCCGACCTCGCGAACGGCCTCGGCAACCTCGCCGCCCGCGTGCTCGCGATGCTGGCCTCGAACTACGACGGCTCTGTGCCCGAACCCGTCCTCGAGGGTGCCGAGTCCGACCTGCCCGCGGTGATCGCCGACGCGATCGGTCGCTACGACGATCACATGCTCGCCCTTCAGCTCCAACCCGCCCTCGTCGCCGTCTGGGACATCGTGGGCCGCGCGAACCACTACCTCGTCGACACGGCCCCCTGGAAGCTCGCGAAGGACCCGGCGCACGCCGACGAACTGGCGAGCGTCCTCTACGCCAGCGCCGAGACCCTCCGCATCCTCGCGATCGCCATCGCGCCGATCATGCCCGCCGCCGCCGAACGCCTCTGGCAACAACTCGGCATCCCGGAGCTCCTGGCGCACAAGAAGCTCCCCAACGCTTCAGAGTGGGGACAACTGGCACCCGGCACGAAGACGACGAAAGCCGGCAGCCTCTTCCCCAGGGTCGACGCGGCAGCGGAGTGACGGGACCGTAAGGGTCCCGCGGCGCGCCGCAGCGTCGACGAAGCCGGAGCCCGAGCGAAGCGAGGCGCAGGCGAGCAGCGAGGACGCGTCGCGGGACCCACCAGCCCGACCACCACGCCCATCCCCCCGTCGACTTCGCGGTGAGACTTCCCGGATCCGTGTTTCACGTGAAGCTCCCCCCCTCGACCGCATATGGAGAGCCGAGTAGAGTCGCCGGTCGTGAGCGACCAGAACCCTGAACTGTCGGTGCAGCGGGGAGCCGTGGACACCCACTGCCACCTCTTCCTCCTCGACCGCCAACCTGCAGATGTGGTCGAGACTGCGAGGGCTGCCGGTGTCGACCGGCTCCTGTGCGTTGGCGTCGATGTGGGAACCAGCCTCCGATCGCTCGAGATCGCCGAGACGCTCGAAGGTGTGTTCGCAACCGCTGGCATGCACCCCCACGACGCGAACGCCTTCGACCTGGAGGCGGCCGCGCGCATCGAGGAGCTGATCAACGACCGGCTCGTCGTGGGCGTGGGGGAGTGCGGTCTCGACTATTTCCGGATGCACTCGCCACGCGACGACCAGATCCGGGCGTTCCGGACGCACATCTCATGGTCGAACGAGTCGGGGAAGCCGTTGGTCGTCCACGTCCGCGACGCGTGGGACGACGCGCTTCGAGTACTGGATGAGGGTTCGGCCGAGCACGTGGTGATCCACTGTTTCAGCGGCGACGCCGAGATCGCACGACGCTGTCAGGATCGCGGCTACTGGGTGAGCTTCGCCGGCAATCTCACCTACCCGAAGAACGAGCACCTGCGGCAAGCTGCCGCCGCGCTCGACCGCGATCGCATCCTCGTCGAGACCGACTCACCGTTCCTTTCCCCCCAGAAGCTTCGTGGTTCCGACAACGAGCCTGCGAACGTGATGCTCACGATCGACGAGCTCGCGCGCGCGCGCGACGAAGACGTCGATTCGCTTGTGACCGCGACCGCGCAGAACGCGCACGCGGCTTTCCCCGGCATCCGATAGTCGGCTTTTTCCACCGAACGTACGTTCGGCCTCAAGGTTGCAGTAAGAGTTGAGGGTTTGTTAGGGTGCGGGTCCGCGAGTTCGAAGGTTCCGGTTCCGGTTCGAATCCGCTTCCCCCTGGAGCCTTCCTCAGATGCTTGGAGGAAGGTTGATCCGATCCACCCGCGTTCGTCGGCGACGGATGCATCGCGCGTACCAAGGTGCCACCGTCGTGGTGGGCATCGCCATGGTCGCGGGCGTCGCCTACACCGCCTTCACCAAGCACGTGACGCTCGTGGTCGACGGACGCCCGCAGACGATCCGTACGACCTCGGGCAACGTTCAGGACCTCCTCGGGAGCGAGGGCATCTCGCTCACGTCGGGGGTGCTGGTGGCGCCGCCGCCGGGCACCGTGCTCGCCGACGGCATGACCGTGATCGTGAGCCCCGCTCCGGAGCTCCCCGAGGGCGCGTTCGCCACGCCCCTCGGCACGGTGTACCAGAGCCCTACAGATGTGGGGGTCTGGGCGGTGATCGGGACGGGCGGGCTCGCTGATGCGCGCCGGCTCGTCGAGTCTTCGGGTTCCGCATCGCGCGCCGGTTCGTCCCCGGTCGTGGCCGTGCAGACCGTCGTGTCGGGGAAGGTACACGACGTGCTGACCAACGCGGACACGGCCGGGGATCTCCTCTCGGCCATGGGGATCGAACCGGATGCCAACGACCGCGTCCGACCATCGCTCAGTACCCCCCTTCACGTTGGCCTCGTCCTTCGGTACGACCGCGTCAACGTCGTCACTCGGATCGAAGCCGTGACGATCCCTCACGGGGTGCGGACCCGGTTCTTCGAGTCGATGGTCCCGGGCACCGTGAAGGTGCTCCGAGAGGGACGCGACGGCGTCGGGCGCGCGACGTATCGGGTGACGATGCTCAACGGCAAGCCCGTCTCACGGGTCGTGATCGGTCGTTGGATCGAGCGGGCGCCCGAGCCGGAGATCCGTCGTTCAGGTCCCGAGTCGATGTACGGCGGGACGACCGAGGTGCCCGGCACGCGGGGTCACGGCCAGACCGGCGAGGCCTCGTGGTACGACCCGCCGTGGTCGGGTCTGACGGCCGCGCACCCGACGCTGCCGTTCGGGACATACGTCACCGTGACTGACGTCGAGACCGGCCGTAGCGTGGTCGTCGTGATCGACGATCGGGGCCCGTTCGGGCCAGGGCGCGTGATCGACCTGTCGCCCGAGGCGTTCCAGATCCTTCGGCCGCTTAGGTCGGGCCTCTTCACCGTGCAGCTCAGCTGGTGAGGTGAGCGCGCCCGGGGGCGAGGGCGGCACCCCTTCGCCGGCCGGCCTGGGGGCCGGGGCGATCCGCGACCTCGCCGTTCGACACGGGATCCGCCCCACCAAGGCGCTCGGCCAGCACTTCCTGATCGACCCGAATCTGGCACGGGCGATCGTTGCCGATGCCGGCATCGAGCGAGGCGACCGGGTCGTCGAGATCGGCGCGGGCCTCGGGTCGCTCACCCTGGCGCTCGCCGTCGTAGGTGCTCGCGTGCGCGCGATCGAGTTCGACCGAAGGTTGATCCCCGCGCTCGAGGAGGCCACTGCCGGCCTGGACGGCGTCGAGATCGTGCATGCCGACGCGATGAAGTTCCATTGGGGCACCGAGCTCGCGAGCGAACCTTGGACCGTGTGTGCGAACCTCCCGTACAACATCTCGGCTCCCCTCGTGCTTTCGATCCTCGAGGACGCACCGACGGTGCGGCGGGTGGTCGTGATGGTGCAGCGCGAGGTGGGCGAACGCCTCGCGGCGACGGTGGGACAGGAAGGATATGGAGCCGTGAGCGTGCGGGTGGCGTATCGAGCGGCGGCGTCGATCGTGCGCCGCGTGCCGGCTTCCGTGTTCTGGCCGCGTCCGAAGGTGGCCTCGGTGGTCGTGCGGCTCGACCGCCTCGACACGCCGCCGGTCCACGCGGAACCCGAGCGACTGTGGCGCGTCGTCGACGCCGGGTTCGCCGAGCGCCGCAAGACGATGCGGAACGCCCTGCGCCGGCTCGGGCTGGACCTCGCCGCGGCCGACGCCGTGCTGACGTCGTGTGGGGTCGCCTCGACCGCGCGCGCCGAGGAGCTCGACCTCGTGACGTTCGCCGCGATCGGTGAGGCGCTCCCGAGGTGAGTGACCGCGAGATCACACGTCGGGCGTACGCGAAGCTGAACGTCGCTCTCCGGGTGCTCGGCGCCCGCGACGATGGCTACCACGAGCTCGAGAGCCTCGTGCTGCCCGTGTCGCTCTTCGACCTCGTGACGGTGCGTCCATCCGACCGGCTCACGCTGTTTGTGACCGGCGAGACCTCGGCGCACGTGCCGGTCGACGACACGAACCTCGCACTGGTGTCGGCGCGCGCGCTTGCCGCCGCGCTCGACCTCGAGCCCACCGGCGCGATCGTGATCGACAAACGGATCCCCGTGGCGGCCGGGCTCGGAGGGGGTAGCGCCGACGCCGCCGCCACGCTCCTGGCGTTCCGGGAGCTCTGGGACGTGCCGATCGACGACGACACCATGCGGTCCGTCGCCGCATCGGTCGGCTCCGACGTGCCGGCGCTCCTGACCGCGTCGGCCGCCCTGATCACCGGGCGCGGGGAACGGACCGAGGCGGTGTCGGCCGCGCCGACGTGGTGGACCGTGCTGCCCTTTGCGTTCCCGGTCTCGGTGTCCGATGCCTACGAGTGGTGGGACCTCGACGGGATCACTGGACCCGAGCCGAAGGAGCTGCGCGAGGCGATGTCATCGGGCGCGCCCGAGACGATCGCCACGATGCTCTCGAACGATCTCCAGGCACCCGTGATCGCGCGGCACCCCGAGGTCGGCGAGGCGATCGACGCGTTCCTGGGAGCGGGTGCGGTCGGCGCGCTGATGAGCGGGAGCGGGCCGAGCGTCGTCGCGCTCGCATGGAACGAGGCGCACGCAGAGCGGCTGGTCGACTCGGTGCCCGGCGCCTTCGTGGTGACGGGACCGCCAGACTCGAGCGCGGGGTGATCGGCGGTACCACCCAGATCTAGGGCGACGCCGTCGGCGATGCATCGACCAGATCCGATGCGCCCAGCCGAGCGTGGATCGCGATCGGCCCGCCGAGCGTGTCCGCCCGGTCGCCGAACGCCACCTGCGTGGTGTCGCCAACCACCAGGGAGAAGACACAGAACTCGGTGTTGCCGAAGTTCGACTCCATCAGCACGGTGAAACAGTCGGGGGTATGGTGCGAGGCGGACGCTATCGCGCTGCGATCGGGTTCCACGTGGGGCCTCTCGGTCAACGAAGTCGTGTTCGTCTCCATCACGCATCTAGACGCACGAACGGGCCAGAAGGTATCGCTCGAAGCCGCTACGCCGTCGTGGGCCGGCCACGTACCATAGGGCCGCCTTCCGGGGTCGTCTAACGGCAGGACACGGGCCTTTGGAGCCTGGAATGGAGGTTCGATTCCTCCCCCCGGAACCTGACCAGAGTGGTCTCGCTTCGACCAGTATTCCGCTTTGGGGTGACGGCGCGCGGGTGTGTCCACCACTCGGTGCCGAGTGCCTGCCATCCGGAGGTGGGTGGTTGCTTGAGCGTCGCGAACCGTTCAGACTGCCGGCTCGCCTGTTGGCCAGCCTGACTGTTCTCATCGGGCTGTCTATCGAGGGGGAGGTTGAGATGAAGCGGGGCTTCCGCATCGCCCACATGGTTGTGGCTTCGTTGGTTCTCGCCGGGATCGTCGCCCAACCGTTCCTGATCGGGCTGTTCCTCTTCGGCGCCGTCCACGATAACGATCTGCACGCCGCGGTGGGCTACAGCTTGTTCGAGTTCGGCATACCTCTCTTGCTGATCACAGCGTTGCTCGCTCGACTGCCGAAGAACGAGATGCTCCTCACGCTGCTTCTGATGGTCGATGTCTTCGTCCAGATCCTGCTCGTGAACCTGCGAGATACGTCCTCGGTGCTTGCGGCGCTGCATCCACTGAATGCCTTCGCGCTGCTGTTGATCGCCATCACGGTGGTCCGACGCGACCGCGCCCTCTTGCGACGAACCGAAACCAAAGTGTCCGCGTGAGCGTGGCGAACTCGCACGATGGCGGAAGAGGGCCTCGCGGTCTGCCGAGAGATCGGCGACCGGTTCTTCGCCTCTTATTTCATGTGGATCCTCGCGCTCGTCGAGACCGACGCAGGCAACATCGACGAAGCATGCTCCCATGCGGAAGGCTCTCTACGAATCGCCGAGGACATCGAGATGCCGCTACTGCTCGTATGCGCGCCTAAGGCCTCGGCGATCGTGGCTCGAAAGGGGGCTGATCTTGACCGCGCCTGGCAGCTCCTCACGCGCGCCGATGACATCACTGAGAGCGGCATGGTGCCGTCCTCCTTAGGCGCGACGGTCGCGTGAGCCGAGAGCACCTCGAGCGTTCCTCGTAGAACGGATCGACCGACGTGGTTCGCCAGGCCCGCGGGCGATGTGGGACCATGTGGACCCCTCGACCCTGGACACGTGTTGGCCCAGACGAAGACGAGTCCCCGTTCCCTGGCCCTGGTGGTGCTCGCCGCGGGCACGGGGAAACGACTGAAGTCGGCGACCCCGAAGGTCCTGCATCCGATCTGTGGGAAGCCGACGTTGTGGCACGTCCTCAGGGCGGGCCTCGCGGCCAAGCCGACCAAGGTGGTGGTCGTCGTGGGCCACGGTGCCGACGACGTCCGTGCAGCCGTTCGCTCCTGGGGGATCACGCCGACGCCCGTTTTCGTCGAGCAGGCAGAGCGGCTCGGGACAGGCCACGCCGTGCTCGTGGCCCGCGCGAAGGTCGGCCGCGTCGACGACGTGCTCGTGATGGGCGGCGATTACGACCCGGTCGAGGGCGACGACGTGAAGACGCTCCTGACCACTCACCGCCGATCGCGGGCGACGGCGACGATCGCCTCGACCGAGCTCGACGACCCAGGAGGCTACGGGCGCGTGGTGCGCGACCGAGGGCGACTGATCGAGATCGTCGAGGATCTCGACGCCTCGCCGGAGACCCGCGCGATCCGCGAGGTCTCGATCATGCTCTTCGCCTTCCGCCGCGACGCGCTCTTCCGGGCGCTCCCGAAGCTCGATCGGAAGAACCGCCAGCGCGAGTACTACCTGAACCGTGTGATCCCGCTGTTCCTCGCCGACGGCGAGAAGGTCTCGGCCGTGCAGGTCGACACAGGCGGCGTGATGGGCCTCAACTCCCGCGGAGGCCTCGCCGCGGTCGAGCGGGTCGTGCGCGACCGGATCAACGCGGCGCACATGGCGAACGGTGTCACGCTCGTCGACCCGGCCACCGCCTACATCGACGTCGGCGTCGAGATCGGCCGCGACTCCGTGATCCGGCCGATGACCTTCTTGGAAGGCTCGACCCGCCTGGGCGAAGGGTGCGCGATCGGCCCATCTGCCCGCGTGGTGGACTCGACCGTGGGTGACCGCAGCGAGGTGACGTTCGCCGTCGTGCTCGGCTCGACCCTCGGGCGCGACGTCATGATCGGGCCGTTCGCACGGCTGCGGCCTGGCTGCGAGTTCGCCGACGGCGCCATGGCCGGGGCGTTCGTCGACCTCAAGAAGGCCAAGGTCGGTCGCGGATCGAAGGTCCCGCACCTCGCCTACGTGGGGGACGCGATCCTCGGCGACGACGTGAACATCGGTGCCGGCACGATCACCGTGAACTACGACGGCTACACGAAGCACACGACCGTGGTGGAGGATGGGGCGCGGGTCGGCTCCGATACGATGCTGGTGGCGCCGGTCCGCGTGGGCAAGGATGCGAACACGGGCGCCGGATCGGTTATCACGAAGGATGTCCCGGCGGGCGCGCTCGCCGTGGAACGGGGGGAGCAGCGGACGCTCCCCGGCTACCGGAGACGGAAGGACGCGGAGCACCGCGGACGGCGCAAAGGCGGCGAAGGGGGCCACTGACCGTGGAGATCATCACCAAGAAGCGGATGATGCTGTTCACCGGAACCATCCACCCGGCGCTCGGCCACGAGATCGCCGACTGTCTCGGGATCCCCGTCAGCCCGGCGCAGCTCCGGCGGTTCGCCTCCGGGGAGATCTACTTCCGTTCCGAGGAGAGCGTGCGTGGCGCCGACGTGTTCGTGGTGCAGACCCACTACGAGCCGGTCAACGAAGCCCTGATGGAGCAGCTGATCATGATCGACGCGATGAAGCGCGCATCAGCCAAGCGCATCACCGCGGTGGTCCCGTACTACGGCTACTCGCGACAGGATCACAAGGCGCTCTCCCGCGAGCCGATCAGCGCGAAGCTCGTCGCCGACCTGCTGTCCACGGCGGGCGCCGATCGAGTGGTCTCGGTGGACCTGCACTCGGGGCAGATCCAGGGGTACTTCGACCGTCCGTTCGACCACCTCACGGCGCTGCCGATCCTGGCGCACCACTTCGAAAGCCAGCTGGGGCTGCAGGGCGACGACCTGGTCGTCGTGGCGCCCGACGCCGGTCGCATCAAGACCTCGGAGAAGCTGCGCGAATACCTTCATGCCGACCTGGCTTTCCTTTACAAGCGGCGCAGTCGCCACGAGGCGCACAAGATCGAGGAGATGGCGGTGGTCGGTGAAGTCGAGGGGCGGCCCTGCGTGATCGTCGACGACATGATCGACACCGCGTCGACGATCTCGGCCGGCGTGCACGTGCTGGCCGAACGGGGAGCCGGGCCGATCTTCGTCGGGGCGACGCACGGGATCTTCAGCGGGAAGGCGCGCCAGCTCCTCGAGGAAGCTCCGATCGAGCAGGTCGTCGTGACGAACACCCTACCGATCCCCGAGGAGCGCCAGTTCGACAAGCTGCGCGTGCTCTCGATCGCACCGTTGATCGCGAGCGGGCTGCGGGCGGTCTTCGAGGATTCGAGCGTGAGCGAGATCTTCGGCGGTGCGAACCAGGTATAACGCGGCCGGGCCTCTGGCCGGTCACGGTCGCCCCCTGCCCGGTTTCCGTACAATCTGCCTCTGAACCCCTGACCTCGAGGATCTGTTCGCCATGGAAACCAAGCTGCAGGCAGAAAAGCGCGACGAGACCGGCAAGGGCGTCGCCCGCAGGCTGCGGGCCGACGGCCGCGTCCCCGGCGTGCTCTACGGCCATGACCTCGACGCGGTCGCGCTCTCCGTCGATGCGCGCGAGATGTTCCACATCCTGCACGGGGCGGCAGGCTCCAACGCCCTGGTCGACCTGGTGGTCGACGGGAAGGAGCACCTCGCTCTGGCTCGTGAGATCCAGCGGGATCACATCCACAACACACTGATCCACATCGACTTCCTCGCCGTGAGCCGGACCGAGAAGATCACCGCGAATGTCCAGGTGATCGAGACCGGTGAAGCTGCCGGCGTCAAGGAGGGCGGCGTGATCGAGCACCACCTGCGCGAGGTCGCGGTCGAGTGCTTCCCGCAAGACGTGCCGGACCAGATCGAGATCGACATCTCCGATATCGAACTCGGTGGAATGGTCCACGTGAGCGACCTCGTCGCCCCCAGGGGCGTCACGATCCTCACGAACTCCCAGGACGCCTTGCTCTCGATCATCACCCCGGCCGTGCTCCGCACCGAGGCCGACCTCTCGGTGCCCGGCGCCGAGGGCGCCGAGGCGCCTGCCGAGGCCGAGGAGGGCGTGGAGGCCCCTGCCGAAGGCGAGGAGGCCCCGGCGACGGAGGCATCCGCCGCCGAGGAGGGCGGCGAGGGCTAGCCCATGGCTTGGCTCATCGCCGGACTCGGCAATCCCGGCGATCGCTACGCAACCACCCGGCACAACCTCGGCGCGATGGTCGCAGAGGAGCTCGCCCGCGAGGCCCGCGCGAAGTTCCGCAAGGCGCGGTTCGTCCCCGTCGATATCGCCGAGATCCATGAGTCGGGGGAACGGCTCGTGCTCGCGCGGTCGCATCGCTACATGAATGAGGCGGGGCCCTCGTACGCCTCCATCGCCAAGAAGCATCACATCGATCCCGATCACGTGATCGCGGTGCACGACGAGCTGGACCTGCCGCCCGGCGCGATCCGTCTCAAGTTCGGGGGCGGGAACAACGGCCACAACGGGCTCCGGTCGCTCCAGCAGGGGTTCGGAACGCCCGACTTCTTCCGCGTGCGGATCGGGGTGGGGCGCCCGACGGGGCGGCAAGATCCGGCCGAGTTCGTGCTCGAGCCGATCCCCAAACGCCTCGAGGCCGACGTCGCGATCTGGGCCGATCGGGGCGCCCTCGCCGTCCGCGCCCTGATCGAGGAAGGCATCGACGCGGCGCAGAACCGCATCCACGGGGCGGATTGACGAGCGACCCCTCGCGGATCGCCGTTGGGACGGCGGCTCCGTCGGCCATGCTAGTGACGCGCCACCCACACACGGACGCGACCGTTCGACCTACCGAGCCTCGGGTACGGGGGGGGTATAAGGACCGACCTCTGTCCTCCCGCGAGCATCGCCCGGATCACCGACGACGGCCCGATGTGCCGGGGGCCGTCAACCTCGAAGATGTGGTCAACGAACGAGAAAAGGAGGTGGGCAGATGCGGGCGAAGACCAACTGGCGGCACCTGATGTACGTCGCAGCCACGCTGGCCACATTCCTGCTGGCGACCGGCGCCAAGTGGCGGAACCAGTAACGGCGGCCAGGAGAGTACGGAAGAAGCAAGACATGCGTCTTCGTAAGATCGCTTTCACCATCGGGTGGCTCACGGCGATGGCCGTGGCCCTCGGCGCTCCCTGGAAGAACTCGTTCTCGATCCTGTGGAACTAGTTCCTGGTCCGACCGGCTGAGCACCACCACGCCCCGCACCCGCCCCCGAGAACGTATCGCTCTCGGGGGCGGAGCTGTCTCCGGGGCGGGCGGCTGGAACGAGTCGATCGATGTGCGGGCGCCGGCTCCGCCCGCATCGGCCTACCGCCCTGTCGGCCATCCGGGCGGTGCAGGTCGCGCGCACGAGCCGAGACCTTCGACCTACCGGGCTTCGGGTACGGGGGGGGTCTGAGGGCCGACCTCTGTCCTCCCGCGGACATCGCCTCGATTCCCTACGGTAGCCCGATGTGCCAAACGCTGCAGATGCCGATGATGCAGGCAACGACAAAAAGGAGGTGGGCAGATGCGGGCAAAGAACTGGCGGCACCTGATGTACGTCGGAGCCACGCTGGCCACATTCCTGCTGGCGACCGGCGCCAAGTGGCGCAACTGACGGTAGTCAGAAGGACAGAAGGAGGAAGACATGCGTCTTCGTAAGATCGCTTTCACCATCGGGTGGCTCACGGCGATGGCCGTGGCCCTCGGCGCTCCCTGGAAGAACTGAGCACCGCACCGCACCACGAGCACCGCCCCCGAGACCACCACGAGTCTCGGGGGCGGTGCTGTGTCCGGGGACGGATCCGGGCCGATGCGCGACCCGTTGAGGGCATTGCTATGCACCGATACCTGACGCTTCAGTCGACTCCCCCTCATCCCGATAGGAACCTCGTGAGACTCGTCCTGCTCGTCTTGCTGATCGCGATCGGCGCCGGCCTCCTGACCGGCGGCCGTCTCTCGGCGTTGTCCGGAGTCACGATCCGGTGGGCGCCACTGGCCCTGGTGGGCTTCGCGATGCAGGTGGCGGCTCCCTCGGGGCGAGCGTCGATCCCGATCCTGATGGCGTCGTTCGTACTGCTGACCGCATTCGGGATCGCGAACCTGAAGGTGCCCGGGTTCGCGCTGATCCTGGCCGGGATCCTGATGAACTTCCTCGTGATCGGCATCAACGGCGGCATGCCCGTCGAGGCGAACGCGCTGACCCGGTCCGGGCAAGCCGACACGCTGACCCTCCTGATCGAAGAGGGAGGGGCCAAGCACCACCTCGCCGGGCCCGACGACCAACTCCTGTTCCTCGCCGACGTGATCCCGATCGCACCGCCGATCCGCCAGGCCGTGAGCTCAGGTGACGTCGTGGCGTATGCCGGCGTGGCGTATGTTCTGATCGCCGGGATGCATCGTGAGCGCCGCAGCCGCCCGGGGCACGCCCTCGAGGCGGAAGGCGTCCCCGGTGTCTGAGGGCGCGACCCCGGGGGGAACCCGGGAACAGCGCACCGAGCTCGTCGAAGTGCACAGCGGCGTCGACCAGCACAATCATTCTCGGTCTCGCACCATCCGCGGGTTCGAGCTGCTGATCTCGCTGCCCTTGTTGCTATGGCTGGTCGTCGACTTCAGGGCCGATCCCGCGGACTTCCTCGACTGGCGGATCCTCGTGTGGGCTGCGGCGATCACCTTCGTCGACCTGCTGCCGGTCCAGGGGTCTGCCGACATGGCGTTCAGCCTCAGCTTCCCCATCGAGCTCTCGGCCGCCCTGGTCTACCCACCGCCGGTTGCCGCCTTGATCGCCGTCGCGGGCACGGGGGACAAGCGCGAGATCAAACGCGAGCTTCCCTTGATGAAGGCGCTCTACATCCGCGCACAGATCGCCTGGTCGGTGGCGCTCGAGAGCATGATCTTCCATCAATTCGCGACGCTGCATTCGCGCTGGTACATCATGGGGCTCGCGGTCCTCGTATCGGCGCTCTGCGGGTATGCGCTGAACGTGATCATCGTCGCGAACTACGCGCACCTCCAGAGCGGTGAAGAGATCGAGGGGATCATCCGTGAGATGCACGTGGGTGTGTTCGGTGAGTTCGTCACGTCGTACATGGGCCTGGCCCTGTTCTCGGTGCTCGTCGCGATCACGACGCAATCCCAAGGGGTCGGTCTGTTCGCCCTCGTGGTGTTCATCGCCCCGCTCGCGTTCGCGCGGCAGATGTTCCAGCGGACCCATTCGTTGCAGATGGCGACCGAGGAGCTCGCCGAACGCCAGGCCGAGAACGAGCATCAAGCCCTGCACGATGCCCTGACCGGCTTGCCGAACCGCCTCCTGTTCCAACAGCGCCTCGCCGCCGCGATCGAGGCGGCGAAGGAATGCGGCGGGAGCATCGCGGTCATGCTGATGGACCTGGACCACTTCAAGGAGATCAACGACACCCTGGGCCATCACTTCGGCGACCAGTTGCTGTGCGAGATCGGCCCGCGCCTGTCCACGGTGCTTCGCGACCACGACATGATGGCCAGGCTCGGCGGCGACGAGTTCGGGATCCTGTTGCCGGAGCTCCCCTCGGATTCCGTCGCGATCACGATCGCCCAGCGGCTCCTGGAGGAGCTGGAGCATCCCGTGACGGTGGAGGGGCTGGCCCTCGACGTGGCCGGGAGTCTGGGGATCGCCATCTATCCCTCGCAGAGCCAGGACGCGGAGTCGCTCTTGCGGCGAGCCGATGTCGCCATGTACGCCGCCAAGGAAGCCGGCGGCGGCTTCGAACAGTACACCCCCGAGATGGATGCGCACAGCCCAAGCCGACTCACGTTGGTCACGCAGGTCCGCCCGGCGCTGGAGCGAGGCGAGATGACCGTGTACTACCAGCCGAAGGTCCGTCTCTCGGACGGACGCGTGGCCGGCGCCGAGGCGCTGATCCGATGGGAGCACCCCGAGCGAGGACTCGTCCCTCCCGACGACTTCATCCCGCTGGTGGAGAAGACCGTCTTGCTGCGACCCCTCACCCTGTATGTCATAAGCCGTGTGTGCGAGAACTGGCGGACCTGGGCTAACGCGGGCATGCGGATCCCCGTGGCGATCAACCTGTCGCCGCGCAGCCTTCTCGACATGCAGCTCCCGACACAGATCGAGGAGATCATGCAACGCTGGGGCGTCCCGGCTTCCTTCGTGCAGCTGGAACTCACCGAGAGCTTCCTCGTGGCGGACTCCGGTCGTTCCAAAGCAGTGATCGACCAGTTCTCGCGGATCGGGATCGGGCTCTCGATCGACGACTTCGGCACCGGCTACTCGTCGCTCAGCCATCTGAAGCGTCTCCCGATCGATGAGATCAAGATCGACCGGTCGTTCGTGTCGCAGATGAACGTGAACGCGAACGACTTCATGATCGCTCGGGCCACGATCGAGCTCGGCAAGAACCTCGGACTGCGCGTTGTGGCCGAAGGTGTCGAGGACCGCGAGACCTTCGACCGCCTCGCCGACTTCGAGTGCGACGAGGCGCAAGGCTTCTACATCTCGCGCCCGCTGTGCTTCGAGGACTTCTCCCGCTGGTTGTCGGTCCGAAGCCCCGAGGCGATCGTGAACGAGCGGCTCAATCGCCCCCGGCCGCTCGCCGACGCCAACGGGCCGCCTCCGGATCCGGCGACCGGGCAGCGGCGAGCGACCGGATCGCTGCACCCCCGCTAGACTGACCTCCGATGCTCCGCCGCGATCGCGGCCGGGGCTGTTTGCGTTGTCCGGCCCAGGCCGGGGGAGGTCACGTTGAGCCTGCGGGACGCCGTCGACACGTTGGTGGGCTCGGAGCCGTTCGAACGGCTCCTGCTCGCGCGTGAGCGCCCGATCGTCGCGCGGGCCCAAGCCGGCGAGGACCTCGTCGTGGCGGCCGTGGCGATCGCCCTGGAAAGCCCGGTGCTGGCGGTTGCCGCCGGGCCCCGTGAAGCCGAGGCGCTCGCCGAGGACCTCGCGGCGTATCTCGGGGCGGATGCGGTGGCGCTGTTGCCGTCGTGGGAGGCCCTGCCGTACGAGGGCCTGTCGCCGGCGCCCGAGGTGGCGGCCCGTCGCGCGGAGGCCGTGCGCCGGCTGCGCGCGGCCTCGGGTGCGTTCGTCGTGGTCGCCTCGGCTATGGCGGCGATGCAGCGTCTGATCCCCACGCTCGGAACCGAGACGCCCACCGAGCTGGTGGCGGGCCTCGATCTCCCGCCCGAGACGCTCGCCGACCGGCTGGTGGACCTGGGCTATCGGCGCGCCGATGTGGTCGAGCACCGCGGCGAGTTCGCGGTTCGAGGCGGGGTGCTCGACGTGTTCCCCGGCACCGCACGACGGCCGGTCCGCCTCGACTACCTGGGCGATGAGATCGAGTCGATCCGCGAGTTCGTGCCGTCGACGCAGCTGTCGACGCAGAAGGTTCCGAGCGCCCTCGTGCCGCCGGTTCGCGAGCTGATCCCCGATGAAGGGGTACGGATCCGTGCCGCGCAGCTCGCGCCTACGATGACCGACCGGGTGCGCGACGGCCTGCAACGGATCGGCGACGGGCTGCACGCCGAGGGCGCCGAGTCCTTCGCGCCGCTCCTGTTCGATCGGATGCCCACCCCCGCAGAGCTGCTTCCTGACGGCGCGTGGGTGGTGATCGTGCAGGCCGAGCGCACGCTCGATCGCGCCCGGCAGACCCGCGACGAGGCTCTCGCGCTCGCCGAAGCGCTCACCTGGCCGGGACCCGACGCGATGCCCGCGCTCGAGGACGCGGTCGCGGGCCGGGTCCAGCTCCGCCTGACGGAGTTCACGCAAGGGGTCGATCTCGGACTCGAACATTGGGGCACCGCGCAGGGGAGTGCGCCGGAGCTGGCGAAGCGCTTGGACAGCCTGCACGAGCTGGGGTACCGGCTGATCGTGACCGCCCGCGGGCACGGCTCGCTCGCGCGGATCGGCGAGGTGATCGGCGAGGTGCCGGTCGAGACGGCGGAGGCGCCGCTCACGAACGGCTTCGTGTTCAAGGCCGGCGCGCTCGCGATCGCGACCGAGGAGGACCTGTTCGGGTCCCGCAGGCACACGCGGACCGCACCCCGGTTCACGCGGCGAAGCGTGGAGTCGGTTGCCGACGAGCTCGAGCCCGGTGATCACGCGGTTCACCGGATCCACGGGGTCGGTACCTACGTGGGGATCACCCACCGCGAGCTGGCGGGCGCCGAACGCGACTACCTGGTGCTGGAATATGCGCAAGGCGACAAGCTCTTCGTGCCGAGCGACCAGGTGGGGATGGTCGCGAAGTATCTGGGAGGCGATGCCCCCCGACTGCACCGTATGGGCGGCAGCGACTGGGCCCGTGCGACCTCGCGCGTGCGCAAGGCCGTCAAGGACATGGCCGGCGAGCTCGTCCGCCTCTATACCGTGCGGATGTCGGTTCCCGGCCACGCCTTCGGGCCGGACACGCCCTGGCAGGCCGAGCTCGAAGATGCCTTCCCGCACGAGGAGACCGGTGACCAGCTCGTCGCGATCGACGACGTGAAGAAGGACATGGAGCTGCCGATACCCATGGATCGCTTGGTCTGCGGCGACGTCGGATTCGGCAAGACCGAGATCGCACTGCGCGCGGCGTTCAAGGCGGTGATGGAGGGCAAGCAGGTCGCGGTGCTCGTGCCGACGACCCTGCTCGCAGAGCAGCACTTCATCACCTTCAGTGAGCGGTTCGCAGCGTTCCCCGTCACGGTGAAGATGCTCAGCCGATTCGTGAGCAACGCCGATCAGAAGCAGACCGTGCAGGACGCCAAGGACGGCAAGATCGACGTCGTGATCGGCACCCATCGATTGCTCGGCAAGGACGTCGCGTTCAAGGATCTCGGTCTGCTCGTCGTCGACGAGGAGCAGCGATTCGGGGTCGCGCACAAAGAACGGTTGAAGCAGTTCCGCGCGAGCGTGGACGTCCTGACGATGACGGCGACACCGATCCCTCGCACGCTCGAGATGGCGCTGACCGGGATCCGCGAGATGTCGACGATCGACACGCCGCCCGAGGACCGTCAACCCGTGCTCACCTACGTCGGGTCCTACGACGAAGGGCTCGCGCTCGGGGCGATCCGGCGCGAGCTGCTCCGTGAGGGGCAGGCGTTCTGGGTGCATAACCGAGTGGCGACGATCGATCGCCAGGCGGCCTGGCTCCAAGCGCAGCTCCCCGAGGCGCGCGTGGTGATCGCACACGGCCAGATGGACGAAGATCAGCTCGAGCGGCAGATGATGCGGTTCTGGGACCGAGAGGCCGACGTCTTGGTCTGCTCGACCATCATCGAAAGCGGCCTCGACGTCCCGAACGCGAATACCCTGATCATCGACCGGGCCGACCTGCTGGGGCTCGCGCAGATGTATCAGCTCCGGGGTCGTGTCGGTCGCTCGACCGAGCGAGCGTTCGCCTACCTGTTCTTCCCCCCCGAACGCGAGCTCACCGACGAGGCGCGCGAACGCCTCGCGACGATCGGCACCCACCAAGCGCTCGGGAGCGGGTTCCGGATCGCCCTGCGGGACCTCGAGATCCGTGGCGCGGGCAACCTTCTAGGTGGGGAGCAGAGTGGGCACATCGCGGCGGTCGGCTTCGACGCGTACGCGAGGATCCTGCAGGAGTCGATGGCGGAGATGAAGGGCGAGGAGATCCCGAAGGAGCAGGAGCTCCGCATCGACCTTCCCGTGAAGGCGTTCGTGCCGCCGGGGTGGGTCGCGCAGGAGGCGCTCCGACTCGAGCTCTATCGCAGGATCTCGCTCGCCGCCACCCACGACGTACTCGAGCAGATCAGGTCCGAGACCGTCGACCGGTACGGTGCCCTCCCGGAACAGGTGGCGACGCTGTTCGCCGTGGCGTCGCTCCGCGTGACCTGCCGGGCGCTCGGGGTGGAGGAGATCTCGACCTATCGCGACCAGATCCGGATCAAGCCCGTGGTGCTCCCGGGCGCGCTGCAGGCCGACGTGGAAGAGCGGATCTGGAAGGCGACCTACCACGCCGCCACGCAGACGCTCAACATCGAGCCCGAGCGCGTGTTCGGCACCGACCTCGTACGGCTCGTGGAGCGCGACCTCGTGGAGGCCGTCACGAACGAGATCTCGCTCGCGGAAGCGGTGACCGCTGGCGCCGTGCCCGAGCGCGCCGAAGGCGTACCCACGCCCGGCCCGTAGACTTGTCGCTCGTGAATCCTTCTCCGATCCGACTCATCGCCTTGTCCGTCGTCGTCGCGCTCGCGTTGTCGGCGTGCAGCGACTCCCCATCGCCCTCGGCCGCCGCGGTTGTGAACGGCTCGGACGTCACCGACGCGCAGCTGCAGACCGAGGCAGGCCTGTTCCGTTTCCTCGGCGCGATCAACCAGTCGCCATGCGGGCAGCCCGATCAAGGGGAGTCGGCTTCGTCGGCCTGCAACCGGTTCGCCCTCACGAACTTGATCCAGGAGCGGCTGATCCAGACCTACGCGAGCGCCAACGACATCGCCGTGACCGACAAGCAGGTCGCGGACCTGATCGCGCAGCTCGACACGTCCCTCGGCGCCGACGCGGTCGACAAGGCGCTGACGAAGGAGAACCTCACCCGCGACGACCTCCGCACCCTGGCCCGCGAGGTGCTCCTGTTCCAGGCGGCGCAGAAGCAGGTGACGGAGGCGCAGCTCGGCGAGGACAAGCTGCGGCAGCTCTACCAGCAGCAGCTCGCACAGTTCACCACCGTTCAGGCCGACCAGATCCTGCTCAAGACCGAGGCCGAGGCGCAGGACGTGTACCGCCAGGTCACGGCTCCCGGCGCCACCCGCGACGACTTCCTGGCCCTCGCCAAGCGGGTCTCGATCGATCCCACGGTCCAGCAGAATTCCGGGAGCCTCGGTTCGGCCGTCGCCGCCACCTACGTCCCCGCGTTCGCGGCCGCAGTCACCGCGCTGGATCCCGGCGAGATCTCCCAGCCCGTTCAGACCGATTTCGGGTGGCACGTGATCCGCCTCGAGGCCGAGCAGGTCGTCCCGTACGAGCAGGCGAAACAGCAGCTGATCGGGAGCCAGGCGATCGTCGTGTTCAACGAATGGCTGCGCGGCCAGGCCGCCGAGCAAGGGGTCGAGGTCAACCCGGCCCTGGGGAACTGGGATGCTGAGCA
>JBDTNY010000110.1:0-2333 GCA_039933515.1 Actinomycetota bacterium
CGCGCCACAGGTAGTCGTCGTCGAGCGGGGTGATCGTGCCGTCGAGCGGAAGGATCTCGAGGCCGTGCTTCGGCAGCTCGAGCTCGCGGATGATCTCAGGGCGCAGCAGGGACACGACGTACGACATCGCGCTGAAACGGAACCCTGGCACGTGCTCCACCGTGGTCGCGGCACCGCCCAGGATCGAATTCTTCTCGAGCACCACCACCGACCTGCCGGCCTTCGCCAGGTAGGCCGCCGTGATGAGACCGTTGTGACCCCCGCCGATCACGACCGCGTCGTATCGCTTGGCCATACGGACCCTCCTTGGGGGCGAGTTCGAACGTGGGTGACTCGGGGTCAAACGCACCCCGACGCACGGCGAACCTCGCCGCCGTCGCCCATGCTATCCGGGGGGGTGGGGGGCCACCAACGGGACCGTGACTTCAGGTCAAGGGGCACGAGTCGGGCGGCGAGGGCGTGGGCTAGGCTTCCGGACCGGCGGGGCCTTACGTGCCCGGCCGAATCACCGTCTCGAGGAGGTTCACCGTTGAGCGTCGGCACCGCGTTCTTCCCGCGTGAGCAGGAACTCAACAAGAAGCTGGCCTGGGGCGAGTGGGCCGGGTACTACTCCGCCGCCGTGTACTCGGACTTCCACGACATCGAGTACAACGCGATCCGCGAGGCCGCGGCCGTGATCGACGTGAGCCCCCTTTACAAGTACGAGATCTCTGGGAAGGATGCCGCGCGCCTGCTGGACCGGGTCATGACGCGCGATATCTCGAAGCTCCAGGTCGACCAGGTGTACTACACGCCCTGGTGCGACGAGGAGGGCAAGGTCATCGACGACGGCACGGTGACGCGCTTGTCCGACTCGACCTACCGGATCACCGCCGCCGACCCCTGCTACCGATGGTTCCGGATGGCTGGCACCGATCTCGACGTCGAGGTGAACGACATCAGCGACGAGACCGCAGGCCTGGCGATCCAAGGCCAGCTCTCCCGCGAGGTGCTCGAGGCCGCCACCGGCCAGGACTGGAGCGACGTGAAGTACTTCCGCCGCCGGGTGTCCGAGATCGCCGGCACGCCGGTCGACGTGACCCGCACCGGCTACACAGGCGACCGCGGCTACGAGATGTGGATGCCGGCCGCCGGCGCGCTGGCCGTCTGGGACAGGGTCTTCGACGTGGGCCAGGACTACGGCATCTACCCCGTCGGCATCACGGCGATGGACGTCGCGCGCGTCGAGGCGGGGTTGATCTTGATCGAGGCCGAGTACACGAGCGCTCGTCACGCCGTCGCGCCCGAGCAGCACTACTCCCCCTTCGAGCTCGGTCTCGGACGGCTCGTGGCCTTCGACAAGGACGCGGCGTTCATCGGGCGGAGCGCCCTGCTCGCCGAGCAGGCGAAGGGCGGTCCCGCACGCCGGCTCGTGGGCCTCGACATCGAGTGGGCGGGGATCGAGCGGATGTTCGCGAAGCACGGGCTCGCCCCGGGCGTCTCGCCGAAGGTCGAACGCGCCGCGGTGCCCGTTTACAAAGAGGGTCGGCAGGTCGGGCGCGCCACGTCGGTCACCTGGGGCCCGACGATCAAGAAGATGATCGCGTTCGGCTCGGTGGACAAGGCGCTCGAGAAACCCGGCACCCAGCTCTCGATCGAGTGGACCGTCGAGGGCGAGCGCGGCAAGGTCAAGGCGACCGTCTCCCCGATGCCCTTCCTGGACCTGCCCCGCAAGCGTTCGTAACGGGAACGCCACAGGCAGCTCGCCCGCGGGAGCGCCTTCCTCTGGGACGATGAGAACGAGGCCATGGTCATCCGTCGGTTCCCGCTCGCTCTGATGCTGCTCGCGCTCGTGGGCGGCCTTGCCGGTTTCGCCGTGGCGCTCTCCGGCTCGCTCGTACTGGGCATCGTGACGGGCGTCATCGTCCTCGGGATCGGGCTGTTCGCGATCAGGGTGGCCACCCGCGACCGCGCCGCCGCCCACGACCCCGGCCGACGCCGGTTCCTGGTCGTCGCCGGGGCCGCAGGGCTCGTCTGGGCCTTCGTCGGGCCGAGCGTCGGATGGTTCACGCGGAAGGCCTCGCGCCCCGATCCCCGCCCGGTCCAAGAGGCGATGGCTTCCGACCTGGGTGCCGAGTACATGGAGCTCGTGAAGCGCGCGTACCACGAGGGTCGATCGGGCGACCTCCAGCTGCTCCTGGCGCCGTTCAACAGCTCGAACTACACGTTCGAGTCCCTGACGCTCGTTCCGCAGGACCCCCGCACGAGCCACGCGAGCACGTGGATGTACCTGGAGCGCGTGCCGCTCGTCGTGCATGGGCCCGGGATCGTGGTGGCTTCGGATTCCGAGGAGC
>JBDTNY010000111.1:0-11352 GCA_039933515.1 Actinomycetota bacterium
GGCTGCGGGTGCGTGTGGTCGCCGACGCGTGCGCGGGCATGACCCCGGCCAGCCACGGGGCGGCGCTCGCGGTGATGGCGGGCTACGAGGGCCACATCGAGGTCACCACGCTGGCGGAAGAGCTGGCGCGGCGGTGACCGACTGGGGCTGGAACACCTGGGAGGCGATGGCCCCCACCGAGGTCCGCGACCCCCGCACGGGGCTCGCCGTGCGGGTGAGCGCATACAGCACCAAGGCGAACGACGCGACCCCGCTGCCCTTCTCGCGCGACGCGACCTTCGGGCCGCGCCTGCCGGAGGGCCGCTACGTGGACGCGACCTTCCCCCATCATGGCTCCCGCGTCCGCGTGCGTGCGGCGGCCGATGGCGCCGAGGTCTGTGGGGCCATCGAGATCGCGCCCGAGGGCGAGTGGGGCCTGCGGTTCTGGTTCACGCTGGAGGTGGGATTCCCCGGCGGCGAGGGGGAGATGCGCCTGGCCGTCCCCGACGGCGAGGCCGCCTACGTCGACCCGCCTCTGGCGATCGCCACGTGGCCCGGGGGCGCGGCAGCGCTCGCTCCGGCGATCCGCCCTGTGACGCAGCACATCTACGACGATCGAGAGGACGTGCTCCGTGAGTTCATGGAACGGGGCTACTACTACCGCCCGCCCGCCCGCGAACGGGGGCGCTGGGCTGTCCTTCGGTTCAACGCGATCACACCGGAGGTTCCGTGGGCCGTGGGGGTGGGCGCCACCGAGGGCGAGGCCCGCGAGCGACTCGCCGTATTGCTCGCTCGAACACCGCGGCTGCTGGAGGAGCGCCGCGACGAGGCCGCCTCCCAGCCCGAACGCCCCGCGGCGATCCGTGACGTCCTGAACTGGAACACCGTCTGGAACCCGCTCTGGGACGCGCCGTACACGCCGACGACCCGCGGGTGGGTGTCGCACCGGTTCGGCGGGTTCATCGTGTGGCAGGTCGACTCGTGGTTCCACATGATCCTCGCGGCGCGCGTGGGCGACGGCGCCCTCGCCCGGGCGAACCTCGACGCAGCGCTGGGTTGCCGCACGGACACGGGGATGCTCGCGGCGCTCCGCAGTGGCCTCACGGACTGGGTCGACCGCTCCCATCCCCCGATGGGCGCCCACGCGGCGTGGCTCGCTGCCGAAGGGCTCGGCGATCCGTCGATCCTGCGGGACGCATACCCGGTCCTTCGCGACGCGTACCGCTGGTGGTGGACGGCGCGCGACGGCAACGCGGACGGCGTCCTCGAGTTCGGGAGCTCGCCTCTGGGCGACGGGCACTTCGTGCACACGCGCCTTGCGGCGATGGACGAGTCCTTCAACGATAACTCCCCCGTCCACGACGAGCTCGCGTTCGATCCGGTCACGCACACCCTCACCGGGGCCGACGTGGGCCTGAACGCGCTCCTGGTCTACGAGGCAGAGCACGTGGCGCGGATCGCCGAGGCCCTCGGGCGAGCCGACGAAGCGGCCGAGTTCCGCGCCGGCGCCGCGGCCCATGCGCAACGGATCCGCGACCTCCTGTGGGACGAGGAGCGAGGCGTGTTCGCGAACCGCCGGTGGGACGGTGCCTTCGTGCGGAGCCTCTCGCCGATGTCCTTCGCCCCGATGCTGGCGGGCATCGCCACGCCCGCGCAGGCCAAGCGGATGGTCCGCGAGTGGTTGCGCGATCCAACGCGCTTCGGCGGCCACTTCCCCGTGGCGGGCACGCCGCACGAGGACCCGGCCTCGCTCGACAACGAGTACTGGCGTGGGCGCGTGTGGCCCCCGCTCAACTACCTCGTCTACCGCGGTCTCCGGCGCTACGGGTTCGACGAGGATGCGGCGTGGGTGGCCGCGGCCGGCGACGCGATGTTCCGTCGCTCGTGGGACCACGGACGCCGTTCCTACGAGAACTTCAACCAGCGCACGGGCGAGGGGGGCGACTCGCCCGACGCCGAGCCCTTCTACACCTGGGGCACGCTACTTCCGATGATCGCGGAGGCCGACCTACTCGACCTCGACCTTTTCGACGGCCTCTGCGTGGGGTCACCGACGCCGGCGGTCGCGTCGACGTCGTTGCCCACCGGCGCGTGGGGGCTCCTGCACGCTGAGGTCCTCCCCGACGGCGTGGCCCTTTCGGGGCCGGTCGGACTCGTCTTTCGGGCGCGTGGCTCGGCCGGACGCTTCCGGGCGGTTACGTCGGGTCCCGACGGGCTGTCGCTCACGATGGGCGCGGCAGAGGCTCCGGTCGAGATCGAGGTTCCGTGGGCGGTGGGGGCGGCGACGCTGGACGACATGTCGCTCGGCGTCGACGCCACCGGGGTGATCGTGCCGCGCCGCGCCGCCGGGCGCCGCCTCAGGATCGCGCGCCCCTGAGAACCCGGCCGCTCCCCTACCCCAGGGTCGCGCGTCGAACTCGCGGATCGATCGCGATCACGGCGAGGTCGGCCAACAGATTCACCGTCACCACGACCAAACCGGCGACGATCGCAACCCCGATGATGAGCGCGGTGTCGATCCGGCGGATCGCGCCGAACAGGTCGCTGCCGACGCCGGGGATCGAGAACACGACCTCCACAACCGCGACCATCGCGAACAGCCCCGCGAAGTCCAGCGCGAGCACGGAGAAGAGCGGCACGATCGCGTTCGGCAGGATGTGGCGCCACCGGATCCGGCGCATCCGTTCGCCGCGGGCGAGCGCGAACTCCACATAGGGCTTCTCGAGTTCTTCCAAGAGCGAGTTCCGCAGGATGCGCGCGAGGACCAGTCCGTAGGGGATCGCGACGGTCAGCACCGGCAGCACGTAGGACTTCAGCCCCGCGGTCGTGCCACCGAGCGGGAACCACCCAAGGCGGAACGAGAACAGATAGAGGAACAGGAGTCCCACGAGGAACGTGGGGATCGCGCTGGTCGCACCGGCAGCGGCCATGAGCGTGCCGTCGGCCACCCTCCCCTTGCGGGCCGTGACGAAAAGCGCGAGCGGGATCCCGATCAGCAGCTCCCCGATGAACGCGAACACGGTGAGCGCGAGCGTGTGACCGACGTCGCGGGCGATCACCGCCCGCACGTCCTCGCTGCGCGAGAACGAGTACCCGAGGTCCATGTGCGCATAACGTGTCAGCGTCGCCGAGTAACGGTCCCAGGCAGGCTGATCGAACCCGTAGGCGTGGCGGATCCGCTCGACCGTCTGTACCGATGCCGTGGGTCCCGCGAGTTGGCGAGCGGGGTCGCCGGGGATGGCCTCGACGAGGAGGAACCCGAGCGTCGCGAGCGCCCATAGCGTCACGAGGGCGAGAAGGAGGCGCCGGACGATGTATAGGCTCACCGGCTCATCAACTCCAGCTCAGGCGCGGTCGTAGGGGCGGCGACCCTGCGACGGGGCTTGCGCAGCCCCTCCCCGATCAAGGTCGTCGCCGTCACGAAGAGGCCGAGGTACAGCGCGGGGAAGATGATGAGCCCGGGATGCAGCCGATACCACGCGAGCCCGGAGCCCAGCATCGCGCCGATGCTGGATGTCGGCTCCTGCACGCCCAGGCCCAGGAACCCGAGGCTGCTTTCGAACAAGGCCGCCCAGCCCACGCAGAGCGCCGAATAGGCCAGCAGGATCGGCAAGACGTGGGGGGCGATCTCTTCCAACAGGATCCGGGTTCGCCCAGCGCCCAGCGAACGCGCGGCGTCGACGAACGGCCGCTCCTTGATCACAACCGCCTGCCCGTAGGTCACGCGCGCGAGCGGCGCCCAGAAGACGGCCACCAGCGCCACGATCAACGATGTCACCCCCGAGCCCAGGACCGAGGTCAACGCCGCCGCCAGCAAGAGACCGGGGATCGCGAGTCCGATGTCGGTCACTCGCATCAGGACGCTGCCGCCAGCGCCGCCAGACGACGCGGCCAACAGGCCGATCGTGAGGCCGATCAGCGTGGCCAGCGCGATCGCGATCGCGGCGGCCCCGAAGGTCACGCGTCCGCCGTAGATGAGACGGGACATCAGGTCGCGCCCTTTCGCGTCCGTCCCTAATGGCCACGCGAGGCCGGGACCTTGCGGACCCCCGTTGGGACCAAGGCCTGCCACGCTCTCCCGGTTCGGATCCTTCGGAGCCGCGAGCGGTGCCGCGATCGAAACGAGCGTGATCAGCGCCAGGATGACCATGCCGACCCGCAACCCGATCCTGCGCTCGCCTCGCTCGGGAGCCGCGGCGATGCCCTCTGGTAGCGGGGGCGTCTCGGGGATCGTGAGCGTCCCGCCCGCTTCCATCCCGCGGTCAGTCATGCTCGCCTCGTCGCCCGCGTTTCATCGTGGAGCGGATGGTGGCAGGCGAACCCGTGCTCGAGGCCCGGCGCGACCTCCGGCTCTTCCTCGGTACAGACCCGCGTCGCGAACGCGCAGCGAGGTGCGAACGCACACGACCACAGGCGGCCCGGTAGCGCCGGCGGCTGACCGGGGATGGCGAAGAGCCTGGCACGCTCGTCGTGAAGATGCGGCCGGGAGGCGAGGAGCGCGGCGAGATACGGGTGTCGTGGCGACGCCAACATCTCGTTCGTCGGACCGAACTCGACGATCTTCCCGGCATACATCGCGATCGCGCGCGCCGTGGTCTCGGCCACGACGCCCATGTCATGCGTCACGAGGATCACCGCCGCGCCCACCCCGCGGACGAGCTCGAGGAGGGCGTCAAGGACCTGCGACTGGACGATCACGTCGAGGGCACTGGTTGGTTCGTCGGCGATCAGGAGGGTGGGCTCGACCGAGACCGCAGTGGCGATCACCGCCCGCTGGAGCTGCCCGCCTGATAGCTCGTGCGGATACTTGCGCAAGATCGCACGCGGGTCGCCCATCCCGACTTCCGACAGCAGCCCACACACACGCTCGAGCGCTGCCTCCTCGGTCAGACCCTTATGGAGCCGGAGCGGGCGCGCGAGTTGCGGGCCCACGTGGCGGAGCGGGTCGAGCGCCCCGAAGGGGTCCTGGGGCACGAAGCCGATCCTCCCGCCGCGCAGCGGCCCTGTCCCGTCCGTATCGGCGTCGACGATCGTCTCGCCCTCGAAGGCGATGGAGCCGCCGACGACACGGCGGCTCGACCCCAACAGTCCCGCGATCGCGAGGCCCAGGGTGGTCTTCCCGCAGCCGGACTCGCCGACCAGCCCGACGATCTCTCCCCGCGCGACCTCGAGGTCGGCACCGCGAACGATCTCGCCGCCCGCGGCGCCGACCCGCAGATCGCGGATCCGCAGGACCGGTTCGCGGGTCAGTTCGACGTCACCCAGCACGACTTCCAGTCGAACGGGGCGTATGTCGGGATAGTGACGAGCGCGCCGACGCGCTGCGTGGAGATCGCCGGCCAGTCCACCTGCATCGTGCCGACGCCGGCGGCGTCCCTCACGATGATCTGCTGGATCTGCTGCAGGATCGCGTCACGCTCGGATCCGAACGGCAACGCGTCGGACTGCGCTAAGAGAGAGTCCACCTGCTTATTGCAGTAGTGCGCCACGTTCAGTCCCGATCCGCAGGCGAAGTTCGTCGAGATGTAGTCCTGGCCATCCGGGTAGTCCGCGCGCCAGTAGGTGGGCAGCATGTCGAAGTTCTCCGGGTTGACGTACCCGTTGCTGCCGAAGTACGCAGCCTGCTGAAGCCCCTTGATCGAGACGTTGACGCCGATCCCCTTGAGGTCCTGTTGCAGGGAGGTTGACATCGCCTCGGCGAAGGGGTCAGTGGCGTCGTAGATCACCTTGATCGTCTCGCCGTTGTACCCGGAATGCCGGAGCATGCTCTTGGCCTGGTCCGTGTTGTACGGGATGGCCTGCAGGTTCGGGTCGGACTGCTTGGTGACGCTCGAGTAGATCTGCGTCCACGGCTGCGCCTCGGTCCCGAACTGTTTCGTGACCTCGCGATTGATGGCCATGGCGATGACCTTGCGCAGGTCGGCATCCTTGAGCACGCCTGTGCTGTTGAGCGCCCAGTAATAGACGGTGGGTCCCGTCGTCGCCGGCATCTTGATCGAGGGGTCTTGCGCGAGTTGCTGGATCGCGGCCTGAGGCAGGAAGAACGGCTCCGCCGGGGCATCGATCGTGCCGTCCTGGAGCTGGAGCACCTGCGTGTTCGGGTCGACGTTGACGGCGAGGTCGATCTCGTCGAGGTACGGGAACTCTGGGTCGACGTAGCCCGGGTTCTTCTTGAGGACCAGAGACCGCCCCTTGTTCCATTCCGCGAGGTAGAAGGGGCCCGCGCCAACCGGCGAATCGCCGAACTTCTCACCTGCATTCGTCACCGCGTCCTCGGGGACCGGCCACGACGTGGCGATCGTGAGGTCGTAGATGAAGGTCGAGGTGGGCTGGGTGAGCGTGATCTCGAGGGTGGCATCGTCGACGACCTTGATGCCCGACACAGACTGGGCCTTGCCCGACGCGAACTCTGAGGCGCCTTGGATCGGGAGGAGGTATCCACCACCCCACGACGGAGCTGGCTTCGTGTTCGGGTCGAGGGCGCGCTCCATCCCGTAGGCCGCGTCCTGCGCCGTCACCGCGCGCGGCGTGAAGTTGGGCCCGGCGAACATCGCGTCGGGGCGGATCTTGATCGTGTAGGTGAGGCCATCCTTCGAGACGGCAGGCATCCCATCGGCGAGCGCGGCCACGATCTCGCCGGACGAGTCGACGTGGTAAAGCCCCTCGAAGAGCGCACCTGCGGTGAGCGAGTAGTCGATCGTCGACACCGCCTGGGAGTTGTCGAGGGACACGGGCTCCAGGGCATCGGCGAGCTTCATCGTGCCGCCTTTCAGCGGCGCGCCCGTGCCGGACCCCGAGCTCGTGGACGGTGCACTGCTATCGCCATCGGAGGACGTGCAGGCCGCGAGCACCACCGCGGCCACAGCGACGAGAGCCACGAACGGCCGATCCCAGCGACGCATCGCCTACCCCCTCATGAGCACCGAGTCGGATTCGGTGGCATACGCGGCATCCTAGCAATCCGTCCGCGCCAGCGGGCCGCAGTTCCCCCTGACGGCAGACGGAGGGCACCGCAACCACGAGGTGGGGGTACGCTCCTCCTCGTGCTGCAGGGGAGCGCCCGGCCGACGGAGTACCTCGTGCCCGCGGACGTCGCAGAGGCGACGGCGATGAAGGCGGCGGGCGCCCTGGTGCTCGCCGGCGGCACCGACGTCTACCCGGCCCACGTCGGGCGCGGATTCGCGGAGCCCGTCGTGGACATCACCGGCCTCGAGGAGCTCCGCGGCGTGGACGTCCTTGACGGTGCCTACCGGATCGGGGCCCTGACCCGCTGGGCGGATGTGGCCGCGGCGGCACTCCCCGCATGCTTCGACGGGTTCCGAGCGGCGGCGCGCGAGATCGGCGCGGTCCAGGTGCAGAACGCCGGCACGATCGGGGGCAACCTGTGCACCGCCTCTCCCGCTGCCGACGGCATCCCGAACCTGCTGGCCCTCGACGCATCGGTGGAGCTCGCCTCCCCGACCGGCCGCCGCGTGCTGCCGGTGGCGTCGTTCCTCACCGGCTACCGATCGACCACGTTGGCCGGCGACGAGCTGCTCACCGCCGTCATCGTCCCGCGCGATCGGGAGGACGCCCGTTCGGCGTTCCTGAAGCTGGGGCTCCGCCGGTACCTCGTGATTTCCGTCGTCATGGTGGCGGCCGTGGTGACGGTCGACGACGCCGGCCTGATCGATGAGGCGCGCGTCGCGGTGGGAGCCTGCGCCCCGGTCGCGCAGCGACTCCCGCAGCTCGAGGACGAACTTCGCGGCACGCCGATCGACGCGGCCGCGGAGCGCGTTCGGCCCGCGCACCTCGGCGGGCTCTCGCCGATCGACGACGTGCGCGCCTCGGCCGACTATCGGCGCCACGCCGCCGTCACGCTCGTTCGCCGGGTACTCGACGCGTGCGCGGTGTCGCCGTGACCGTCGTGCGGTTCGAGCTGAACGGCGCCCGGGTCGATGCCGACGCGTCCGCGCGCCGGCTGAGCGCGTTCCTCCGCGAGGACCTCGGCCTCACGGCCACGAAGGTGGGGTGCGACGCCGGCGATTGCGGGGCGTGCACGGTGCTCGTCGACGACGAGCCGGTCGCCGCCTGCATGACCGCCGTAGGACAGCTCGACGGGAAGCGCGTCGAAACCCTCGAGGGGCTCGACGCCGGCGGCGAGATCGACGCCCTCCAGCGATCCTTCCTGCACCACGGGGCCGCGCAGTGCGGGATCTGCACGCCCGGGATGCTGGTGGCCGCGTGCGGGCTGCTCCGGTCCGACCCCGCCCCCGCCGAGCCGCGCGTGCAGGACGCCCTGGCTGGGGTCCTCTGCCGCTGCACCGGCTATCGCAAGATCATCGAGGCGGTCGTCGCGGCACCCACCTTCGAGGAGGTGCTCCCGAACCCGCCCAGCGGCAAGGCGGTCGGGCACCGCCTCCCCCGCGTCGATGGTGCCGCCAAACTCGGCGGCCGCGAGATCTTCGGGGACGACGGAGCGCCCGAGGGCGCGCTCCTGGTTCGAGTTGTGCGGTCTCCCCATCATCGGGCGCGGTTCGCGTTCGGCGATCTGGAGGGCTTCGTGGCGCGAACGCCCGGTGTCGAGGCCGTCTTTACCGCCGCCGACGTCCCGGGGCGCAACCGGTTCGGCGTGATCCCCGCGATGGCCGACCAGCCGGTGTTCGCCGAGGCCGAGACAAGGTTCCGTGGAGAGGCGGTCGCGATGGTCGTCGGGGAGGCCGACGCTGTGGCGGCGCTCGACCTTACCGAGGTGCCCATCACCTGGGAAGAGCTGCGGCCGATCATGAGCGTGGACGCGGCGCGCGCCGAGGGGGCGCCCCGCCTGCATCCCGACCGCGAGGGCAACGTGCTCATCCGCGGGCAGGTGCGCCGAGGCGACCTGGACGCGGCGTTCGCTGCCTCGGACATGGTGATCGAGGCCGAGTACTCGACGCCGTTCCTCGAGCACGCATACATCGAGCCCGAGGCGGGGTTCGCACGTCGGGTCGGGGACCGTGTCGAGGTGCAGGTGACCACGCAGTCTCCGCACATGGACCGCGAGGAGCTCGAGGCGATCATCGGCCTGCCACCCGGCGGCGTGCGGATCCTCCCCACATCTGTCGGCGGCGGCTTCGGCAGCAAGCTCGACCTCTCCGTGCAGCCCTACATCGCGCTGGCGACATGGCACCTCGCCCGCCCCGCCCGCATCACGTACACGCGGCCCGAATCGATGATGTCGACCACGAAGCGGCACCCGGCCGCGATGCGCGTCAAGATCGGCGCCACGCGAGACGGCCGCCTCACCGCGATGGACTTCTTCGGACGGTTCGACACGGGTGCGTACGCCTCGTGGGGGCCGACCGTCGCGAACCGCGTCCCGGTCCACGCGGGCGGGCCCTACGTGTACGAGGCCTACCTTGCCCGGTCGGAGGCCGTCCACACGAACGCCCCGCCTGCGGGAGCCTTCCGCGGCTTCGGGGTGCCGCAGTCGACGATCGCGAGCGAGGGCCTGCTCGACGAGCTCGCGGACGCCCTGGGCATCGACGCCCTGGAGCTTCGCGTGCGTAACGCCCTCACCGCCGGCGCCCCCACCGTCACCGGACAGGTCTTCCACGGCGGCGTGGGGTACGTGGACTGCCTCGAGGCCCTTCGCTCGCACCGCAAGCAGGCGCGTGCCGATGCGGCCGTCGCGAACGCCGAGGGAGGTCGGTTCCGTCGGGGCGTGGGCCTCGCGGGCATGTGGTACGGCTGCGGCAACACCTCCCTTCCGAACCCTTCCACGATCAAGGTGGGCCTGCGGCCCGACGGCCGGATCGTGCTGTTCCAAGGCGCGGTCGACATGGGGCAGGGTCCGAACACGGTGATGACGCAGATCTGCGCCGACGCCGTCGGCGTGTCCGTGGGCGACATCGTCCTTGTGGGGGCCGACACCGACTCCACACCCGACGCCGGGAAGAGCAGCGCGTCGCGGCAGACGTTCGTCTCCGGCAACGCGACGCTGCTCGCCTCGACAGGTCTGCGTGCGGACCTCCTCGCCCTCGCCGACGCATCCGAGGACGCCACGCTGGAACTGGCCCCGGGACGCCTCGCGGTGCACGATCGGGGGCAGGTCGCGGAGATCGACCTCGCCACCCTCGCCGTAGATGCCGACGGGCTGGTGTCGGTGCATCGGGCGACCTTCGACCCGCCGACCAGCCCCCTCGACGAGGATGGACAGGGCGAGCCCTACGCCCAGTTCGGCTACGGCGCGCACCTGGCCGAGGTGGAGGTCGACACCGAGCTAGGGACGGTCAGGGTTCTGCGCGTCGTCGCGGCTCACGACGTCGGCCGCGCCGTGAACCCCACCCTCATCGAAGGTCAAGTCGAGGGCGGCGTGGCCCAGGGGATCGGCATGGCCCTGATGGAGGCCTACGTCCCCGGGCGAACCGAGAACCTGCACGACTACCTGATCCCCACGATCGGCGACGTCCCCGAGGTCCTCACGATCCTGATCGAATCGAACGACCCTCTCGGCCCCTACGGCGCGAAGGGCATCGGCGAGCACGCCGTGGTCCCCACCGCGCCGGCGATCCTCAGCGCGGTCCGCGACGCCATCGGTGCACCGGTACGGCACGTGCCCGCCACCCCTGACCTGGTCTTGGCCGCGATCGCGGCCGGCAAGGAGGCGCTCGCATGAGTCCCGCCGCAACCGACACGGTCACTTGTGATGCCTGCCCGATCCGCTGCGTGATCAAGCCCGGCCGGACCGGCTCGTGCGACCGCTACGGCAACGTCGAAGGGACGCTCACGCGTCTGGATCCCCTGCTGATCCTGGAGCGCACCCGCGGACACGGCGGCGCGCTCGTCCCCTTCGCCGCGCGAGAGGGCGACTGGGAGGGCGGGATCGTGCCCACCGATGACCTGTTCGTGACGGGCGCCGGCTCGGGCACGACCTACCCCGACTACAAGCCGGCGCCGTTCATCGTGTCGAGCACGATCGAGGGTGTCGACATGATCACCGTCGTGACCGAGGGGATCTTCAGTTACTGCGGCGCGTTGTTGAAGATCGACACCGACCGGCACGTGGGCGCGGAGCGACAGCTGGTGCGCGCCCAGGGCGAACCGATCGGTCACGTCACCACCGGTCAATACGGGTCGCAGATGCTCTCGCTCGGCGGCGTGAACCACCTCACCGGGGGTACGAAGTCCGAAGGGCTCGCGACGATGCGCGCGCTGCTGGCGATCTGCGCGGGCGACGCGATCGAGGTCCAGATAGACGAGGGGGCGGCGCTCGTGCTTCAGGCCGGCCGGCCACCGACGATCAACGGCGTCGTCGAGGAACGGATGCGCGTGGGATGCGGTTCTGCGACGATCGGCATGTTCGCGCGACAGTGGTTCGGACTGGTCGACGAGGTGGTGGTAGTGGACGACCAC
>JBDTNY010000112.1:0-14904 GCA_039933515.1 Actinomycetota bacterium
GAGCGGCCGTGGATGTCCTTACCCAGGGCCACCGTGAGCGGATGGGTCTCGGCGCGCGCGTTGTCGGATCGCAGGATGTCTCCCAGCATCACGAAGTCGCGGTGCTTGTTCGGGACCTCGATCCCGATCGCCGAACGGCCCGGGATCGGCGCCTGGATCCGGACGTCGGGCGTCGCGAGCGCGTACGCGATGTCGCTGGACAGGTTCAGGACCTTGTTGACCTTCGTCCCGCTCGCGACCTCGACCTCGTACATCGTCACGGTGGGACCGCGATGGGCAGCCACGACCTTCGCGTCCACCCCGAACGTGAGGAGGGTGTGGCCGAGCGCCCGCGTGACCTCGATCTCGTGCGACCCGTCGGCGGTCGATGGAGGCGCGGTGCGCAGCAGGTCGAGCGGCGGCAGCTGGTAGGGACCCTGCGAAGTGGTCACCATCTGCGGCTTCGACGCCTTCTTCACCTTGAGCGGTGCTTCATCGGTGATCGGCTCGATCGCGTCGGTGTCGGGCAGCACGACGATCGGCTCGGCCGGCGGCTCATCCCCCAGCCCGAGCGCCTCCTTCATCCGGGACCGCCGCTTGAGCTTGTGCTCCTTCTCGGGCTCCGCGTCGGGGACCAGCACCTGGGCGGTCTGCGGCTCGTCGAGCGGGACGCGGAGCTCGCGGAGCTTGTCGCGGACCGCCGAGACGGGCGTGCCCGTGAAGATCAGCAGCCCGATCACGGCGAGCCCGGTGCAGACGATCCCGGCCCCGATGTCGGAGATCACCCGGGACATCGGGTACGCGGCGATCGCACCGGCGAGCCCTCCGGCCTCGGAAAGGCCGTTGAGCTTCTTCGTGGCATCGTAGCCGGCGAACGGGCTCGGGTTGCCGCGCGCGAGCGACACGATCCCGAGCGCTCCGACCGTGAGGACGAAGAAGCCGATGAACATGCGGACCCGGTCCTCGGGCGCGACGTCGCGGAGCAGCACGATCCCCCAGTAGACGCCTACGATCGGGAACAGCATCGCGCCGACACCGTAGGTCCCGTGCAGGAGCCACGAGAGACCCCGGCCGACCGGCCCGGCGGACTCGAGCCACACGCCTAGGACCGCGAGCAGCGCGAGCACAACCAGTCCGATGCCGGCCGCGTCGCGGGCGTGCGGCGAGAGGATCTGCCGGGTCGGCGTGCGCTCGGGCTTCTTCGGCGCGGACTTCTTGGACGCGGCGCGCCGGGTCGCCGTCGGCTTCCGCTTGGACGAGGAACGGGATGAAGCGCGCGACGACGAACGCCGCGACGGGGAAGTTTTCGTCGCCATAGACTCGTAAGTCTGACGGGTTCTGAGGAGGAGGCAAGCAACCCCGTGCTCCGGGTGAGCGAGCCGTTCGGCCCATGTCGCGAGCGAGAGCCCGGTCGGCGGTGCCAGGCGGCGGCCGCCTACACCTCCATGACGACCGGCAGGATCACCGGCTTGCGCTGCGTGACCTCGTTGAAATACCGACCGAGCACCCGCCGGATCTCTTGCTGGAGCGCCGAAGGATCCACGACGTGCGCTTCGGCGGTGCCGCGGATCGCGTCGACGACCCGCACGCGGGCCTCCTCCAGGATGTCGCTTGAGGTCTCTTCGTGCACGAAGCCTCGGTTCACGATGTCGGGGCCGCTGACGAGCTCACCGGTCTGCGAGTCGACCGTCACGACCACGACCACAACGCCGTCGCCCGAGAGCTTGCGACGGTCGCGCAGGACCTCGGTGCCCACGTCGCCGATCCCCAACCCGTCGACGAACGTCATGCCGGCCTGGACCCGGTCCACCTTCTCGACCCGCTCCCCCACCTCGACGACGTCGCCGTCCTCACAGATGATCACGTGGTCGTGCGGGATGCCGACCTCCTCGGCCAGGCGGGCGTGGTGCTGCAGGTGCCGGCGCTCGCCGTGGATCGGGATGAACCAGCGCGGCTTCACGAGCGACAGCATGAGCCGGAGCTCCTCGGCGGCCGCGTGGCCGCTCGCGTGCACGGCATCGGCCGGCATGTGGAAGACGTCGGCACCGGTCCGGTAGAGCGCGTCGACCACGCGGTGGATGGCGGGCTCGTTCCCGGGGATCAGCGACGACGAGAGCACGACCGTGTCGCCCTCCTTGAGCTTCACCCACTTGTGCTGGCGCTGGGCCATCAACGAGAGCGCCGAGAAGGGCTCGCCCTGGCTGCCCGTGCAGATCACGACGACCCGGCCCGGGTCGATATCGGCGACCTCCGAGATGTCGATCACGTCGCGATCGTCGACCTGGAGGTACCCGAGGCGCCGCGCCGCGGCCACCGAGTTCAGCATCGAGCGACCCAGAAACGCCACCACCCGCTCGCTCGCGTTGGCGGCGTTCACGATCTGCTGCACCCGGTGGATGTGGCTCGAGAAGCACGCCGCCACCACGATCTCGGGGGCGTTCGCCACGATGCCGGCGACCACCGGCCCCACCGATCGCTCGCTCGTCGTGTACCCGGCCTCCTCGGCGTTCGTCGAGTCGCTGAGGAGCAGGTGCACGCCGCGCCCGCTCGCTTCTTCGGCGAGGCCATGCAGGTCGGTGGGGCGGCCGTCGAGCGGCGTCTGGTCGATCTTGAAATCGCCCGTGTGCAGGATCGCCCCGTACGGCGTATCGACCACGACGGCCATGCCGTCCGGGATCGAGTGCGTCACGCGCAGGAACCGCATCGTGAAGGGCCCGACCGTGGCGCCCTCTCCCGGGACCGCGGTGTGGAGCTCGCACCGGTCGGCCACACGATGCTCCTCGAGCTTGCCCTTCAGCAGCTCCAAGGTGAATGGCGTTCCGTAGACGGGCACGCCGTCGATCTCGCGCAGCAGGTAAGTGAGCGCCCCGATGTGATCCTCGTGACCATGGGTGAGCACGATGGCCTCGACCCGGTCGACGTTGCGCCTGATGTAGTCGAAATCGGGGAGCACGAGGTCGATACCGGGCATGTCGCCCGAGGGGAACGAGAGTCCGACATCGACGATCAGGATCCGGTCGTCGACCTCGATGCAGGCCATGTTGCGACCGACCTCGCCGACGCCTCCGAGGAAGACGACCTTGACGGGCGCGGCGCTTGCCGCCTCAGAGGAGACCGGCGTCCTCCAATGCCTTGCGGACCCGCTCGCGCTCTTCCGCCGTCGCCGCGACGAGTGGCAGCCGCACCGGCCCCGCGGGGCGCCCCACCATCTCCAGCGCGGCCTTGAGCGGGATCGGGTTCGAGGTGACGAACAATGCGTTGTACAGCGGGCTGAGCGCTTCGTGGATCTTGCGCGCCGCCGGCACGTCGCCGGTATCGATCAGGTCGATCACCTGGCGGATCTGCGGCCCCACGAGGTGGCTCGCGACGCTGATGACCCCGACCGCGCCCAGGCAGACGTAGCCGAAGGTGGCCCAGTCGTCGCCAGAATAGACCTCGAACCCGTCGGGTGCCTCCGCGATCAGCCGGGAGATCGCCTGGAAGTCCCCGGTCGAGTCCTTGACCGCCACGATGTTGGGTTTGTGGGAGAGCTGCAGCATCGTCTCGTGCTCGATGCGCGTGGCCGTTCGCCCCGGGATGTTGTAGGCGATGATCGGCAGCTCGGTGGCGTCGGCGACACGCTCGAAATGCGCGATGAGCCCGCGCTGGGGCGGCTTGTTGTAGTACGGCGTGACCACGAGGAGCCCGTCGGCGCCCGCGTCCTCGGCGGCCTGCGTGAGCTCGAGGGTCTCGGCGGTCGAATAGGTGCCCGCCCCGCAGATCAGCTTGCCGCGACCGCGGATCGCCTCGCCCACCACCCGGAAGAGCTCGGCCTTCTCGGCGTGGGTGAGGGTCGGCGACTCGCCGGTGGAGCCCGCCACGACGATCGCGTCCGAGCCGTTGGCGATCAGCCACGACGCGAGCTCCTGGGCGCCGTCCAGGTCGACCGCGTGGTCCTCTCTGAACGGCGTGACCATCGCGGTCACCACAGACCCGAACCTGCCGGCCATCGGCGCCACTCCTCCCTCCCGCGCCGCCCGGGGTCGGTCGGCGCGTTGCGCCCTATGCTAGCCGCCGATGCCCCGCATCTACACCACGACCGGCGATGACGGCACCACAGGCCTGCTGTACGGCGGCCGCGTCCGCAAGGACGACCTCGCCACCGATGCCTACGGCACCACTGACGAAGCGGTGGCGGCCCTCGGGCTCGCCCGCGCCCTGACCGAGGACGAGACGATGGCGACGGACCTGCTCACGCTGCAGCGCGAGCTGTTCGTGGTCGGGGCCGACCTCGCGACCAACCCCAAGGAACGCGCGAAGCTCACCCCCGAGGTCTCCCTGGTCACCGAGCGCATGACGAAGCGGCTCGAACGCCGGATCGACGACCTCGTCGAGCTTCGGCCGCTCCCCAAGGTGTTCATCGTGCCGGGGACCAACCCAGCCAGCGCCGCGATCGACATCGCCCGCGGGATCGTGCGCCGGGCCGAGCGGGCGGTGGTCGCGATGGAGCACGCCGAGCGCGAGGTGAACCCCGAGGCGCGCCGCTATCTGAACCGCCTCAGCGACCTGCTCTTCGTGCTCGCGCGCTGGCAGGCCGGCGAGAGCGAGCCAGCGAGCCGCACCGATACCTGAGACGCTCAACTAGACGTAGAACCCGTCGATCACATAGCTCTCCGCCGACGTGACCGTGAGCACCAAGGTGTGCGGATCGATCGTCAGGCCCGACATGCAGGTGACCCGGGCGCGCGCTCCGGTGGCGTCGGTCTCCAAGTTCACCGAGACCGGGTTCCCGTCGAGCGTCGCCGTGACGTCGGCGGTCTGACCGGTCGACACCGGCCCCCCGACGACACAGAACGACGACGTACCCGAGAAGGCGAACGTGACCGTCCCCGCGGTGGCGACGGACGTGGTGGTCGTCAGGAAGGAGCCGGCCGGCGAGCCCTGGGTCGTGGCGCCGCCGTAGGTGACCGCCGCGTTACGATCGTCAAGCGCGAACGTCGTTCGTTCGATCTTGGAGATCTTCTTGTTCTTCTGCTTGTCGACCACCACCACCCGGACCTGATACGTGACGCCTTCATCGCCGGGAACGTTCACGGTCGGGTTCTGGATCTGGCCGGTCTTCACGTCCTCCCAGGGGGTGCTCGCGCCGACCTCCCGGCGCTGCACGAGCCAGGTCTTCACCCCGGTCCCGAACGTGTCGTCGGAGAAGGTGAAATCGACCGGCGTGGTCAGGGTGGCGCTGGCATCGCTCGCGTAGGCATCGAGGTTCGTGACGTTGACCGAGGGAGCCTTGTGGTCGAGCGGGATCAGCGGGAAGGTGTCGGGTATCGAGTCGCTGCACGGATCCCGGCGGCTGCACGGGGCGGCATCGAAGTAGCTGAAGACCGCGAACCGATAGGTGCCCGGGCTGTGGATCTTCGTCCGCTGGATCACGGTGCGGAATGTGGTCGCGCTCACCCGCGCGGTGGGCGCCGTCCGGTCGACAACGTTGCTCGTCGCGAGGTTCACCAGCACGCCTCGAAGCTTGCCCGCGTAGAAGTACACGTACTGCCCGTAGTCGAACTTCCGGTTGTCGTTCACATCGATCAAGACCGCGAAGTTCCCGCCATCGTTCGGGTCGATGTCGGCGTTCGAGACCGGGCGGATCGCGGTGAGAGAGATCGTGTCCTTGGTCCGGCCCCGGCTGATCTTCATCGAACGCAGGTCGAGCGGGCCGCCGGTGTCGTTCCCGTCACCGTGAGAGATCGAGAAGCCCGGGCCCGGGCCCGGGGCCGGTGCGGCGGGCAGGGGGCCGGTCGTGCGCGATCCGCGCGTGGCCCAGGTCGGCACCCGAGGACCGGCGGTCGCGGCCGTGGGTCCCAGCAGCGTGAGCGCTGCAACCAGCGCGAGGAAAGACGTGCGGCGAGCCATTCGAACCCCTCCCGGCCGGCGTGAGTGGCGGAGTGTACGGGAGGCGCAACCCACGCGCAAGACGGGGCGGGACGTGCCCGTCAGGCCTGAGGCGTGGGCGCCATCGCGCCGTAGTTCTTCCCGCCGAACAGCAGGACCAGTAGCCCGATCGACTCGGACGTCACCTTGGCGGGCAAGGTCACCTCGAACTCGCTCTCGCTCCCGTCGGGCGTCGTGAGCGGCGACGCCACGGTCCCTTCGTAGCGCTTGTCGTCGATGCCCAGCACGTACAAGCCCGGGTCGCCCAGCTCGGCGCCTGAGGCGTTCTTTACCGAGAGGGTGCCGGTGGAGCCTTCGAGGGTGAACGTCGCCGTGATGTTGTTGAACCGGTACTCGAAGGCACCCGGCACGTAGGTGACGTCCTCTGAGCTCGTGACGACGCCCGATCCGGGCTCTGACGAGGCGGTCGTGGGGGTCGGCGAGGGCTCCCCCCCGCCGGTGCAGGCGGCCACCAACAGGGCGAGCACGAACAGGGACGCCACGGAACGGGTTCGGATGCGCACGGTTGCGGCATGATACGCGAACCGACCTGGAGGAGGCCCTCGTGACCGAGCTCGAGCTGCGGCGCCATGCCCGGCGCGATCCTGCGGTGGATCAGCTGTCGGAGGCGGGCCGCGCGGCGGCCGAGGAAGCGGGCCGAGGCGCCGGTGCCGCGGGGGTCGTGTACGGCGCCGTATTCGTCTCGCCGGCGCAGCGTGCCGCCGAGACCGCGGCGTGGTTCCTGCGGGGAGCCGGCCAGCAGCTGCCGGACCACGGCGTCGTTCCCGGCCTCGGCGGTCAGGACGCGAGCGGCGGGAGTCCCGAGGGGATGGCCGCCGGCGTCCGGGCGCTCCTCGACCAGATCCCCGAGGGCGGTCGTGGTCTCGCGATCAGCCATACCCCGCTGGTGGAGCGGGCCGCGTTCGGGCTGACGGGGTCCGAGGTCCCCCCCATGGCCGAGCTGGAAGGGATCCTCGTGGCGCGGGGTGACGACGGCGCCGTCTCGGTGACCGAGCTCCGGCACGGGGCGGCGCCCGCCTAACGGCACACCGCCCCATGGCGACCGCCGCGATCAGAGCCCGTCGAACACGTCGACCGAGACCGGGTCGCCGGGCGGGCGCTCGGGCCAGGCGATCACGTGGCTCTCCCGCGCCAGGGCCATGCGCCGCTCTTCCTCTCCCATGTCCCCCATCTCGCCCGCCTGCGTCGCGTGCTCCGCGAGTGCGGCGAGCTTGCGGTCGACGACAGAGGAGCAATCGACGCGCACGCCGATCGTCTCGTCGGGCACGCCGCGCGGTTGGTAGAGCTGCGTGGGATCGATCGGGTCCTTGCCGGACGCCACGAGCCGGCGGTTCCACTCGTCGAGCGTCGACTGGGGGATCGCCTGATGCAGGAGCCGCCGCAGCCCCTGACCCGGATCCCGTTCCCGGACTCGATGGAAGGCCTCGGTCGCGGCCTTCCCGGTGGCGATGTGGTCGGGATGCCCGGTGATCCCGTCGGGCCCGAACGTGATCACGACGTCGGGGCGTTCGGCCTGGAGCACCATCGCGAGGCGATCCACGAGCTCGTCGAACGGCTCGTCCCGGACCCGGTGATCGGGGTAGCGGAAGAACTCGTGCCGGTCGGGCGTGCGTCCCAAGGCGACCCAGGAACGCCGATCCTCTTCCTCACGCACCTCGCCGAGCGTCTCGCGCGTCGCGAGCGCGGGATCGGCGATGCGGCCGGCCTCGCCGCTCGTGACGTGGATCAGCACGAACCGGAGGTCGGGATCGTCGGCGTGGAGCGCGACCGTTCCCGCACAGCCGAACGTGTCGTCGTCGGGATGCGCCACGACGGCCGCGAGGACCCTGGTCATAGGAGCTCGTCCAACCCCACCGTGAGGCCCGGGCGCCCGCCGACCGCCTTGATCGCGATCAGGACGCCAGGCATGAACGAGGTTCGGTCGGTGGAGTCGTGGCGGATCGTCAGCGTCTGACCCTGCCCGCCGAAGAGCACCTCTTCGTGCGCAACGAGCCCCGGCAGCCGCACCGAGTGGACCCGGACGCCGTCGACCTCGGCCCCTCGCGCTCCGGGATAGGCATCGTCACCTTCCGGGGCCGGGGGCGCCTCGCCACGCGCTGCCGCGATCCGCCGGGCCGTGAGCAGGGCGGTGCCGCTCGGCGCGTCGGCCTTCTGCTCGTGGTGGAGCTCGATCACCTCGGCCGACGGCAGGTGCGACGCGGCCTGCTCGGCGAACCGCATCAGGAGCACGGCGCCGATCGCGAAGTTCGGCGCGACCACGACACCGACGGGCGCTTCACGCCAGGCATCGTCGATCTCGAATCCGGTGGTGCCCACCACGACGTGCATGCCGTGCTCGATGCCCCAGGCCACGTGTTCTGCCGCGAACGCGGGAGCCGTGAAGTCGACGAACACCTCGGCGCCGGCGTCGACCAGCGCCTCCAGTCGTTCAGCCAGCACCAGCGACCCCGCCTCGCCCTCGAGGCCGACCTCCTCGGCGAGCGAACGACCGGCCGCGGAGCGGGACACGGCGGCCGCCAGCGTCAGGTCGGGATCCGCAGCGACGGCCCGGCAGACCTCCCGGCCCATGCGGCCGGTGGCGCCGACCACCCCGACGCGGATCACGCCATGACCTCGCGGAAGGAATTCACGCCGAACGGCCCGAGCACGGTGAGCGTCATCGGCTGCGTCAGTACCCTCGCGGCCACGCGGCGCGCGTCATCGAGGGTCACGCGCTCGACCCTCCGGAGCGTCTGGTCGACGCTCAGGATCTCGCCGTGCGAGATCTCGGACTTCCCGAGCCGGCTCATGCGGCCGCCCGGGTCCTCGAGCGCCAGCACCATCGAGCCCTTGACGTGGCCCTTCGCGCGCACGAACTCTCCGTCGGTGAGACCTCCGTCGCGGATGTCTTCGAGCTCGCGGCGGAGCAACCCCACCACCTCCTGCGCGCGGCTCGGCGTGGTGCCGGCGTAGGCGGTGAAATGGCCCGCCTCGGTGTACTGCGCGTGATAGCTGTACACCGAGTACGCGAGCCCGCGCTTCTCCCTGATCTCCTGAAAGAGACGCGACGACATCCCTCCGCCCAGCGCCGTGTTCACGATCGTGAACGCGAACCGGTCGGGGTCGGTGCGCGCGAGCCCGTCGGTGCCCAGGCAGATGTGGGCCTGCTCGGTCTTGCGTCGCTTGATCAGGTCGGCACCCGATGCGTGCGGGGGCGTGCCCGCCGCGCGCACGTTCCACGGGGAGGCTTCGCCGGCCGGGAGCTCGCGGCCCGTGTCCATGCGTTCTTCGAGCATCCGCACGAGCTGGTCGTGACGGACGTTCCCGGCCGCCGCGACCACGAAGTGTCCCGGCACGTAATACTGCCGGTAGAACCGTTTGACCCGCGCCGGCGTCGCGTCGCCGATCGTCTGGGCGGTGCCCAGGATCGGGCGCCCCAGCGGGTGATCGGGCCACAGGGCCTCGGTGAACACGTCGTGCACGACGTCCTCGGGCGAGTCCTCGTGCATGTTGATCTCTTCGAGGATCACCTGGCGCTCGGCATCCAGGTCGGCCTTGCGGATCACGCTGTGCTGCAGCATGTCGGCGAGGTGGTCGACGGCCATCTCGAGGTCACGGTCGAGCACGCGCGCATAGAAGCACGTGTACTCCTTGGCCGTGAACGCGTTCACGTCGCCGCCCACCGCATCGAAGTGCTCGGCGATGTCCAGCGCGCTGCGCGATTCGGTGCCCTTGAACAGCAGGTGCTCGAGGAAGTGGCTCGAGCCGCTGATCCGGGGCGCCTCGTCCCGGGAACCCGCCAGCACCCAGAAGCCGATCGAGACGGAGCGGACGCCAGGCATCCGCTCCGTCACGACCCGCAGGCCCGAGCCGAACTCGGTCCGCGCGATGGGCATCGGGTGCGCTACTCGGCGCTCGGCGCGTCGCCGCTTGGTGCCTCGGCGTGCACCGGGGCGTCGCCGCCCTGGGCACCGCTCGGCTCGTCGCGGAACCGACGGCCTCGCTCACGGTCACGTCCGCCGCCGCTGCTGCCGCTGCCGCCACGGTCGCCACCACCGCTGCCGCCACGGTCGCCACGATCACGCCCGCCGCCACCGCCCCGCCCGCCGCGGTCGCCGCTGTCGCGTCGCCCGCCGCCGGACTCATCTGCCTGGCCTTCGGGGATCGCCCACTCCTCGCCGACCGGCTTCAGGCTGATCTTGCCCTGCGAGTCGACGTCTTCGACCAACACGGAGATCTTGTCGCCCTCCTTGATCGCTTCCTCGACGCTGGACAAACGCTTGCCGCGTCCCAGCTTCGAGATATGCACCAGGCCGTCGCGCCCCGGCACCAGGTTCACGAACGCCCCGAAGGTCGTCGTCTTCACCACCATGCCGTCGTAGGTCTCGCCCACGAGCACCGGCCGGGGGTTCGCGATGTCGTCGATCATCCGAGCCGCCTCGTCGGCGCCTGCGCCGCCCTCGCTCGAGCCGATGTGCACCGTGCCGTCGTCCTGGATGTCGATGTCGGCACCGGTGAGCGCGATGATCTCGTTGATCCGCTTGCCCTTGGGTCCGATGACCTCGCCGATCTTGTCGATCGGGATCTGGATCGAGATGATCCGCGGCGCCTTGGCGTTCACCTCGTCGCGCGGGGCGGCGATCGCGTCCTCCATCACGTCGAGGATCTTGAAGCGGGCGTCGCGCGCCTGCTTCAGCGCGTTCGCGAGCACCTCGCCCGGCAACCCGGTGACCTTCATATCGAGCTGGATAGCCGTGACGAACTCACGGGTGCCGGCGACCTTGAAGTCCATGTCGCCGAGCGCGTCCTCGGCGCCCAGGATGTCGGTGAGGGTGACGTACTGCCCCTCGTCGGCGATCATGCCCATCGCGATGCCGGCGACCGGCGCCTTGATCGGCACCCCCGCGTCCATCAGCGAGAGCGTCGAGCCGCAGACCGAGGCCATCGACGTCGAGCCGTTCGAGGACAGCACGTCCGACACGAGCCGGAGCGCGTAGGGGAACTCGTCGTCCTTGGGTACCACCGGGATCAGAGCGCGCTCGGCGAGCGCGCCGTGACCGATCTCACGCCGGCGGGGCGACCCCACGCGGCCCGTCTCACCGGTCGAGAACGGCGGGAAGTTGTAGTGGTGCATGTACCGCTTGCCGTCCTCGAGGTCGAGGGTGTCGATCATCTGGGTCATGCGCAGCATCCCGAGCGTCGTGATGTTTAAGACCTGCGTGTCGCCGCGGCTGAACAGCGCCGAGCCGTGCGCCCGGGTGAGGACGCCGACCTCGGCCGACAACGGCCGGATCTCGGTGGGCGTGCGCCCGTCCATGCGGATGCCCTCGTCGATCACGCGCTTGCGCATGACCTTCTTCTGCACCTGCTTCCACGCGGCGCCGAACTCGCTCATGCGGTCGTCGGCTGCGTCGCCGAGCTGCGCGGCCGTGTGCTCCTTTGTCTCGGCCTTCAACGCGTCCAGCTTGGCTTCACGCTCGGCCTTGTCGACCACGATCGCCTCGCCCAGACGGTCCGTCGCGAAGCCGGCCACGATCTCGTAGAGGTCCTCGCCGTAGAGCGGGCGGGGCTCCCAGGCCTGCTCGGTGACCCCGGCCTCGTCGATGAACGCCTGCTGGAAGTCGATCTGGTCGGCGATCGCGCGCTTGGCGGCCTCGAGGCCCTCGGCGACGGTCTCCTCGGTCGGTGCGGCGGCACCGGAGGCGAGCAGCTCCCACGTGTTATCGGGCGCCTCGCCCTCGATCATCAAGACGTCGATCTCGCCGGCGTCGTTGCGCCGACCGGCCACGACCACGTCGAACGTGGCCTCCTCGACCTCCTGGAAGGTCGGGTTCGTGACCCATGCGCCATCGATCAAGCCCATGCGCACCGAGCCGACGGGGCCGTCGAACGGCAAGCCGGCCAGGCAGGTCGCCACGGAGGCAGCGTTCATCGCGAGGACGTCGTACGGGTTCTCACCATCGACGCCGAGCACGGTGATGACCACCTGGACCTCGTCGCGGAACCCGTCCTTGAAGGTCGGGCGAAGCGGGCGGTCGGTCAAGCGGCAGGTGAGGATCGCCGTCTCGGACGGCCGGCCCTCGCGCCGGAAGAAGCTGCCGGGGATCTTGCCGGCCGCATACATCCGCTCTTCGACATCGATCGTGAGCGGGAAGAAGTCGATCCCCTCGCGGGGGGCGCTGCGGACGCAGGTGCCGAGCACCTGGGTCTCGCCGTACGTCACCATGACGGCGCCGTCGGCGAGGCGGGCCATCTTGCCCGTCTCGAAGGTCATGGTGCGGGTCCCGATCTCTCGGGACTGGGTGGTGGTGGCCATCGGCCGTTCCTCCTAGTGAAGACTGCGTGCGGGGCGGTCGCCGCCGCACTGGATGGAGGGGGTGGGTTCGGCCGATTCTCAGTGGTGGGCCTCCGGGCGCGAAGTCCGGGAGCTCGCTACTGATAACCGACCGCGGTTGGTTCCCACCTCCGGTGGAGCGGATCAGTGGGTCGTGCGCATCACTCCTTGCGCGCCGGCGCCTCCGGGCGTCGACGGGATCGTCGTCGCTACCGGCGGAGGCCGAGCCGCGCGATGAGGGCGCGGTAGCGCTCGATGTCCTCACGCTTGAGGTAGTCGAGCAACCGGCGCCGACGGCCCACCATCTGCAAGAGGCCTCGGCGCGACGCGTGGTCGTGCTTGTGGGTCTTCAGGTGGTCGGTGAGGTCGGCGATACGCTTGGTCAGCACCGCGATCTGGACGTCGGCAGAACCGGTGTCGCCCTCGGTGCGCGCGTACTCCGCGATGATCTGGGTCTTCTCGTCTTTGGTCAGTGTCGTCATGGTCGGTTTCCTACGCTACCAGCGGGAGCGCGGCGGTGACCCCGGGCGCGTCGGCGGGCGGCTACGATGACCTGCATGGGAACCAGGGCGGCCCGGCTGCGAGCGGCCTGTGGCCTCGTCGGCCCGATGGCCTTCACCGCCGCCTGGGCGCTCGCGACCGCGCGCCAGCCCGGCTACTCGATCGCGAACGAGCACATCAGCGGGCTCGCCGCGCCCGACGCGCGGGACCCGGGCGTGATGGCTGCGGGCTTCGTCGCTCTCGGGGCGTGCACGATCGTGTTCGCCTCGCAGCTCGACCGTCGCCTCGCCGGCACCGGCCTGGCGGGACCCGGTCCCCTGCTCCTGGGCGTGTCCGGGGTCGCGACGATCGTGGCCGGGCTGCTCCGGCGCGATCGGATGTCGAATTTCCCCGCTCCCGGGGAGCCCTGGGAGCGGCAGTCCTGGCGCAACGACGGACACGACCTCGCCTCGGTGATCGGGCAGGTCGCGGGGGGCGCCGCGATGCTGGCGCTCGCCCGGCGGTTCACGGGGGAGCCCGGCTGGCGGCGGCTCTCGACTCCCCTGGTCGCGTCGGTCGCCGCCTCGACCGGTCTGATGGCGGTGTTCGCTCGCGACGTGACCCGCCCGGGCAACGGGATCGTGCAGCGGGTCGGCCTCTCGGTGCCGGTCGGCGCGATGGCGGTCATCGCCTGGCATCTTGTGCGCGATCCGGATGTCCAGTTGGTCGATCGGGCCGGCAGGACTAGCTGACGGCGTCGTCAGGCACCAGCGCCCGCGTCAGGTCGACGTCGGCCGCGATCGCGACGACGAGCTCATCGACGGACGCGTACCTGACCTCGTCCCGAAGGCGTTCCCAGAATTCGATGGAGAGCGGCTGGCCGCGGATGTCGTCACCCTCGTAGTCGAGCAAGAAGGCCTCGGTGTGCAGCGGCTCGGTGCCGAAGGTGGGGTTCGTGCCCACGTCGATCGCGGTCCGGTACCGGCGGCCGTCCAGCTCGGCCACGCCCGCGTAGATGCCCTGCCCTGGCAGGAGGAGCCGCGGCCACGTCCGCAGGTTCGCCGTGGGGAACCCGAGGCCCTTGCCGCGCCCGTGCCCCGAGATCACCTCGCCGTCGAGGCGCCACCGGCGGCCGAGGGCCACCAGCGGCCAGGCGAGGTCGCCCGCGGACAGGGCCTCGCGCACCGATGTCGAGGAGATCGTCCGGCCGCGCACCTCGAGCAGTGGGACAGATTCGGCCGTGAGGCCGAGCGGGGCACCGATCTCCTGGAGGGCCGCGACCGTTCCCATCGCCTTGTAGCCGAACGTGAAGTTCGCCCCCATCGCCGCATGAACCGCGTGGAGCCCGTCGACGAGGACCTCGGCCACGAAGGTCTCGGCCGGCACGCGCGAAAACTCTGGCGTGAACTCGAGGACGAGGAGGACGTCGATCCCGAGGTCCTCGATCAGCGCCGCCTTGCGCTCGACCGTCGTCAAGAGCCGTGGCTCCTTGCCCGGCGTGAGGATCTCGCGGGGGTGCCGGTCAAACGTCACGGCCACGGAGCGAACGCCACGCTCCCGGGCGCGCGACACGGTCGTGTCGAACACCGCTCGGTGGCCCAGATGGACGCCGTCGAAGAACCCGACGGTCACGACCGAGGGCGAGTCTGATCGGGGCAGGGCCTCGGAACCCCGGAAAAGCTGCATGACGCTGAGGCTACCCGACGCGACGATGCTTGAAGGACCGGGCAGCGGGGTAGCATCCCGTTCCGATGTCCCCACCCACCGAATCCATCCGTCCCGCGGAGGGGTCCCGACCGCACCAACCGCTGCTGCATCGGCCCTACTTCGGCCTGACGTCAGGCCTGGCACTCCTGGGCGCCACGGCCGTGTTGGTCTTCGCGGTCGGATCGCAGACGCAACGGGTCGCCCCAGACACGGCGTTCGCACCGATCGGGCAGCTCGACGGAGCGGCGTTCGATGCGATGCAGCAGGTCCGGAACCCAGGCCTCACCTTCTTCGCGCGTGTGCTGAACATCGTGGGGGGAGGCGCCTTCAACATCCCGTTCCGCGCGCTGGCGCTGCTGGCGCTCGTCTTCGTGCTGCGTCGGTACCGTCACGCGATCGCGTTCGCCGCCACGTGGCTCGTCTCCGAGATCTTGCTCACCGTGCTGAAGTACGCGGTCGGTCGCGCACGACCGTCCGCCTCCCTCGTTACCACCGGT
>JBDTNY010000113.1:0-5387 GCA_039933515.1 Actinomycetota bacterium
CACCGGGTCGGTCGAGCTGTGCTTCAGCCCGCAGTACGCCGAGCGCGCGTTCCAGGACGCGCACATCGAGCGCCGGCCGTCCACGGCGCCATTCGTGGACGGCACGATCCCCACCACGCTCGACAAGAAGCTCGCGCCCGAAGGGGTCCACGTGTTCTCGATGTTCACGCAGTGGGTGCCAGAGGATTGGGTGAAGGAGCCGCACCGGGACGAGCTCGACGCCTATGCGAAGCGGATCTTCGATGGCTACAACGAGCTCGCGCCGAACTTCAACGACTCGATCATCGACTACCAGGTGATCGGGCCTTACGACATGGAGCAGGATCTGGGCCTGATCGGCGGGAACATCTTCCACGGCGAGCTGAGTGTCGATCAGCTGTTCCACATGCGTCCGGCGCCGGGCTACGCTGACTTCCGCACGCCGGTCAAGGGCCTCTATCACGGGTCGTGCGCCACGCACGGCGGCGGCGGCGTGAATGGGATCCCCGGCTGGCAGGCGTTCAACATGGCGAAGAAGGACAAGGCGCTCGGGAAGAAGTAGTCAGACTCGTTGACGACTCCCAGCGGACCCTCGCGCAGTGACCTGACCGCCCTCGAGCCCATGCTCGAGGCGCGGTCCGTCGCCGTGGTCGGCGCCAGCGTGAAGGAAGGCTCTCTCGGCAACCAGATGGTCGTCGAGCTGCGGCGCGGCGGGTACGAAGGAGAGATCTACCCCGTGAACCCGGGCTACGAGGAGGTCCTCGGGCTCCGGTGCTACCCCTCGATCGCGAAGGCGCCCGGCGACAGGGTCGATCTCGCGATCCTCGGCGTCGCGAACCATCGGATCGAGCAGGCGGTGTGCGACGCGATCGAGGCCGGTGCTCGTTCGCTCGTGACGTTCTCGTCGCTGTACGAGGCGGAGCCGCCCGAGCGGGGCATGCCGCCGTTGACGCAACGGGTGGCCGCGATGCTGCGCGACGCGGGCGTCCCGATGTGCGGCGGCAACGGGATGGGGTTCTTCAACGAGACCCACCGGCTCCGCGCCACGGGGTTCGCGTCGCCCGACGAACTGCGACACGGCCCGGTGACGTTCCTCTCGCATTCGGGATCCGCGTTCGCGGCGCTCGCGTTTAACGATCGCGGGATCGGGTTCAACCTGCTGGTCTCGAGCGGCCAGGAGCTGGGCGCCACGATGGCCGACTATATGGCGTACGCCCTCGGGCGCCCCGAGACGAAGGTGCTCGCGCTCCTGCTCGAGACCGTGCGCGATCCGGAGGGCTTCCGCGCGCAGCTCGAACGCGCGGCCGAGCTGGGCGTCCCGGTGATCGCGCTGAAGGTCGGGCGCACCGAGGCGGCGAAGTCAATGGTCACCGCGCACTCGGGCGCGCTCGCCGGCGAGCACGGCGCGTTCGAGGCGCTCTTCGACGCCTGCGGCGTGCACGAGGTCGTCTCCCTCGAGGAGATGGCCGACGCGATGGAGCTGTTCTCGTCGCCGCGGCGCGTGACCGGCGGTCGCGGCCTGAGCGCCCTGTGCGATTCGGGCGGGGAGCGCGCGCTGCTCGTGGATCGGGCACACGATCTCGGGGTGCCCTTCGCGGCGATCTCGCAGCCGACCCTCGACACGCTCGACCAGACGCTCGATCCCGGTCTCGTCGCCGCGAACCCCCTCGATGCCTGGGGGACGGGCTTCGACTCGGACCGGATCTTCCGCGAGTCCCTGATGGCGCTGCACGACGACCCCGAAACCGCGGCGCTCGCGTTCGTGGTGGACCTGACGCGTCAAGGGGAGCCCTACGACGCGGGATACCTGCAGATCGCGAAGGACGTGTTCGCGGCCACGACGAAACCGTTCTGCATGCTGACGAACCTGGCGAGCGCCGTCGAGATCCAGGAGGCCGCCTACCTCCGCGACGCGGGGATCCCCGTGCTCGAAGGCACCTCGTCGGGGCTGGTGGCGATCCGGGCGCTGCTCGACGACGGTGCGCCGCCCCGGCAGGGGGGCAAGCCGCCGGCGCTGGTCGCCGACGAGGTGCGCGTGCGCTGGCGCGAGCGGCTCGCGACCGGGAACGAGGTGGGCGAGCTCGAGGGTCTCGCGCTGCTCGCCGACTACGGCGTGCCGGTGACCGAGGCGCGCGCGGCATCGAGCTCCGACGAAGCCGTGGCCGCCGCCGAGGCGATCGGGTTCCCCGTCGTGCTGAAGACCGCGGCGCCGAGCGTGCAGCACAAATCCGACGTCGGCGGCGTGAAGGTGGCTCTCGCCGATGCGGATTCGGTGCGGGCCGCGTACCAGGACGTCGCCGCCCGGCTCGGTCCGCAGGTTGCGATCGGCGCGATGGCGCCTGCCGGCATCGAGATCGCGCTCGGGATCGTGCGTGACCCGACGTTCGGTCCGCTCGTGCTGGTGGCGGCGGGCGGGATCCTGGTGGAGCTGCTGCACGACCGCGCGCTGGCGTTCCCCCCGCTCGATGAGGCCGGCGCACGGCGCCTGGTCGACCGGCTGAAGATCCGCCCGATGCTCGACGGGTTGCGCGGCGCCGAGCCGAGCGACGTCGATGCGCTGGTGCATGCGGTGTCGCGGCTTTCCGTGCTCGCCGCCGATCTCGGCGACCTGCTGAGCGCCCTCGACGTGAACCCCGTGATCGTCTCGCCGACTGGCTGCGTCGCGGTCGACGCCCTCGTGGCGCCCTAGACTCGTCCTCGTGCCGACCCTCGCTCGCCTCATCCGTGCGGCAGCCGGACTCCTGACCTCGGGCATGGGAGTGGGTCTCGCCGTCGGTGCGGTCTTCGGGGACACGTCGCCGAGCGCGCGGGTCGCGTACGCCGCCGCCGCCGCGGGTTCCCTGGGCGTGAGCTTCGCGTTGTACCGCTCGGGGGGCCGCGGATCCGAGAGGATCTGGGTCACGCTGGCCGTCGCGATCGTCGGGCTGGCGGGGATCGCGTTCGCCGTCCAGATCCGCACGTGGCACGGCCGGGGATCCTGGCCCGCCGGAGGCATCCCGAGGAATAAGGTCCTCGTCGCGACGTGGATGGCATCGGAGATGTGGGTCGATCCGCGATCGCTGCTCATCGGTGTCGCGGCGCTCGTGATCGCCGTCGCGGTCTTCTTCGCCTATCCCCGGTTGGCCCGCGACCCGAGCGTCGGGCCGTAACACCGCCTGGCGGTAGCCTCCCGGTCATGACGTCCGCCACCGAGCTGTGCGACCTTCTCGCGACCGACCTCGCGCGGATGCTCCGCGAACGCGAGGTCTCGGCCCGCGAGGTGCTCGAGGCGCACCTTCGCCGTATCGAGGCCGTGAACCCGAGCGTGAACGCGATCGTGACCCTCGTGCCCGAGCGTGCAACCGCCCGCGCCGCGGAGCTGGACGACGCGATCGCCGGGGGCGAGCCGCTCGGTCCGCGCCTCGGCCTGCCGATCGCGCACAAGGATCTCGTCGCCACCGCGGGGATCCGGACGACCGCCGGGTCGCCGATCTTCGCCGACGCGGTGCCCGAGGTGGACGACCTCTTGGTCGAACGGGTCCGCGCCGCCGGCGCCATCCTGCTCGGCAAGACGAACACGCCCGAGTTCGGGGCCGGCTCGCAGACCTTCAACCCGGTGTTCGGGCCGACCCGCAACCCGCGCGACCTCACGAAGACGAGCGGCGGTTCCTCGGGCGGGGCGGCCGCCGCCCTGGCGACCGGCATGATCCCGATCGCCGACGGTAGCGACCTGGGTGGGTCGCTGCGGAACCCGGCGAGTTTCTGCGGCGTGGTCGGGTTCCGGCCCTCGCCGGGGCGAGTGCCGTCGTGGCCGACCTCGAACGCATGGGACGATCTCGCCGTCGACGGGCCGATGGGCCGAACGGTCGAGGACGCCGCGCTCCTGCTCTCGGTGCTCGCCGGCCCCGACCCCCGGGTGCCCATCTCGCTGCCCGAGTCGGGCTCGGCGTTCGCGCGGCCGCTCGACGCCGACTTGGGCGCGCCCGTCGTCGCCTGGGCGCCGGGGGCCGGCAGCACGATGCCGTTCGACCCGGTGGTCCCCGCGATCGTCGACGCGAGCCGGCACGTCTTCGAGGCGCTCGGTTGTCGCACCGAGGAGGCGTTCCCCGATCTCACCGATGCCCGAGAGATCTTCTTCACGCTCCGGGCCCACGGGTATGCCGCCGACCTTGGGGAGCTCCTCGCCGACCATCGAGCGCAGATCAAGCCCACGGTGGTGTGGAACATCGAGCAGGGGCTGCGGCTGACCCAGGACGATCTCGCCCGCGCCGAGCGCCTCCGCACCAAGCTCGCTACGCGAGTCGCCGGCTTCTTCCAGCGGTACGACTACCTCGTGATGCCCGTATCGCAGGTGCCGCCGTTCGACGTCGACATCGAGCACCCGACCGAGGTCGCGGGGGTGCCGATGCCGACCTATCTCGACTGGATGGAATCGTGCTGGTGCATCACGGTCACGGGCGGCCCGGCGATCTCGGTTCCGTGTGGTGTCACGGCCGACGGCCTGCCGGTCGGGGTGCAGATCGTCGGCCGGCGCGGCCACGACCTCGGGGTGCTGCGCCTCGCGCACGCGTTCGAGCGCGCGAACCGGAATGGACAGTGAGCTCGGTGTGTCGGTCGGTCTGGGCCGTTCGTCCCGATGCAGAACGAGACCTTCGCCGCATTGTGCGGCGATGCCGGGGGGAGTCTCATGGTAAACGCGATGGGTATCTATGAGAGCTCTGGAAGATCCTACGCCGACCCGATCAGCGGGGTCGCGCTCGTCACCGGTCTCGCGGGCGCGGTGCTAAGCGCCGCGCTCTGGCTCGCACGGTTCCAGCCCGACGCTACTTTGCTCGGCGCGTACGGCGCCCGGCTGGCCGCGGGGGGATCGTTCGCGGATCAGGTCGCGATCCTCGCGGCCGCGCTGGGCGGCATGGCGCTCCTCCTCGGGATGATGTCCACCACAGGGGGTCGCGCCCGCCTCTCGACGTCGCTCGCGATCATCGCGGGCATCGTGGCCGTCTCGTATCCCGTGCTGACGGCGCTCAACGTGATCACCGGCCCGCTCCGCCCGAACATCCCCTAAAGGGTAGAGGCTCGGCGGGCCAACCCGTGTAGAGATCGGCCCCGCGCTTGCGCAGCTCGTTACCGATCACGACACGCTGGATCTCGGACGTGCCTTCCCAGATGCGGTCGACCCGGAGCTCGCGGTAGAGGCGCTCGACCGGGTACTCGCGCATGTAGCCTCGCCCGCCGTGGATCTGCACGGCCCTGTCGATCACCCGGCCCGCGGTCTCGCTGCAGACGAGCTTCACCGCGCTCGCCATCGCATGCAGGGACTTGCGGCTCGCGCCTCCGCGCGCCGCCTCCCAGCACACGCGATAGAGCATCGACTTCGCGGCCATGATCTCGGCTGCCATGTCGGCGAGCATGAACTCGATCGCCTGGAA
>JBDTNY010000114.1:0-44140 GCA_039933515.1 Actinomycetota bacterium
CGAGCACGACCATCGCGACGGCCGACAGCGCGATCGCGCGCCCATGGTTCCGACGTCCCCCTGCCTTCATGGAATCCTCCCCTTGGATCGGTGGCCGCCGTCGTTCGAACCCAAGTACGCGACACGGCCGGAATCTAGCCTGCGATGATCGGTCGGCAAGCCCCCGCGTGCCGTGAGGGCAACAGATCCCTTCGCGTTCACGATGCCTTCCCCCGGGCGTCCACGGACGTGCCCGCGAGCGCGGCGAGGACCTCGTCGTGCAGGGCGCCGTTCGTGACCAGCAGGTCGGCGCCGGGAGACGGCGGCGCACCCCCGATCGTGGTGAGCCGTCCGCCCGCCTCCTCGACGATCACACCGGTCGCCGTCCAGTCCCAGGCGAAGCACGGCTCGTGCTCGAGCAGCGCGTCGACCGAGCCCTGCGCGATCAACAGGTGGCCCCACGCGTCGCTGAGGCCCCGGGTGCCCTTGGCGCGCGCGGCCACGCGGAACAACGCCTCGTTGCGGCCTCCGCCCAGCCATTCCTCGACCCCCGAGTGGGCGACGAACGCCTCGCTGAGGATCGCGACGTCGGAGACCGCCAGGCGTCGGTCGCCGCGCCAAGCGCCGCCCCCGGAGGTCGCGTGATACCGATCGCCGAGCGCGGGCGCGTCGGCGACGCCCAGGACGGGCTCGTCGTCGATCGTGAGCCCGATCAGGGTCGTCCACAGCGGGATCCCCTCGGCGTACAGCTTGGTCCCGTCGACGGGATCGATCACCCAGCAGCGCCCGTTCGTGCCGGCGTCCATGCCCTCCTCCTCGCCGAGCACGCCGTCGTCGGGGAAGCGCGCCGCGATCGCCGAGCGGATCGTGTGTTCGGCGGCGCGGTCGACCTCGGTGACGGGGGTCGCGTCGTGCTTGAGCTCGACCGGCAGCCGGTCGCCGAACCACCGCAGGGTGACGGCCGCCGCCGCGTCGGCGAGCTCGTGGGCGAACGCCAGATCGGCGCTCAGATCGCGTTCGACCATGCCTTGCGCCCTGTCTCGTCCTCGACCACGAGCCGCCGGTAGGGGAGCCCCGCCGGCGGGGTGAAGCGCGCGCGAACGACCAGGCCGCGGTCGTCACGCTCCAGGATCCTGGCGTCGAGCTGCATCCCGCGGTGGTCGGCGCGCACCGCCCACCCGTGCTCGCGGTGCGACATCAGGTTGATCTGGGCGGCGGGCGAGCAGCGGACCTCGATCGCCTGACCGTCGCGCTCGACCGCAAGGATCCGTGGGCCGCCCGAGGCGTACGTGTGGCCGCGCCGGAGCGCCTCGAGGAAGGCGTCCTCGGAGCGCTCGGCCGCCCGCACCATCGTCCAGCCGTCGCCGATGTCGAACCCGGGGTAGTGGCAGTCGTCGGTGCCGAAGCCCCACAGCTGCTTGCCCCGCTCGAGGGCCAGGTCCCAGACGTAGCTCGAGTCGCCGCGGCCGTTCTCACGCTCGGAGCTCGCGTTCCAGACCTCGAGCCCCACCGCGCCCTCGGTCTGCACGATCACCTCGTGCGGCATGCCGCTCCAATAGGGGTGCGCGATGAACGGGACCCCGCCCTGCGCCGCGATGTTCGCAGCGGCCGCGGACAGGTCCGGGAACGTCTTGTAGTGGTACGCGTCGATCGGTCCCCAGCGCAAGCGGTCGCCGCCCGGGTCCTCGGGGATGTCGGAGATGCCGATCGCGAGGATCTCGACGTCGTTGTCCATGCCCGGGCCGGGGTCGGCCGCGAGCTCCGCGCCCGTGATCACCAGGATGTGCTCCGACGACGAGACGTGCGTGAGGGTCCAGTGATCGGTGATCGCGCACACGTCGAAGCCCATCCACTCGTGGTGAAGCACGTGCGCCTCGGGCTCGAGCTCACCGTCGGAGCGGCGGGTGTGTGTGTGCAGGGCGGCCTTGAGCCAGACCCCGTCGACGTCGAACGGGAACCCGTCGGTCATGCGCTCGTGCCTCCCTCCGTGGGCCGACGATCGGCGGCCGCTGCGCGCGGACGCTACCGAGGCCCCGCGCCGCCCCGCAAGCACGGGCGTGCCCTGGCGGCAACATACGGCGCCAGGCTAGGCTCGCCAGTATGCGCGCGACGGATTCCGCCGAACGGGTGGTGCAGGTGCTCGACCTCCTCGGGTCGGCGCCCGAGGGGCTCGGGGTCTCCGACGTCGCACGGGAACTCGACGTCCATCGCTCCACCGCGTCGCGGCTCCTCGGGACGCTCGCGGCGAGCCGCATCGTCGAGCGCGACGCGGGGTCGGGCCGCTACCGGCTCGGGGCGCGGATCGTGGGACTCGCCGCGAGCGCGGTGGCGCGGTTGCCCGTCGTGAGCCAGGCGCGGCCCGAGCTCGAGCAGCTCTCGCTCACGTCGTCGGAGACCGCGAACCTGTCGATCCTGGACGGCACGCACGTCGTCTATCTCGACCAGGTCACGCCCGCCCAGACGGTGGTGATGGCGAGCTGGGTCGGCCGCCGGAGCCCGGCCCACGCGAGTTCCAGCGGCAAGGCGATGCTCGCGTTCGGCGATCCGGCGGTGCGCGAGAAGGTGTTGCGCGGTGGGCTCGCGGCGATCACCTCGAAGACGGTCACGGACGCGGGGAAGCTCCGGGCGATCCTCGAAGAGATCCGCCGGCGGGGCTACGCGGTGAGCACCGGGGAGCTCGAGGAAGGGCTGGTGACGATGGCGGCGCCGGTCCGGGTCGACGGGAAGGCGGTGGCGGCGGTCAGCCTGTCAGGGCCGTCGTTCCGGATCCCGGCGCGGGACATATCACGGCTCGCGCGGCTCCTCGTCGACGGGGCGACCGCGGTCGCGCATCGGATGGCCGGGCGGTCGAGCGGCTGACTGCGCTCGGCGGGTAGGGCCGAGCGCGGAACTCTCGTTCAGCTCGCCACCCGGTAGAGCCGCCAGCGGTCGGGCACGCCTTTGAGCTCGTGTTCGCCGGTGTCCTCGAAGACGAGGCCTGAGCCGGCGACGAGGTCCTTCACCGTCTGGGAGACGAGGATCTCCGACGACCCGGCCTTCGACATGATCCTCGCCCCGATCGTGACGGCGATACCACCGGCTTTCCCGTCGATCGCCTGCATCTCGCCGGTGTGCACGCCGGCGCGGACGTCGATCGAGAGTGCGCGGACCCCGTCGGCGATCGCCATCGCGCAACGGACCGCCCGTGCGGGCCCATCGAAGGTCGCGAAGAAGCCGTCGCCCGCGGTGTCCATCTCGGTACCCCGGTACCGGGCAAGCGCGCCTCGCACGATGCGGTGGTGGTCCTCGACGAGCGCTCGCCACGCCGCGTCGCCTCCCGCCGAGGCGATCGCCGTGGATCCGACGATGTCGGTGAACAGGACGGTTGCCAGGTAGCGATCGAACTCGACCTGCTCGGCGCGGATGGTGGCGACGAACCGTTCGACCTCGGCGGGCAGGTCCTCGCTCCGGTCCCACATGTGATTGTCGCCGGGCATCACCCGCAGCTCGGCTCCCGGGATGTGTTTCGCGAGGTAGCGCCCGTGCTCGGCTGAGGCGGCGAGATCTCCCTCTCGATGGAGCACGAGGGTCGGGACGCGGATCGATGGCAGGATGTCGCGTAGATCGATGTCGCGGTCGACGAGGAACCAGCGGACGGCGTCGCCCGGCCCGCCGATCGACTGCATCCAGCCGACGAAGTCATCGATCTCCCGTGGATCGCGGGAGCCAGCCGGATTCAGGAACGACAGCCATTCCTGGGCGAGCCTCACCGTTCCCCAGTCTCGCTCGATCTCCTCGAGCTGGGCGTCCGATTCGGGGAGCGGCTCGCCGAACGGATAGTCGGGCGCCCACAGCTCGCGAGCCTTCGCGCCGAACGAGATCAGCGCGGCGGTTCGCTCGGGGAACGTCGCCGCGAACATGGCGGCCACGGCGAACCCGCTCTCGAACCCCACCAGCACCGCCCGCTCCGATCCCGCGGCGTCCATGACCGCCCGGATGTCCTCCAACTGGGCCTCGAGGGTGAGCTGCTGTTCGCGATCGACAATGTGATCGGACAGGCCCGTCCCGCGCCGGTCCAACAAGATCAGGCGGCTGAACGCGGTGTATCGCCGGGGGAATGTGTCGGAACGCCTGCTGGTCCAGATCTTCCCCAACCCGAGGCCGGACGCCACGACCACCAGGTCGATAGGGCCGTTCCCCGCGACCTGATAGGCGATGTGGACGCCGTCGACGGTGCGCGCGTACCGGACCTCGGGGGTTTCCACCGTCATGCCGCCAGCCGCTCCACGCCGCGCATCATGCCACGGAGACGATGCGCGACGGAGACCTCGTTCGACCGCCGACCTGCCACACTCCGGCCATGAACGAGACCTTCGTCCCCGACGACTTCGAGGCGCCCGCGGGGCTGTCCCGGCCGGGGATGCGTCTGGAGCCCCTCGGCCCCGAGCACAACGAACGGGACCACGAGGCCTGGTCCTCGAGCATCGAGCACATCCGATCCACGCCCGGGTTCCGCGCCAGCGACGCCGACGACGATGGCGACGAGTCGTGGCCCCGGGCGATGACGCTGGAGGAAAACCTCGCCGACCTCGAACGGCACGCCTCCGACTTCGGCGCGCGGCGGGGGTTCACATACAGCGTGCTCGAGCCCGACACCGGCGGGGTGATCGGGTGCATCTACATCTACCCGCCGACCGACGAGGATCACGACGCTCGCGTGCTGTCATGGGTGCGCGCGTCGCACGCGTCGCTCGATCCGGCGCTCTGGCACGCGGTTTCCGACTGGCTCGACACCGACTGGCCGTTCACAGCGATCGACTACGACGTCCGCAGCTGAAACGGCATCGACGAGGCGATGTACGAGGCCAAGCGAGGTCGGCGGGCCCCGTAGATGAGGACGCATGCGCGGGCGATCCTTGTTCGGGCGTGCACCTGCGGCTAGCGTGCGGCGGATGAGGCGGCCGAGCGGGACGAGTCACGCCCGCAGGGCCGTTCGATGGGCGCTCGTCGGGGCGCTGGCGCTGTACTCGATGGCGCCGACCGCGAGCAACGCCGCGACGCCGGCCCCTTGGTACAGGACGCAGGGGCAAAGCTTCGTCGACGCGAACGGGAAGCCGGTGATCCTGCGAGGGGTGAACGTCCATCCGTCGCACGCCGTCGGGCCGGTGGCCACGATCGGATCGAAGGTCGCCCGGGTCTTCGTCCGCTGGTCAGATATCGAACCGAACGCTCCGGCCGGAAGCACGCACACGTGGTCCGCGAACAAGCTCACCCAGCTCGACTCGATGGTCGCCGGGCTCCGGAGCCGGGGCGTCGCGGTCGAGCTCGACCTCCACCAGTGCGGCTGGTCGTCGTACTGGGCCTCGATCCGGTCGGGCGGGTGCAACGCGGGGATCCCGGACTGGTACTACGCCGACGGCCGGTTCCCGCTCACGAACGAGGGACGCGACGCTGCGATCGCCGCATGGTGGACCACCGAGGCCGACCGGTCGCACGCGGCTTACCTGCCGTTCGTCCAGATGATGGTCCGGCGGTACTCGAGCGACGCGAACGTGATCGGGTTCGGGCTGTTCAACGAGCCGCCGGAGGGGGCCCTCGGCGAGACCACCGAGGCGACGAACGCGATGCTGGCGTGGCAGGTTCCGGTGGCGCAGGCGGTGCGCGCGATCGACCCGGTCCGAACGATCTTCTTCATGTGCCGTGACGATGCGGCGGGCGTCGGGACTGCCGACCTGTCGCAGATCACGTCCGTGGGGCACACGGTCCTGGACTGGCACGACTACGTGAGCGGCCTGCCGGGCGTGACGTTCGACGCCGCCGGCGACAACCTCGTCTCGTCCTCGGGCGCGCCGATCTACATGCACCAGGTCGCGACCTACACGGGGACGCTGGCCGCTCAGCAGGCGGTGCTCGCCGTGCCCGCGGCCCAGGCCGCCGCCGCAGGGATCCCGCTGTTCGTCGGCGAGTGGGGCGCCAAGCGCGGCACCGTGAACGTCAAGACATACCAGTCGCAGATGTTCACCGCGTTCGACGCCCTGGGCCTGTCGTGGGCCCGGTGGAGCCTGAGTCGCACCGATTCGTTCGCGCTCGAGAACCCCGACGGCACGCTCACGGACGCGGGCCGTCAGATCAAGCGCCGCCTGACCTGACGCCCTAGGTCCCCCGCGGATGTCCCGACTCGCCCATGCCCTTGCCGGGGTGGGCCGGCAGTTCCGCGACCTGCTGCGGCAGCTTGGACGCGCGCGGGAGCCTGCTCCGCGCGAGCGGCGCGATCCTTCCGCAGCGCGAGCTCACGCTCATGGTCAGCGCAGTCTCCGACGCCGTCGGGTTCGGTCCGATCGAGTTCCTGCTCAAGGACCCCGACATCACGGAGGTCACGATTCCGAAAGGCTCTTCACCCGGTAGAGGCGCCAGCGGTCGGGAACGCCCTTCAGCTCGTGTTCGCCCGCGTCTTCGAACGAGAGGCTCGAACCGACGACGAGGTCTTTGACCGTCTGCGAGACGAGAACCTCTGACGGCCTTGCTTTGGCGCCGACGCGCGCGCCGATCGCCACGCCGATGCCGGCGATGTCGTCGCCCTCCAAGGTGATCTCGCCGGTGTGCAGGCCGGCGCGAATCTCTATCCCAAGCGGCTGGACCTGTTCGGCGATCGCTTCGGCGCACCGGACCCCGCGGACCGGACCGTCGAAGGTAGCCAGGAATCCGTCGCCCATCGTCTTGATCTCGCGACCCCGGAACCGGGTCAGGTTCGAGCGCACGATCTGGTCGTGTTTGGCGCGGATGTCCGACCAGGCTCGATCGCCGAGCGCAGCGCCCTGCGCGGTCGAGTCGACGATATCGGTGAACAAGACGGTTGCCAGATACCGGTCGAGGTCGGCCTCGTTCGCCTGGATCTGACCGACGAAGGCGTCGATCTCCTCGAACGCCCGAACGTCCTTCGCGTCGATCCAGTGTTCGGGACCGGGCAGTTCGACGAACCGAGCGCCCGGGATCTCGCCGGCCACCCATGGCGCGGCTCCGTACGGACTGTTCCGATCACCGTCCTTCAGCAACACGAGGGTCGGAACGCGGATCGTCGGCAGCAGCGCGCGGACATCGATGTGCGCTTCCGCCCGATCGATCACGAGGGCGGCAGACGGGCTCGCGCACAGCCGCGACCACCGAGCCCAACGTTCGAGTTCGTCGGCCGGCACGTTCGGCACTCCCATGAGGGTCATGTTCCAATCCCAGAACTCGGGCGTTCCCCACTGCGACTCGATACGGGAGCTCATCTCCGCGACCTGGGCCGGCGAGTACCCCCATGGGAAACCCTCATCGGGGGAGGAGCGGACGATGGGTGCCACCAGGATGAGGGCGGCGACCCGCTCCGGGTAGCTGGCCGTGAACAGGAGGCTGACCGCGGCGCCCGCCTCGAACCCGAACACGACCGGGCGCTCACTGCCGACGGCGTCCAACACCGCGCGCATGTCGTCCATGCCCTTCTCGATCGCGACCTGGTCGGGGTCGCTCGAACGGTCGGAGATCCCCCATCCGCGCCGATCGAAAGCGATGACCCTGGCTTGACGGGAGAGCGCTTCGTAGAAGCCCACGTTCTCCGGCATATCCCAGTTTGCGTCGATGTTGCCCATCCAGCCCTCATTGATCACAAGGTCGTAGGGTCCGGAGCCGAACACCTGGAAGCCGATCGAGATGCCGTCATCGGTCTTCACGTAGCGGGACGTGGGAGCCTTCATCAGGTCGCGATGACCTTCCCTGCCGATGCGCGGTCATGCTCGATCCCCGTCGTCCATCGGTTCATGGGAGCATCCTTCATGGAACGAGCTCGCAGGGCAAACGGCGCCCTCGTGGCGGTGATCTCGTCACTCCCTTTCCCCGCGGGTGAGCCGAAGCATCCTCGGTCGTCACGATCGGACTCGGCCGGTCCAGGGATAGCCCCGGGAGAGGAGGGCGTCGTGCACGTGCGGCGCGCCGAACGGCCCCACGACGGCGTCTCCGATGAACTTCTCGACCGCGCCGTCGTGCCGCTCGGCGCCGAGCATCGCATGAAGCCCGGACAGGATCCACCGAGTCACCCGTCTCTGTCCCGCAGCGTCCCCCGACAAGAATCGCGAATCGGCCGGGTTGGGGATGGTCCGGGTGCGATCCCCCGGGTAACGTTCGCTCTCCCCACGGCGGACGGCTCGCTCGCGAAGCCGCCACCGGACCTCCTCTCCCTGTAAGGACGTGTGGCTTTCCCCTTGCGTGCACGAAGGAGCTGACGGATGGTGGCGGAGCCAACGGAACACCCTTCCCGGATCGGGGCGGACGCCCTCGCCGGGGTGCGCCGGGAGCTCCGTGACCAGCTGCGGCGGCGCGTCGACGCGCGCGGGCTCGCCACCGCGCCGCGCACCGAGCGCCGGGTCCGCGTGCGTGAGGAAGCGCTGAGCCTGCTGCGCGCAAGCGGGGCGATCCTTCCCCAGCGCGAGCTGACGCGCATGGTCAACGAGGTCTCCGACGAGGTCGTCGGGTTCGGTCCGATCGAGTTCCTGCTCAAGGACCCGGACGTCACGGAAGTGATGGTCAATGGACCTGACGACGTATACGTGGAGCGAGAGGGGCGGATCGAGAAGGCGGGTGACGGTCTATTCGAGGGGGAGGAGGCCGTTCTCCATCTGATCGACCGCATCGTAGGACCCTTGGGCCTACGGGTCGACGAGTCGTCGCCTTGGGCTGACGCTCGGCTACCCGACGGTTCGCGGGTCCACGCGATCATCCCGCCTCTCTCGCTCCGCGGTCCCGTGCTCACGATCCGGAAGTTCTCGCAGGTGCCGATCCGGCCCGAGGACCTCCAGGCGAAGGGGAGCGTGGGACCACGCATGCTCCGGTTCCTGGCGGCGTGCGTCCGCGGCCGCGCGAACGTGGTGGTTTCCGGCGGCACCGGCAGCGGCAAGACCACCCTCCTCGGCGTCCTCAGCGGATTCATCCCCCAGGAGGAACGCCTCGTCACGATCGAGGACGCCGCCGAACTCCGCCTCGCGAAGCCCCACGTGGTCTCGCTCGAGGCACGTCCTGCGAACGTCGAAGGCAAGGGCGAGGTCACCGTCCGCGACCTGGTACGCCAGGCGCTCCGCATGCGCCCCGACCGGATCATCGTGGGCGAGGTCCGGGGCGGCGAGGCTCTCGACATGCTCCAGGCGATGAATACCGGCCACGAGGGGTCGCTCAGCACGGCGCACGCGAACTCCAGCCGTCACCTGCTTTGGCGCCTCGAGACGATGGCGATGATGTCCGACGTGGACCTGCCGGCTGCACATATCCGCAACCAGGTGGCGTCAGCGGTTGACGTCGTCGTGCACCTCAGCCGGCTCCGCGACGGCCGCCGGGTGATCTGGGAGGTCGCGGCCGTCGAAGGCACGCACCGCGGGGAGCCCGTGGTCGCGACCCTGTTCCGGTTCCAGCCGCGCGCCGGAGCCGCAGGCGCCTTCGAGGCGACTGGCTCGGTGCCGCGCATCGCCGACACGCTCACCGAGCGCGGCGAGGACGTCACCGACGCGCTCTTCGAGCAGGGCGAAGACCGACGATGAGCTGGATGGTCGGGTGGCTACTGTTCGCAGCGCTCTTCGCCGAGCGTGGTGCCGTCATGGTTCGGCGTGACGCGGCACGGCGGCGGCTCCCCTTGCTCCCGGGAGCGCTGCCGGGCGCGTCGCGGGGCCGGCGGTCGCTACCCGCGTGGGCGCCGTGGTCGGCGCTGGGCGCGATCGCCGGCGTCCTCGTGGGTCGGACGCCGCTGTTCGCGGGGCTCGGCGCCGTCGCCGGATACGGCGCGTGCCGGATCCGCGTACGGATGCGGGCCGGGAGTCTCGCGGCCGCCCGCGACGAGCAGCTGGCTGACACCGTCCGTGCGATCGCCTCGGCCCTTCGAGCTGGGCTCTCGGTGCCGCAGTCGCTCGCTTACGCGGCGGGGGAGGCGGCGCCACCGCTGGGCGCCTCGCTCACGGAGGTGGTCGACGCCCTCGACGTAGGCGTCCCCTCCGACGAGGCGCTCGACCGATGGGCCGACACGGTCGGCACCGACGACGCCCGGCTCGTGGCGGGAGTCCTGCACCTCCACCGGCGGAGCGGTGGCGACCTGCCCGTGGTGCTCGACCAGGTCGCCGAGACGCTCCGCGACCGGCGGGCGGCCACACGCGAGGTCCGTGCGCTCACGGCGCAGGCTCGGCTGTCGGGCGCGATCCTCGGGGTGCTGCCGGTCGGGTTCTTCGGGTTCCTGTGGTTGACGTCGCGGAACGAGATCGAGGGCGCGCTCGCGACGCCCGCCGGGTTGGGCGCCGTCCTGCTCGGGCTCACCTTGGAGGGGCTCGCGTTCCTATGGATCCGCAAGCTCTTGGAGGTGCGCTGGTGACGGAAGGGGATCTCGCGTCGTTCCTCGGGGCCGCCGCGGCGGTGGCGGGTTTCACCGGAGTTCGCGTCGTACGGACGCGCCTCGTGCTCGCGCGCGTCGGAACGAGGAACGATGGCACGGACGAGCACCCTCGGCACGGGCGCGTACCAAGGCGGATCGGGCTCGTGATTGCCGGGCTCGGGCTGATCGCGGTGGCGCCGATCCCCGGTCTGGTGATCGTCCCGCTGGTCGGCGTGCTCGCCTGGCGGTGGCCCACTTGGGCCGGGCAACGCCGGGGGCGGCGTTACCGATGTGCGGTCGATGCCGAGATCCCGCAGCTCCTCGACCTGCTCGCGGCAGGCTCCTCGGCGGGACTGAGCGCACCCCTCGCCCTGCGCCGGTCGCGGGTTGCGCTCCGGGGTCCGCTCGCCGATGAGCTCGGCATGACGCTCGACGCCGTCGACCTGGGGAGCCGCTGGCGCGACGAGCTTCGCTCGTTGGCCGACCGCCTCGACCTGCCCGACCTTCGGCGCGCGGTGGCGGCGATCACCCGCACTGAGACCCTGGGCACGTCGCTCGCCGAGACCACGGCCGAGCTTGCCGTAAACGTGCGCGCGTCCCGCCGCGCCGCGATCACCGAACGGGCGCGTACCGCGCCGGTGAAGATGCTCTTCCCGCTCGTATTCCTCGTCCTCCCCGCGTTCCTCCTCCTCACGGTGGTGCCTGTGCTGCTGACCACCGTGCAATCCATCAGCTGAAGGGAGGTGGATCGATGCTGTTGCTGGAACGGATGTGGTGGCGTGCCGACGGACTGCTTCACCGCGAGGAGGGGCAGACCACGGCCGAGTACGCGCTCGTCATCTTGGCCGCGGCCGCCGTGGCCGTCGTCTTGATCGCATGGGCGCATTCGTCCGGGAAGCTCCCGGACTTCTTCGACCAGGTGATCGACAACGTCATGGGGAACGCGAGTGCGGCGTAGGGCACACGAGGAACGAGGAGCATCGGCGGTCGAGTTCGCGCTCGTCCTGCCGCTGCTGCTCGTCGTGGCCCTGGCCCTGGTCCAGGTCGGGCTGCTGGTCCGGGACCGGTTGCTCGTTGAGGCGGCGGCGCGTGCCGGGGCACGCACGGCCGCCGTGGACCCGGACCAGGGAGCGATCGCCGAGGCGGTGGCCGGATCGGCGCCTGACCTCGATCCCGGCGCCCTGAGCGTGGCCGTGGGGCGCGCCGGCACGCAGGGCGACCCGGTCACCGTGACGGTGGACTACACATCGGCGATCCGGGTTCCCTTCATCGGCTGGCTCATCACGCACGGTGTCGCGATGACGAGCACAGCCACCGACCGCCAGGAGTTCGGGTGACGCGGCGGGCGCTCGCGCGGCACCTGCGCGCCGAACACGGCTCGATCACGGTCGTGGCGGCCGCGGTGATGGCGCTGGTCGCCGTGCTCACGATGGGCGTCGCCGATGTGGGCAAGGCCCTCGTCGCGCGCGAGCGCGCGCAGTCGGCCGCCGACGCCGCGGCGCTGGCCGCCGCACAGGAGCTCGTGATGCCGACCGGCAGAGCGCCCGCAGAGGTCGCCGCGGAGTACGCGGCCAGGAACGGCGCCACGCTCGCGAGCTGCACGTGCGCGGTCGGCTCCTCCGAGGCAGTCGTTGAGACGCACGTCACGCTTGGCCTCCTCCTGCTGGTCCCTGGTGCCCACGAGGCGGTCGCCGTCGCGCGGGCCACGGTGGGCCGGGAGGCCTCATGACCGAACTACGCGCTCGTCACGGCGACGTCTCGTCGTCTCGATCGCGTGGGCGCACCCCGGCTGCTCCCCATCGTCGCCCGCTCATGGGATGCTTCCCCGCATGGACAAGTCCGATCCGTCGTACAAGGGCCAGTCCGGGTATAACGCGGCGATGCTCGCGATCTACGACCTGTGGGTGCTGAAGTTCATGACGAAGGCAGTCTGGAAGGTTCCCGTAGCGCAAGGCGTCGACAGATATCGACAGCACATGGGGCACCGGCACCTCGACGTTGGGCCTGGGACTGGCTATTTCATCGAGAAGGCGGAACCGCCCCGCGACACGGAGATCACACTCCTGGACCCCAATCAGACCGTGCTTCGCCACGTGGCGAAGCGATTCGAGGAACGGCATCCGATCACTGTTGAGGCCGACGTCATGAAGCCCCTCCCGGTCGACGGACCGTTCGACTCCGCGGCACTCAGCTTCGTACTTCACTGCCTTCGCGGGCCAGAGGAAAACAAGGCGGTCGCTGTGAGGAACGTCGCGGATGTCCTTAGCCCGGAGGGGGTCCTGTTCGGCGGGACAGTCCTCGGTCTCCGGAGCAACCACACGAAGCCCGCCCGCGCGTTCCTGCGAGCAGCCAACAAGCAAGGGGGCTTCGACAACGTGGATGACACGGCTGACGGGATCCGCCGCATCCTGGAGAAGTCCTTCAGCGAAGTCGATGTCGACGTCGTCGGTTCTGCGGCCTTCTTCGCCGCGGCGAGGCCACGCCCCCGCTCCTAGACGCCTCCGAGTCCGAGCCGGTCAAAGATCTGACGAGCTACTCGAGCTCCCTCGCGCGAGGATCCCGCTTCACCGGCGCCCGATAGTCGGGGTCGGTCTTCAGGATCAGGAACTCGACCGCCGCCCAGATGCTCGTCGAGCGCGGGTAGAACCAGAAGGGGATCGCGGTGAAGATCCCGATGCTCGCGACGATCAGGCTGATGACCGGGACCACCGGCAGCATCAGCGCCAGCACCACGGTGAGCATCACGACCCAGACCGTGAACGCCACGACGTAGTTGATCACCATCGCGCCGAGGAACCCGCCCGCCTCCTTCTCGAAGCGCAGTCCACAACGGGGGCAGGTCTCCTTCATGTCGAACCAGCTCGTGAAGATGCCGGTCGCCCCGCAGCGGGGGCACCGCTTGCGCAGCCCCCGCCAGAGCGCGCCGGCCGTCCCCACGTCGGGGAACCGCGGCTCGGGTACGAGGGGGAGATCGCCCTCGTCGGGGTCGAGCGATCCGTACGGGTTCCCGCTCATCGCCTCACGACTGATAGATCGCGTAGAACTTCACGATCGTCTCGCGGATATGCCACGTGCCCTTCGTGCCCTTCGGAGTGACCATGATGTCGCCCGCCTGGATCCGGAGCATCTCGCCGTCCTCGGTCTCGATGTCGGCGATGCCCGAAAGGATCAGCGCGATCTCGTCGTAGGGCCGCTCGAACGACCACGTGTCGGGCTCGCGCTCCCAGAGCCCGGTCGTGAAGGCCTCGCCGGCGCTCGTGAACACCTCGCACTCGTTCCCGCCGCTCGGGATCGTTCCCGGGGGGTCGACGAGCGCGCTCCAACCCTCGCGCCCCGCCGAGCTCACGACCCTGATCTTCGCCACCGCAACCGCCCCCCGTCTCATCGACTCGGACGACCCAGGCTACGACCTTCGGTGGGTTCCCAAGTCGTGGCTCAGGGGTACACTTCTCCACCATGGCGAACAAGCCGAGGCGCACGCCGCTCGGGAAGAACCGCCGGGCTGAGCTCGGGGTGATCGACTACACCCTGGCCAAGCGGGCACTGCTCCGCGACGCCCAGGTCGGGGTCATCGGCATGACCGACATCTGCGACGCGCACCCCGAGCTGATCCGAGCGGCCCAGCACGTCGGCGAGCCGAGCAAGAAGGACTGCCCGGTGTGCGGCAAGGTGAAGCTCGCGCTGCTCGCCTACGTCTACGGAGACACCCTCCGCGATCAGAACGGCCGCGTCTGGTCGATCGAGACCGGCCTGAAGATGGCCGCCGCGAACCCCGGCGCCGCCTGCTACGTCGTCGAGGTGTGCACCCAGTGCCATTGGAATCACCTGCACGAAGCCTTCACGGCCCGTCGCATCGAAGCCGTCTGACGATCTGACGGGGCCGCGCGCGTTCACGAGCTTCACGGGTTCGCCATCCCCTGCAGCGCCTTCGAGAGGCCCCGTTGTGAAGCCCCCCCAGTAGGATGGTCGCCGTGTCGACCGACGCTCCCGTCAGGCCCAGCGGTGACAAGCATGTGCCGAAGCACACGCGGCGCAAGGGCCTCAAGACGACGAAGGCCAAGAGGGGATGGTTCCGCCGCTACTGGTGGATCTTCCCGGCGGTGCCGCTCGTCCTGATCATCGGTGTCATGGTCGCGTTGTACGTGGCGTACCAGCGCATCGAGCTTCCCGAGGCGCTCCCGCCGATCCGGTCGACGTTCCTCTATGACCGCGACGGCGAGATCATCGCGTCGCTGCACGGATCGGTCGACCGCACGATCGTGGGGCTCGGCCAGATCTCGCCGAACCTGCAGCACGCCGTGCTCGCCACCGAGGACGCCGGGTTCTACGAGCACCCCGGCATCGACGTGCGCGGCATCGTCAAGGCGGCGTGGACCGACATCGTGAAGCAGGAAACCGTGGTGGGCGCCTCCACGATCACTCAGCAGCTCGTGAAGAACGTCTACGCGGGTCAGTACATCGAGCAAGCTGACGGGACGACGGAGTACATCGTGCCCGCGCGATCGATCAAGTCGAAGATCCGCGAGGCCCTCCTGGCGGTCAAGCTCGAGCAGTCGCTGACGAAGGACCAGATCCTCGCGAAGTACCTGAACACCGTGTACTTCGGGCACGGCGCCTACGGTGCCGAGGCAGCCGCGAAGACCTACTTCGACAAGCCCGCCTCCGAGCTCACCGTGCTGGAGGCGGTGACACTCTCGGCGGTGCTGCACGCGCCCTCGCTCTACGACCCGATCGACAGCCCGTACGACAACAAGTTCCGGCGCGACTACTCGCTCGACCAGATGGCGAAGTACGGTTACATCAGCGGGGCAGAGGCGAGCCGCCTCAAGGCGAAACCGTGCTGCGGAACGATCAAGGACGCGGCTGACGCGATCAAGGCGCCACACGGCGCCGCCTACTTCGTGGACTACACGCGCCAATACCTCACGGAACAGTACGGGGGCGCGAAGGTCTTCGGTGGCGGCCTTCGAGTCACGACCTCGCTCGACATGGACAAGCAGGCGGCCGCGCTCGACGCCGTCAACACGAACCTGCCCGACACCGACTACAACCCCGACGCCGCCCTGGTCTCGATAGACACCCAGACCGGGCAGATCCTCGCCATGGTAGGTGGCCGCAACTTCAACAAGAGCAAGCTGAACCTCGCGACGTTCAAGGGCGGGACGGGACGCCAGGCGGGTTCGGCGTTCAAGGCCTTCACGCTCGCCGCCGCGATGCAGGAGGGCTACAACCTGAATGCCTACTGGCAGGGCCCGGCCACGATCACGATCCCGGACAGCCGTTGCGACAGCGTCGACGGCCCCTGGACCCCCGTGAACGCCGGCGACGGCGAGGCGGGTACGTTCACGCTCGCGGGCGCGACCGCGCACTCGGTGAACACGGTGTTCGCCCAGCTCGTGACCCAGCTCGACGGCGGGCCGGCCGACGTGGTGAAGATGGCGCACACGCTCGGGATCCGCTCGGACCTCGAGCCGCTCTGCTCGATCACCCTGGGCAGCGTGGCAGTGAACCCGCTCGAGATGACGAACGCCTACGCAACCCTGGCCGCGCGCGGCCTCCGGTTCCGCGCCACCCCCCTCGTGCAGGTCGCGAGCCAGAGCGGCCGCGTGATCGATGACGTCTCCGAGAAGGGCAAGCAGGTGATCGATCAGAACGACGCCGACATGGTGACCTACGCCCTCGAGGGCGTGGTCACGGGCGGGACCGGGTACACGGCGGCGATCGGGCGTCCGGTGGCCGGCAAGACCGGCACCGCCCAGGACAACGTCGACGCGTGGTTCTGCGGGTACACGCCGCAGATCGCGACCTGCGTGTGGGTCGGCTACCCGGCCGCGGCGAAGCCGCTCCTGAACGTGATGGGCGTGCCGGCTGTGTACGGCGGCACGATCCCGGCCGCGATCTGGCACGATTACATGCTGGCCGCCGTGCAGGGCCTTCCTCCCGAGGGCTTCGAGTATCCAGACTTCACCGGCTACACCCGCGGCCCGACGGTCGCCATCTCCTCGCCGGCTCCGAGCCCGACCCCGACGCCGACCCCGACCGACGAGCCCAGCCCCACCCCGAGTCCCACCCCGAGTCCCACCCCGAGCCCCACCCCGAGCCCCACCCCGAGCCCCTCCGACAGCCCGAGCCCCACGGTGGCGCCGGTCGCTCCGGCGCCAGCGCCCCGGCGGGCACACCCGCACCCGCATCCGTACGGACATGGCACCGAACGAGCGAGGGCCTCCCGGAACTAGGCGACCGGGTCGGCGACCACGAGGTCGGACGACCTCGTCGACTCGAGAGGAAGCGTCGCGGTGATGTGCGTGCCTCGCCCAGGTGAGGACCGCACCACGAACGTGCCGCTCGCGAGCTCCACGCGTTCACGCATCGACGCGAGCCCGACCCGACCCATCTTCAGGAACTCGCGCGCCTGGTCGCTCTCGAAGCCGGCGCCATCGTCCTGGATCTCGATGCGCATGCTTGTGTCGTCGGCGGCCACCGAGACCAGCACGCTCACGGCGTCGGCGTGCTTCCCGGCGTTCGACAGCGCCTCCTGTACGACCCGGTAGGCGAGCGTCTCGATGTCGTCGGGCAGGGTGGAGGGCATCGAGCCGGTGAACTCCGTGTGTACGCGAAATTCCTGGCCGAACTTGTGCACCGTCTCCTGGAGCGCCGGGATCAAGCCGCGCTCCTCCAGGACCGGCGGCCGAAGCCCCGACATCAACCGCCGGAGCGCGTCGGCCTCCAGCGTCAGCTCCTCGCGGATCTTGCCCAACACCTCGACGCCGCGCTCGGTATCGCCCGCCTTGATCATCAGCAGGGCAGCCTCGAGCGAGAGCGAGGCGGCACTCACCCCTTGCACAGGTCCGTCGTGCAGGTCGCGCGCGATCCGGTTCCGCTCGGACTCGATCGCGGCGTTCGTCCGGCGGAGCAGCCGCGTGCGATCCTCGTCGCGATCCTGCAGGAATTGGAAGAGCGAGCGGATCGTCTGGTCCGCGACCCGGCCCGCGGTCACGTCGCGGATCATCAGCAGCGTGCGCGGGGGATCCCCGGGGATCTCCGACACACGCGACTCGAGATAGAGCGGCTGGCCCTCGGGGCGCTGGATCTGCGCGGGTCCGCCGACCGGGAGCGACGCGAATGCGTCGTCGGCTCCGTTGACGGCCGCGGCCAGGACGGTCCAGAGCTGCCCCTCGATCAGGGCCCGGTCGAGCCCGGCCATGTGGGCGAACGCCTCGTTCGCTCGTATCACCATGCCGCGGCGGTCCAGCTCGACGATCCCGTCGACGGCCGCATCGAACACGAGCCGGAGGTGCTCCTCCGAGGCTCGCAAGGTCTCGTTCGCCTCGCGCACCCGATCGAGCGCCCCGTCGGTCTCTCGCAAGGCCTCGCCCTTCTCAGAGAGCGCGGCGTGCACCTGCGTGTGCGCCTGGGAGCTCGTGATCTGATTCGCGAGGATCCGCGCGGCCACCGCCACCCCCAACAGGATGATCATCGCGGTCGACTGCAGGCCCGTGACGCCGGCGGAGTCGTGCACGATCGCGATGAGCGCGAGCGCCGCGCACGCGGTGAGCACGGCTGCGCTCGTCAGGACCGGGCGAGCCCATCGCCGGGGCTGGACGCGCACCACCTCGCCCGCCTGGTAGCCGGGGAGCTGCGTCGCCATGATCGCGAACCCGAGCGGGCAGATCATCGACGGAAGGGCAACGAAGGCCGAGGTGCCGTCGAACGTGCCGTGGCTCCACTGCCAGGCGAATGCGGCGGTGGCGCCCCCCAGGGCGGCGAAGAGCGCGAACTGGAGCGCGTGGACGCGCGACGGCACCCAGAGGAAGAGCGCCGGGAAGATCGTCAGCTGCGCTGCGGCGAGCCCCGCCAGGACCGCGGTGGACAGGTTCGTGATAGTGGTGGCGTTCTCGGGCCGGAGCGCGACGTAGAGGATCGACGCGACCGAGGCGGCCACGAGGGTGACGTCGGCGGCAATCTCACGGCGGTCGGTCGGTCCGAAGTGCGCCCGGAACTCGTTGCGCGCGAGGGCGAGCAGAGGGACCAGCAGGACGAGGAGGGCGGCGTCTGCGGCGCGTGGGGCAGAGCGGACCTCGGCCAGATCCATGACGAGCAAGACGCCGTGAGCGCCGCCGAGGAGCAGCATCGAGAGGGCGAGCGGTCCCCCGCCGACCCACGACTCGCCCCGCCGGATCGCCGATCGGATCATCGAGGCCGCCGCGAGCGCGGTGACCACCGCGATCGCATGCGACGCCCGGCCGAGGGCCTGCGAGCCGGCGGGCAGCACGAGATAGACCAGGGTGACGCCCAGCGCGATCAGCAGCAGGGCGCCCCCGAGCGCGCGCGAGGGCCGGTGTCCGGCGGTGGCTTCCATGTGCCCACCATGATGGCGTGTGCAACCGGCAGGCTCCATCACCCATCGCGGGGAACCCGATGACCCTTCGGACTAGCCCACCCGGGGGTCGGCCGCCCGGCCGTCGGTCGGTGACCGGACCTGAGAGGCCGGTCCGTGGGTGGTCCGAGACGCGCCCTTACTCGATCAGACGGCGGCGGAGCGCCTCCGCCACGGCCGCGGTGCGGTCCGACGCGCCGAGCTTTTCGAAGATGTGCTCGAGGTGGGTCTTGACGGTATCGGGCGAGATGTAGAGGCGTTCGGCGATATCGCGGTTCGTGTGGCCGAACGCGAGCAGCTGCAGGACCTCGATCTCACGGGCGGTGAGGGTCTCAGCCCGGCGGTCGCGCTCTTTGGCGGTCGAGAGCTCCTCGGCCAGGGCAACGACGAGCTGCGGGTCGATCACCATGTTCCCGCCGGCGACCAGCCGCACGGTCTGGATCAGGTGCTCGGCATCGCGGGCCTTCAGCACGTAGCCACGCGCGCCGCTCCGCACGGCCTCGACGACGAACTGCCGGTCGTCGTAGGCGGTGAGCATGATCACGCCGACGTCGGGGAAGCGATCGCGGATCTCGCGGGCGGCCTCGAGGCCGTCCATCTCGGGCATCCGGATGTCGACGAGCGCGATCTGGGGGCTCGTGGATCCGATCAGGTCCAACAGTTCCTTGCCGTTCGAGGCCTCGCCCACGACCTCGATCCCGTCCGCCATCTCGAGGTACCGACGGAGTCCTTGCCTCACCAATGAGTGGTCGTCAGCGATGGCAACCTTGATCGTCACGTATCCCCCAAGCGCCGGCAGGTTCGACACATCCTATATCGGCAGCGGCGGGGCATCTCAGAAGATGTAGCGCCAGTTGACGAAGAGCAGGGCCAGGACCCCGTAGCCGGCCGCGAAGCTCGCGGTCACGAGCGTTTCAGGAAGTCTGCGCCGCTCCACGGCGCGCGCGATCACCCAGAAGGCCGGGAAGAGCACGGCGACGAAGCGGGGCATCGACATCAGGGGCCGGTCGGGGAAGGGGTCGGCGAGCGGCAGCAGGAGGCTCGCGAGCGCGTAGACGAGGTAGGTGTGGCGGAGCCATCCAAGGCCGGCCGTCACTGCGATCAGCACGACGGCCACCACCAGCACGTCGACCATCCAATAGCTGCCGAAGTCGTTCGCGTACCGCAGGGCCCGCGCGATCGTCGTGAGGGGCGACAGGAGCTCGCGCCGCCAGTTCGCCTGTGCGCGCAGCGGCGCCCAGGCGTCGCCGTGCGCCAGCTCCCACCACGCGAGGTACAGCAAGGGGGCGAGCCCGGCCGCGAGTGCGGCGGTGAACCGCGGGAGCGGCGGCCTGCCCTCACGCCACTGGTTCGCGGCCTCGACCAGCAGGGCGAGCGCGACGACGATGCCGACGCTCCTCGTGAGCGCGGCTCCCGCGCCGAACAGCGCCGCCCACGCCCACCGGTCCCGCCGGGCACACCAGAACGCCGAGACCGACAGCAGCAGGAACGGCGCCTCGGTGTAGGGCGCCAGGAAGAAAAATGCCGTCGGGAAGATCGCGATGAACGTGACGGTGCGGCGCGCCATCTCGCCGGCGCCCTCGCCGTCGAACTCCCAGCGGGTGAGCCCGTGCAGCACGATCAGCGCGCTCAGGAACGAACCGTTGGCGATCGCGAGGGCCGCCCCGACCGGGGTGATGCCGGGGAGCCACGCAAGGACGCGGATCGCCAGCGGGTAGAGCGGGAAGAACGCGGCGCTGCCGTCACCCGGCGCGTACCCACTCGACGCGATCCGCAGGAACCATAGGGCGTCTTGCCGGAGGGTCGCATCCCACAGGTTGTGCCACCCCACGGTGGCCGCCACGCTCGGCCAACCCGCGACGTTCACCGGCGCGAACGGCTCGACGAGGTGGACGCCGGCCACCGACAGCACCGAGAGCCCGACCCGCACCCCGAGGAACAGGAGCACGCACGTGCGCACGCCGTCGCGCAGCCGGACCTCGCTCGCCTCGTTCATGCGGGCAAGGGGGGTGCCTCGGGGTCGCCTCGCGCCGTCTCGGCCGCGTCGGCCGGCGAGGGGAGCTCGATCGGGAGGGCATCGGGAGCGCGGCGGATCCACGAGACCAGGCACCACACGAGCACGGCCACCCGCACGAGCACGGCCCATTCGAACTGGTTCTGGCTGGCACCGCCAAGGCCCTGCATCTCCCCGAACCACGAGAAGCGCGTTGCGAACACCGCCAGGTCAGCCACCGAGAAGGCGACGAACGCGCGCACATCGGGCAGCGCCAGCGCGAACCACGGCAGCAGCCACAGCCCATATTGCGGCGAGTACACCTTGTTCGTCAGCAGGAACAGGATCAACAAGGGGAACGCGAGGGTCCAACGGGCGAAGCCGGGATCACGGCGCGCCTTGATCGACCAGATCACGATGAACGCCCCGAGGAGCAGCGCCGCCGAGGCCACGTTGATCGTTCCGACCGCCAGGCAGGTGTCGAACCGCCGGCACGCGATGTACCAGAGCGAGTCGAAATCCGCGAGCCGTGCCGAGTTGAATCGGAAGAACTCGAACCACCCTGCGGGCGAGGCGACCGCGAAGGGCAGGTTCACCGCGAGCCACGTGCCGGTCACGGTCCACCCCAGCGTGATCGCGCGGTCGGGTTCACGATCCTTCAGGCGCTGCGCGATCAACGGGATCACGAGCATCGCCGGATAGAACTTGGCCGCCGCACCCAGGCCCAGCAGCACCCCCGCCCATCCCTCGCGCCGCCGATGGAACGCCAGGAGCGCCGCGGTCGCGAGCGCCACCGCGAACAGGTCCCAGTTCATCGCGCCGTACAGCAGCAAGGTCGGCGCCAGGGCAAGGTATAGCGCCCGGCCGCGCGCCATGACATAGAGGCAGACGCCGACGACCGCTGCGCATCCCAGCAGCAGCGCCGCGTTCACGAAGAAGAAACCGGCGTAGGAGTCCCCCGAGAACCACGCCGCGACGCGGATGAAGTACATCGTGAGCACCGGGTACTCGTCGCAGTTCTGGCCGTCGACCTTCGCGCATGCATCGAGGAAGGGCAGACGCCCGTCCCCGAGCTGCTCGGTGCCCAGGAGCGGGACGATGTCGCTGTAGCACAGGAGCCTGTACTGGCGCCCGTCGCCCCAGCTTCCCTGCGCGCACGGGGACTTCAGCGCGATCCCGAACAGCATCGTGCCCACGGTGCAGGTCATCACCAGGGCCAGGCTCACGGCGGGACGGACGGCGCGCGGCATCGCGGCGCATCGTATCCCCCGGGCGGGCGTGGCCCCACGGGTCCCATCGAGCCCGATCCCGGACTAGGCTCGTTCGGCATGGTGGACCTGCGCACCGCCAATCGGGGAGATATCGAGGCCGTCGTCGACACCGCGGCGAGAGCGCTCGACGCCGAGGCGATGCTCCGCTGGTCCTTCGGCGAGCAGCGGTTCGAGGAGCGCATCCGACGCCACTTTGCCCATTACGACGGGGAGAACGTCCGACGCGGCTGGGTCCGTCTGGTCGCCGACGGCGCCGGGATCGCGGTCTGGATCCCGCCCGAAGCCCGGGAGGAGCACGGCGCCATCCCCGCCGCGCCGCCGGGCCAGGAAGCCGAGATCCTGGGCGACCACACCGATCGTCACGCAGAGTTCTGGAGCTGGGTCGAGGCACACGAGCCGCCCGAGCCGCTGCTCTACCTCAGTCACATCGCGGTGGTGCCGGAGCGGCAGGGCCGGGGTCTGGGGAGCGCGCTGATGCGCGACGGGCTTGGCCGTTCCCAGGAGCTGGGGGTCCCCGCCTGGCTCGAGACCTCGAGGGGCGAGAACGCCGCTTACTACGAGGCGTACGGCTTCCGCACCGTCGTGGAAGAAGATGCTCCCGGCGGCGGGCCGCACATCTGGTTCATGCGGCGCGACCCGGCCTGATCCGTCGGCGACCCCGGCGTGTGACCCTGTGAGCGCGCACTCGTAGAGTGTCCGGTCATGAGGTACCGCGTGGAACAGCTCGCGGCCGAGTGCGACCTGTCGGTCGACACCGTGCGCTACTACCAATCGCGTGGCCTGCTCCCCCAGCCCGAGCGAGAGGGCCGGGTCGCGTGGTACGGCGACGACCATGCGGCGCGGATCCGTGAGATTCGAGCGCTCCAGGGCAAGGGGCTCACGCTCGCGGCGATCCGTCGGGTAGTCACGGGCGAGCTCGGTCCTGCCGATGCCGACCTGGCCGCCGCCGTGGCCGCGGCGCGCGGGGACTCGGGCGACGAGCCCGAGCTGCTCGACCTCGATGCGTTCGCGGCCAGGAGCGGTGTTCCCGCCTCGCTGATCCAGGCGGTGGAGCGGGAGGGGATCCGCCTCGGCCGCACGGTCGACGGCGAGGAACGCTATACGGCCGGCGACATCGAGCTCGTGCGCACTGCGCTGCGTCTGCTCGAGTTCGGGCTGCCGCTTCCGGACCTGCTGGGGCTCGCGCGCGACGCTGACACCGCGATGCGGGGTCTCGCCGAGCGCGCGGTCGAGCTCTTCGACGAGCATGTGCGCAAGCCGATCCGCGATACCGCGGGCGACGACGGCGCCGCCGCCGCGCAGATGGTCGAGGCCTTCGGCGAGCTGTTGCCGGCGGTGACGCAGCTCGTCTCGCACCACTTCCGGCGGGTACTGCTCGAGACCGCCGAGGACCACATCGAGGAGGCGACCGCATGACCTCGGCGGAGCCGCTGCCCCATGGCCAGGAGAAGGCGAGGGCCGTCCGCGGGCTCTTCGACACGATCGCCGGGCGGTACGACCTGGTCAACCGTGTGATGACGTTCGGCATGGACGCCGGCTGGCGGCGCCGGGCGGTCCGCGAGCTGCGGCTTCCCGGGCGCTCACTGGTACTCGATCTCGCGTGCGGCACCGGTGACTTCTGCCGCGAGCTCGAACGGAAGGCGTATCGGGTCGTCGGGTTCGATTTCTCCCACGGGATGCTCGTGCACGCCAAGACCGGCGCGCCGCTCGTGGAAGCCGACATCCTGCGGCTGCCGGTCGCCGACGCCGCCGCCGAGGGCGTCACGTGCGGGTTCGCGCTGCGCAACGTCGTCTCGCTGCCAGACTTCTTCACCGAGCTGGAGCGCGTGGTGCGCCCGGGTGGGCGGATCGCGCTGCTCGACGTGAGCGAACCCGACAACCGGGTGGTCCGCGCCGGAAACTCCCTCTACTTCAACCGGGTGGTGCCGATGATCGGTGGCGCGCTCTCGGACAAGGACGCGTACTCGTACCTCCCGCGGTCGATGGCCTACCTTCCCGAGCCCGAGGAGATGGTGCGGATGCTCGTTGAGGCCGGATTCCCCGACACGCGTCGGATCCAGCTCTCGGGTGGGCTCACGCAGCTCCTGGTGGGAACCCGGGCGTGACGGACGGCTCGGCCGTCCGGGCGACCAGGCTCGGGCCCGCCTTCGACCTGCTGGCGGCCTACGACGCCGATGGCGGCGTCTTCTTCGAACGCGACGGGCTGGGCGTCGCGGCGAGCGGCCCGGCGGACACCGCTAGGGCAGCATCGATCGCAGAGCTCGGCGGTTCGGTCGTGGCGCGGCTGCGCGAGGGATGGGATCACGAAGGTCCTGCGCCGGTCGCGCTGGGCGGGCTGCCGTTCGCCCCCGGCCCGGTGTCCCTGGCGGCGCCCGCGCGGGTGGTGCGCCGCACCGACGAGGGCGAGACTTGGCTGATCGAGCGTGGCGTCCGCGGCACCGCGACGCCGTTCTCGCCACAGCGCGTTGTGGGCGACCTGCCGCACGGGTCGTTCCGGCCCGCGCAGCTCCGCGAGGTCCCGACGGTGCCCGGGTACGAGGACGCCGTGGCCGGCGCCCTCGAGCGGATCCGGGCCGGCGGCCTGGAGAAGGTCGTGCTCGCACGAACGCTCGAGGTTGACGCCGGGCGGCCGCTCGACGCGAAGCGGCTGCTGCACCGGCTGCGCGCGGTTGAGCCGCACGGGTACGCGTTCGCGGTGCCCTCGGGCTCGAGCGCGGTGCTCGTGGGTGCGAGTCCCGAACTGCTCGTGTCGCTGCGCGGCGGTGAGGTGTGCGCGACGCCCCTCGCGGGCACGGCGCCCCGCTCAGGCGATCCTGACGAGGACCGCGCGAACGCGGAGGCGCTCTCCGCGTCGGCGAAGAATCGCGAGGAGCACGCGGTGGTCGTGCGCGCGGTGGCGTCGGCACTCGCGCGGTACTGCGAGCCGCCGTCGTGGGACCCGGAGCCGGTGCTGCTCGAGACCGCGAACGTCTGGCACCTCGCGACCCGGTTCGTCGGGAGGGTGCGCGATCCGTCGGTGACCGTGCTCGATCTGGTGGCGGCGCTCCACCCGACCCCCGCGGTGTGTGGGACGCCTACCGATATGGCGCGCGCGACGATCGCCGAGCTCGAGCCATTCGATCGCGGCCGTTACGCCGGTCCTGTGGGGTGGATCGACGCGAACGGCGAAGGCGAGTGGGCGATCGCCCTGCGCTGCGCCGAGCTCCGCGGCGGTCGCGCCACGCTCTTCGCGGGCGCCGGGATCGTCGCCGGCAGCGAGCCCGCCTCAGAGGCCGACGAGACCGGTCGGAAGTTCCAGGCGTTCCTCGATTCGCTGCGGTGGGGTTAGGGCGCCTCCGGGAGGTCGCTGTGGCGCCACCCGCCACCCAGGTCCAGCGTCAGCGGCATGGGTCCGCGTTCGAATCCGGCGCGCTCGTAGAACGACCCCGACCGGTCGCTCGGCCACACCATGACGAGCGAGAAGTCCTCGGAGCGGCTCGCGTCGATCGCGCGATCGAGCAGTCGCGCTCCCAACCCCTCGCTCCGGTACTCGGGCTCCACGTAGGCGTTCGTGACGTAGGCGAGCGGTTGCGGCTCGCCGCTCCCCGGCTGCGGTACGCGCGGAACCGAGTAACGCCAGAGCGCGCCGACCAACCGGCCCAGGTCCTCCGCGATCCACGCGCGCCAGCGATCGTCGGTGAGCGCCTCGTGCGCGAACCCGGCGAACCGCTCGACGAAGACGTCGTAGGGCTCGGGCTCGCCCGTGAGGTCCTCGATGTAGAGCTGCCAGCGCAGTCGCGCCAGCTCCTCGACGTCGGCCAGGGTCGCGATCCCGATGTTCGGATCCATCGGCGGCGAGCCTAGCGCGGGAGCGCGGCCGACACCGCGGCGGCCAGACCCGCGCGGAGCTCGAGCGCACGCGAGGGGTCGACGACGACCTCCACGACCTGCAGCCCGCCCGCCTCACGCGCGCGGTCGAGCGCGGGCACGAGCTCGCCGGCGCGCGTGACCCGACCGTGCCCTGCTCCAGACGCGGTCGCCAAAGCGCCCAGGTCGGCGCCGTGGGGCGTGACGAAGAGCTCCCGATGCTCGGCGAGCTCCCGCTGGGGGAGCAGCGAGAAGATCTCTCCGCCGCCGTTCGCGATCACCACCACGATCAAATCGATCCCGCGGCGCGCGTTCCAGGCCACGGCCCCGAGGTCGTACAGGAAGGAGAGGTCGCCGAGCAGGGCCACCGTGATCTGCCGCGCCTCCCACCCGGCCGGACCGCTCCGTGGTCCTGCGCTCGCGATCCCCAGCGCGCTCGAGACGAGGCCGTCGATCCCGCTCGCACCCCGGTTGGCCAACACCCGGAGCCCGTCGCGCGGCGCCATCGAGAGGTCGAGGTCGCGGACCGGCGTCGAGTTCCCGACGAAGAGCGTGCCGCCGTCGGGGATCCACGCGGCGACGTCGCGCGCGACCCGCGGCTCGAACGGCTCGTCCGCGCCGTCCAGGAACGCGTCCAGGGCCGTCCGGGCCGCGTCGTCGGCCGCGCTCCATGCGGACCGCCAGGGGGTTGGGGCGGCGTGGAGACGTCCCTCCCACAGCTCGCGCGCCGCCTCCGGCGTGTGCTCGCCCATCAGGGCCACCCCGCCCGCCTGATCGATCGGGCGGGTACGAAGGGCGTCGCGCAGGGCTTCGGCGTCGACCGCGATGCGCCACGAGGCGAGCCGTTCCGGATCGGGATCGAGGTGCCACCGATCCGCGACGATCAGCCGCTCCGCCGACGCGATGAAAGCCTGGGTCGCGCGCGAGGTCGGCGCGGCGCCCACCTGGATCACGAGCTCGGGCCGGTGGGCCTGGGACCACCCGGTGTCGCCCAACAGCGCCAGGCCGGCAGCGAGCGCCTCGCCGTGTCGGCGCCCGGTCGAGGTGGGCTCGGCGATCACGGGCCATCCGAGCGTCTGGCCCCAGAACGCCGCGTCGGCCGAGAGGTCGCCCGGCCAAGCGCCCATCACGACGGCGCCGCGCGTGCCCGAGATCTCGGCCGCGAGCCGGTCACCCTCCTCGGCGGTCAGCTCAGCGTCGGGCCGGCGTGGCATCTCGGGCCGCTCGTCGGTGGGCGCCGGCAGCGGGATCCCCACCGAGGGCGTGAGGGGTTCTTCGAACGGGCAGTTGATGTGCACCGGACCGGGCGGGTCGCCCACGAGCGCCTCGAGCGCCTCGCGGGTGGCCTGGCGCCACCACGAGTCCTGGCCCTCGGTCTCGGGCAGCGGCATCTCGATCGCGGCGCGCGCATACGCCCCGTACAGCGCGCTCTGGTCGATCGTCTGGTTCGCCCCCGTGCCGCGCAGGCGGGGAGGACGATCGGCGGTCAAGACGGCGATCGGGATGCGCGATTGCGACGCCTCCACCACCGCCGGCAGGAACTCCGCCGCCGCGGTGCCGCTCGTGCACGCGATCGCGACCGGTCGCCGCGAAGCACGTGCCAGGCCCACCGCGAAGAAGGCGCTCGACCGCTCGTCGAGATGCATGTGCACCGTGAGCCCGGGATGCCGAGCGAAGGCCACGGCGAGCGGGGTCGATCGTGAGCCGGGGGACAGACAGGCGTGTTCGACCCCACCGGCGACCAGCTCGTCCACGAGGGCCCAGGCGCACGCGAGGTCGAGATCGGCCTGTTCCATCGTCACACCGTACGCGTGAGCACGAGGCCGAGGGCGTAGAGGAGTCCCAGCCCGGCGTGGATCGCAGCGGTCCCCGTCAGCACCGCGATCAGATCCCGGCCGTTCGCCGTTCCCACCGCCTCCATCGGGCGGATCGCGGGAATCCACGCGGCCAGCGCGATCAGCGTCCACTGCGTGGCCCCCGCCGATTCGTCGACGATGAACGCGACCACACCGAGCGCCACCGTCGCGAGCGCCGCCACGACACAGGCTCGATAGAGAATCCGGGTTCGGCGGTCCCCGAGCCGCACCGCGAGCGTGCGCTTCCCGGTGGCGCCGTCGGTCGGGATGTCGCGCAGGTTGTTCGCCACCAGGATCGCGACCGCGAGGAACCCCAGCGCCGCCCCGCCCCACCACGCCGCGGCCGGCACCGTCTCGACCATCACGAACGCCGTGCCGCAAGTGGCCATGAGCCCGAAGAACAGGAACACCATCAGCTCACCCAGGCCGAGTCCCGCGTACGGGCGAGGCCCGCCCGAATAGAGCAGCGCCGCGATCAGGGCGAGCGCGCCGACGGACAGGATCAACACCGGCTGCGTCGCGAGGGCCAACGCGAGCCCCGCCACCGCGGCGGCGCCGAGCGAGAGGAGCGCGGCCGCCAGCACGGCCCGGGGCGACGCCTGCCCGCTCTGCGTGAGGCGCGGCGGGCCTAGCCGCTCGTGCGTGTCGACGCCCCGCACCCCGTCGAAATAGTCGTTCGCGTAGTTCACGCCGATCTGCAGGCCGGCCGCGACGACGAGGGCGGCGGCGAACCGCCACCAGATCACGTCGCCGGCCGCGGCCGCGCCCACGAACACCGGCACGATCCCCGCGCCGAGCGTCCGGGGCCGGGCGCCCCGCCACCAGAGCGCCGCGCCGCTCACGGCCGCTTCGGGAACCGGGAGAAGTCGGGGTCGCGCTTGTCCTTGAAAGCGTCGCGACCCTCCTGGGCTTCCTCCGACATGTAGTACAGGAGCGTCGCATCCCCCGCGAGCTGCTGCACGCCGGCCAGCCCGTCGACGCCCGCGTTGTAGCCCGCCTTCAGTAGCCGTAGCGAGAGCGGGGAGTAGGCGAGCATCTCGCGGCACCAGGCAACGGTGGTCGCTTCCAGTTCCTCGAGCGGCACGACCGTGTTCACGAGGCCCCACTCGAGGGCCGTCGCGGCGTCGTACTGGCGGCAGAGGAACCACACCTCTTTCGCGCGCTTCTCGCCGATCTGTCTGGCGAGTAGACCGATCCCGTACCCACCATCGAACGACCCGACCCGCGGTCCGGTCTGGCCGAACCGTGCGTTCTCAGCCGCGATCGTCAGGTCGCAGCAAAGGTGCAGCACGTGGCCACCGCCGATCGCGTAGCCGGCCACCATCGCCACCACCGGCTTGGGGTGGCGGCGGATGTCGATCTGCAGGTCGAGGACGTTCAGCCGCCCGATGCCCCGCTCGTCGATGTAGCCGTCGTCGCCGCGGATCTTCTGGTCGCCGCCGCTGCAGAAGGCTTCGGGGCCTTGTCCGGTGAGGATCACGACCCCGATCCCGGGGTCGTCGCGCGCCGCGTCGAACGCCCGGATCAGCTCGCGGGTCGTCTGCGGCCTGAAGGCGTTGCGGACCTCCGGGCGGTCGATCGTGATCTTCGCGATGGCCTCGGCGGTCTCGTAGCGGATGTCCTCGTAATCGCCGGTTCCCTGCCAGTCCACCATATGACCTCTGACTCCTAGAGCGCGCACTCGTACGGTCCGGTACAGGGTAGTGGACCGCAGGCTATCTCCCCGATCGGGGGCCGTGCTAGCGTCGGCCGATGGCGCGCAGGACGATCTCCGCCTCGATCGCCGTCCTATCAGCGGCCGCGCTGCTCGTGCCGACCCTTGCTCCGTCGGCCTCGGCCGTCCCCGCGCCGGTGCGGCTGAGCCTGATGACCTTCAACGTCGAGTACGGCGGGACGGTGATCGACTTCGCCAAGATCGTCGAGGCGGTCGCGAAGGCCCACGCCGACGTCGTGGGGATCAACGAGGGCTACGCGCACGTGCGCAGGCTCGCGCGCGAGGCCGGGTACGACTACTGGAACAACCGGCTCGACCTGATCTCGCGGTACCCCTTCATCGACCCGCCCGGCGCCGACGGCAGGTACGTATTCGTGGAGCTCGCTCCCGGGCAGGTGGTCGCGGTGACGAACGTGCACCTGTCGTCGTCGGCGTACGGGCCGCGCCGGATCCTCGACGGCTGGTCCCGCAAGAAGGTCCTGCGGACCGAGCGTGCCGTGCGACTCCCCGACCTTCGGCCGTTCGTCCGAGCGCTGATGCCGCTCACCGCCGCCGGGATCCCGTCGTTCGTGCTGGGGGACATGAACTCGCCCACGGGCGCGGACTACACCGAGGCGACGATCGGGCAGCGCCCGCAGATCCTGTGGCCGGTGGCATGGCCCGTCGGCCGGCTCCTCGAGCGGCGCGGGTTCGTCGACTCGTGGCGCGCGGTGCACCCCGACCCCACGACCGACGAGGGCCTCACGTGGCCCGCGGGCCGCCCCCCGTCTCCGGACAGCTGGGATCCCCGCAAGGACGCGCCGCAGGATCGGATCGACCAGATCTGGGTCGCCGGGGGAGCGGTCACACCAGTCGGGAGCCGCGTCGTCGGCGAGCGAGGCGGCCCGGGCGTCTCGATCTCGGTGAAGCCCTGGGGCTCGGACCACCGGGCGGTGAGGTCTTCGTTCGACGTCGTGCCGGGCACGCCGCCCGTGCTGGTGGCGGCGGCGCCGCGCCTGGTGAACCTGGGCGACGACGTGACCGTGACCTACCGCGCTCCGGGGGCCGCCGGCGAACGACTGGTCGTGGTGCCGGCCGGCGGCGACCCGTCGGCGGACGCCCTCGACGCGCAGCCGATCCCCGGCGCCCAGCCGATCGACGGATCGGTCGCCTTCGCCACGGGCTCACTATCACCGGGGTCGTACGAGGCCGTGCTGGTCGACGCCGTCGATGCTCCGCTGGCCCGAGGTCCGTTCTGGGTGCACGCGCCCGGAGCGCCGCCCGAGATCGCGATCACGGCATGGGCGTTCGACGTCGGGGAGCCGATCGGGGTGACGTGGACCCTCGCACCGGGGAACCGCTTCGACTGGATCGGCGTGTACGAGCGCGACGCCGACCCGTCGGTTGCCTACTACAAGGGCTACCGCTACACGGGCGCGACCCAGGAAGGCTCGGGGAGCCTCGGCGCCGGCTCGATCCCGCGGTGGCCGCTGCCGCCGGGGCGCTACACCGTCTACTACCTGCTGGCCGACAACTACCGGCAGGTGGCCGCGGCCGACTTCGTGATCAAGGGCTGACGCGGCCCGGCGGCGATAGCCTGCGGGCATGGATATCCGCGACGCGGTCGGTGGCCTGGCACCCGGAGAGCTCGTCGCGATCGCGCTGCCACCGGGCGCTCCGTGGGCTCCGTTGGTCGCGGACCTGTGGGATCGGGGGGTCCCGTTCTTGCCGCTCGACCACCGGCTCGCGCCGCCCGAACGCACGGCGCTCGTGGATCGGGCGCGTCCCGCAGCCGTGCTGGGGGCCGACGGGGAGCTGACGCTGTTCGCGCAACCTGCGCCGATCGGCCGCGATATCGGCGTGGTCGTCGCGACCTCGGGGACCGGCGGCACGCCCAAGCTCGTCGAGCTCACGCGCAACGCGGTGGCGGCCGCCGTCGAAGGTTCGCGTCGCGCCCTCGGCGCCGACGACGACGATCCGTGGGTGGCCTGCCTCTCGCCTGCGCACGTGGGGGGGTTGCTGGTGTTCCTGCGGGCCGCGATCTTCGGATCGCCGATCACCGTCCTCGAACGCTTCGACGCGGAGCGACTGCGAGTGGAGGCGCCGAGCGGCGCGGCGGTCGCGCTCGTGCCCACCATGCTGCGGCGCCTGATCGAAGCCGACGCTGACCTCTCGCGGTTCGGCGTGCTGCTGTTGGGCGGCGGCCACGTGCCGGCCGAGCTCCGGTCGCGCGCCGAGGCTCTCGGCGGCCACCTCGTGTCCACATACGGGCTCACCGAGAGCTGCGGCGGGGTCGTCTACGACGGTGCGCCGTTCGAGGCGACGGAGCTCAGGATCGGCGACGAGGACCGCATCAAGCTGCGCGGCCCCACGATCATGGATGGCTACCGGCACGACCCGGCGGCCACCGGCGCGACCTTCACCACCGACGGCTGGTTCCTGACGGCCGACGCGGGTTCGATCGACGACGAGGGGCTGCTCCACGTCAGCGGACGCCTCGACGAAGCGATCCGCTCGGGCGCCGAGACCGTCTGGCCCGACGAGGTCGAACGGGTGCTCCAACTGCACCCGAAGGTCGCCGACGTCGCGATCGCCGGACGTCCGCATCCCGAATGGGGCCAGCAGGTGGTCGCCTTCGTCGTTCCCGCCACGATCGACGACCCGCCGAGCCTCGACGAGCTCCGCGACCACGCGAGCGACCGGCTCGCGCGGCACAAGGCGCCGCGCGACCTGGTGCTGGTGGCCGACCTTCCCCGCACCTCGAGTGGGAAGGTCCGACGCGCGGAGCTTCGCTGAGGGGTCCGGGCATGGAAAAGGGCCCGACTCCGGGAGGGGTGGAGTCGGGCCCTCGACCAGATCGGCTCGGTCGCCGAGGGGGTGGCGGCCGGACCGGCTGTTCCCCCACTACCTCGGTCCTGGGCGCCCACGCCTGCATACCTGCGTTCGGGTAACTCGCTGACGGCCGAACTCGGCGGATCCCAGCCGGGCTCGTTCAGACGTTGATCGCGCCGTGTTTGACGGCGAAGGCGACGGCCTCGAGCTTCGAGTGCACCCGGAGTTTGCCCAGGATGTTCCGGACGTGCGTCTGCACGGTCTGCGGGCTGATGTAGAGCTTGGTGGCGATGTCGTCGTTCCGCGTGCCCTCGGCGAGCAGCTGGAGGATCTCCCGCTCGCGCTCGGTGAGGTCGTCGAGCAGGTTCTGAGCGTCGCGCTGCAGGGCCCGCTCTCGGGCCACCTGGGCGAGCAGCCGGGTGAGGGTGGCCGGGTCGATCAGGACCTCGCCCTCGGCCGCCGCCTTGGCTGCCGACAGCAGCTCCTGGGCTGCCTCGTCCTTGCCGAGGAACCCGGAGGCGCCCGCCTCGACGGCCTCGACCAGCAGGCGCTCCTCGTCGTGCGCGGTCATGATCACGACCTTCGTGGAGGGGGAGACCTCCTTGATCTTGCGGGTCGCATCGATGCCCGACATGCCGCCGCCCTTGAGGACGATGTCCATCAGGACGACGTCGGGGAGGTGCTCGGTGCACAGGGCGATCGCGGTTTCCGCGTCGTGCACCGGCGGCGCGATCATCTGTAGGCCGTCGTCGAGCCCGACGACGGTTGCCAGGGCGTCGGTCAGCACCTTGTGGTCGTCGCAGATCAACAGCGTGACGGGCCTTTGGCTCGCGCTCACTCTCACACCTCGCTCGGGAGCCGAACGCGGAGCATCGTACCGCCCTCGGGTCCGTCTTCGACGGATATCGCCCCTCCGTGTTCGGCGACCAAACCCCGGCAGATGAAGAGCCCGAGTCCGGAACCGGTTCGTTCCTCGTATCCCGTCGGCCGCCATCCGGGGAACTTGCGGAAGACCTGTTCGCGCATCGCGGCCGGGATCCCGGGACCGGCATCGATCACCTCGAGCTCCGCGCCGCCCACGATCGGACGCACGATCACCCCGATCGGAGCGGCCGGGGGCGAGAACTTCGCGGCGTTGTCCACGAGCTGGCGCACGATCTCGGCCACGAGGCGCCGGTCGATCGGGATCTCCAGTCCACGCTCCGCTCCGATCGTCACGGGGTGATCGCCGACGTCCACGCGGGCGACGCCCTCGCGCACGACCTCGGCGAGGTCGGTGGGCCGCCGGTCGAGCGTCACGGTGCCCGCGTCGATCTTCAGGGCGAGCGAGGTCTGATCGACCGTCGACAGCAGCCGGCGCGATTCCTGCTCGATCAGATCCACGAACTCGCGTCGCTCGGCGTCGCTCAGCCTGTCGTAATGGGCGAGCGTGGTGCCGGCCAACCCGCGGATCGTCGCCACAGGCCCCCGCACCTCGTGCGCGACCATGCTCGCGATCTCGGCGCGGCCGCCCACGATCGCCTGTGCGCGGTCGGTCGCCCGCCGCGCGCGAGATGCCTCGACACGCTGCGCCACCAACAGCCCTCCCACGACGAGCGCGAGCACCACCGGCTGCAGCAGATCGCCCCACTGCACCGGCGGCAGTCCCTCGGTGGGCCGCACGAGCACGAGCGCCTGCATCCCCACCCCCACGACGAACGCCGCGGCGATCCACGCCCGCCGAGCGCGATGCTCGCGGAATGCCGCCACCGACAGGAGCGCCGATGTAGCGAGCGCGAGCATCCAGCTCACGGGGCCGAGCATGCCCGCGGCGGGGACCGACTCGTCGAGCATCCCCAGGTAGTTGCCGGTGGAGAGCCGCGGCTGCCAGATCATCAGCGCGACGTCGAGGGTCAGCATGGCGACGCCCGCGATGAGCGCCACGCGACCGGGACGCGACGGCGGGCGGCCACGTCGGTCCCACGGCGGCATCGCGAGCGCGAAGCAGGTGGCCGCGACCAGCCATCCCCCTTGCCAGGCGAGGGGCGGGATCGCGGCGCCAGGGGGATCGATCACGCCGAAGCCGCCGAACGCGCCCCCCGACGTGCGGAACGGATCGATCTGCGTCCACAGCACCCCGAACAACAGCGTCTGGGTCGCGAGCACCGCGAGCCCGGCGGCCAGGAACAACGCGTGCGGGTCGCGCGTGTCGCGGTATCGCGCCCCCGCGATCCAGGCCGCCGTCGCCGCGTAGGTCGCGATCCCGGCCTGCATGCCCAGTGAGAGCCCGCTCGAGGCGACCGGCCACGTCAGCATCAGTCCCGCGGTCAGCGCGAAGGTCGAGACGATGACGACGATGAACGCCCATGATCGGCGTTCAGGCTGCGGCGCAGGTTCCACGCGGCGAGTCTAGGCCCGCCCGCCCGCGCCGCCTACGAGTAGGTGTGGTCGTCGTCGGGAAACGAACCGGCCTCGACGTCGGTGGCGAACGCCCGCACCGCCTCGGTGATCGTCCCGCGCAGATCCGCGTAGGCCTTCGCGAGCTTCGGCGGATGTTCGGTGAGTCCCAGCAGGTCGTTGATCACTAGCACCTGGGCGTCGCAGTTGGGGCCCGCGCCGATCCCGATCGTCGGGATGTGGAGCTCGCCGCTGACGCGGGCGGCCACGTCTCCTGGCATCGCCTCGAGCACGATCGCGAACGCGCCGGCCTTCTCCATCGCGTGCGCCTGTTCGAGGAGCGCGCGAGCGGCTTCCTCGCCGCGACCCTGGACCCGATACCCGCCGAGCCCGTGCACGGACTGGGGGGTGAGCCCGACGTGCGCCATCACCGGGATGCCGAGGTCCACGAGCCGGTGCGTGAGCTCCACCTGCGGCCCCTCGAGCTTCACCGCGTGCGCGCCGCCCTCCTTCAGGAGACGGCCGGCGTTGCGGATCCCCTCCTCGGCGGACACTTGATAGGAGAGGAAGGGCATGTCGCCCACGACCATCGCCTGCTCCACGCCGCGGACGACCGCGCGCGTGTGATGGAGCATCTCCTCCATCGTCACCGGGAGCTCGCTCGGGTAGCCCAGGGCGTTCGTGGCCACCGAATCGCCGACGAGCAGCACGGGCACGCCCGCACGGTCGAGGATCTGGGCGGTGGGGTGGTCGTAGGCGGTGAGCATGACCCACCGTCTGCCCTCGGTCTTCCATGTCGCAAGGTCGTTGATGCGGACCGTCATCGCTCGCGCCTCCTGACAAGTGCACGGCCTGGGTTCGTCGCGAGATTGTAACCGTGGAGACCCCCCCGGATGTTCCGTCCTGAACCGATCCACGGACCCCTCGGCATCGAACATGTGTTCGAGGATACGTGTCAGACCCCTTGGGTACGGTTCCCCCATCGACGAGCGCGAGGTGACGAGATGAACGAGACCACCACTCCCTGGGCCGACGTGATCACGCTGGGCGACACCCGCTTCGGCCAGCTGGAAGGCGGCCCCTTCGACGGCCGCTGCTACCCCCTGCTCGAGGGCACCCCCGCGGTGCTCGACGTCCCCGCCGACGGTCCAACCCGCGGCGGCATGGTGCCGACGATCCGCTACGTCTTGCGCGACGGCCGCTACCGGTACGCCGACGAGGCGAGTCGGGCGATGCCCGCCGCCTAGAGTGAACCGCCCCCCGTCCACCTCGCGTGTCAGCGCCCGCTGCTAGCGTTCGCGCCGTTCCCGTACACTCCTGGGCGACCCTCATCCTTCTGCTCCCTCTCGCTGAGGGGGCCGTCCAGACCAGAGGAGGTGACGTTTGAGGGACTACGAGATCATGCTTATCCTGCCCGCGGAGGCCGACGAATCGACGGTCGGCACCGCGGTAGACCGGATCACCAAGGTGGTCAGCACCACGGGTGGAGAGGTCGGGAACATCGACCGGTGGGGCCGGCGCAGGTTCGCCTACGAGATCGATCACCAGCACGAGGGGTACTACGTGGTGGCACGATTCACGGGCGAGCCCGAGACCCAGACCGAACTGGAGCGGACGCTGAACCTGGCCGACGAGGTCATCCGGCACAAGGTCCTGCTCCTCCCCCAGAAGCTGTTGGCTTCTTCCCCCGCCTCGGAGTGACCTCCGGGGTGCGCACCGCAGAGAGGTGACGCACAGATGTCGAGCGACAACCAGATCACGATCGTGGGCAACATCACCGACGACCCCGAGCTGCGCTACACGGCGAACGGGGCCGCGGTGGCCAACTTCACGGTCGCACACAGCACACGGATCCGCGACGCGGCGGGCAACTGGACCGACGGCGACACGTCGTTCTTCAAGGTCAACGTCTGGCGCGCGCTCGCCGAGAACGCGGCCGAGTCGCTCACGCGGGGCACCCGCGTCGTCGTGACCGGGCGGCTCAAGCAGCGCTCCTGGGAGAACCAAGAGGGCGAGAAGCGAACCGTCGTCGAGATCGAGGCCGACGACGTCGGCCCGAGCCTGAAGTGGGCGACGACCACCGTGCAGAAGACCTCGCGGTCCTCCAGCTCGAGCAGCGGTTCCGGCTCGGGCGACTGGGGCGAGAAGGTCGCTGCGCCGGTCGGCGGCGCCACGAACGAGGAGACACCACTGGATGGCGGGTAGAAGCAACAAGTCCAGGGAAGGCGCCAAGCGCCCCCGCAAGGAAAAGGACGAGAAGGCCTGGCAGAAGAAGGGCAAACGCAAGTTCTGCATCTTCTGCAAGGAGCGGACCGTCTACATCGACTACAAGGACACGGTCACGCTGCGCAAGTTCACGTCGGAACGCGGGAAGCTCCGCGCCCGGCGCGTGACGGGCAACTGCGTCCAGCATCAGCGGGACGTGGCCACCGCCGTCAAGAACGCACGCGAGATGGCCATGCTCCCGTACTCGTCGCGATGAAGATCATCCTCCAAAAGCCCGTCGACAAGCTCGGTGTCCCCGGTGACATCGTCGAGGTCGCCGACGGCTACGCTCGCAACTACCTGGTCCCTCGGGGCTTGGCGGTCAAGGCCGAGAAGGGGATGGTCAAGCACGCTGAGTCGCTGGCGCGGGCGCATACGTCGCGCCAGTCCAAGCAGAAAGGTGAGTACGAGGCGATCGCCTCCAAGCTCATCGCGTCGGGGGCGTTCACGATCGGCGCGCGTGCCGGCGAAGAGGGCAAGCTCTTCGGCTCGGTCACGGCCGACCAGATCGCCACGGCGGTCGCGGCCTCGGCCGAGGTCCCCATCGACAAGAAGGACATCCGCCTCGACGAGCCGATCCGCTCGATCGGCACGCACGAGGTCCGCGTCCACCTGTTCCAGGACGTGGAGCCGGTGATCACGGTGGAGGTCGTCGCCGAGGGCTGATCGACCGACGCATCGCGTCACGTCGGAAGGCCGGGGTTCGTCCCCGGCCTTCTGCGTGCGGGGTGGTCGTCGGGGTGGTCGGGGGTCGGCGCGCGCTGCTCGCGGACGAGACTGGAGAGAGGACGGGCGACTGAACCTCCGCGTTCGCTTCGCTCGTCGACGCGCGCGCCGACCCCTCCTTCCGAAGTGCCCGAGGACGCCGGGTGGTATCGGTCACGTGGCTTGATGCGCTTCGTCGCCCAGGCACCCAGGGTCTGCGAAGCCGAACCGCCAGCGGTTCGTCGAGGAGGTCTTCGGCTCGGTAGTTGCGTCGTGGCCTTCTTCCCCCCTGTCGACTCCGCGCGTCGCTAGGATGACGCAGATGGAGTGCTTCGCCGCGCAGGCGTACCCGCGAGCTGAGGGACGGCTCGTCATCGAGCCACGAACCAGCACACGCTGATCGCGCATCGACGCGGTCGTCGACCCCTCATCAGCGAAGGGCACTCTCATGGAACTTCGTCCGTTCGTTCCGCATGACCGCGCACGCCTCATCGACCTCACGATCGAGATATTGGGCCTTCCTTCGAGGATTCCCTCCGACCGGTACTCGGCGAGACCGTCTTCGCCCTCCAGTACGGCAACTGGCGCGACGACTACCGCACGGAGGTACACGCCCTCCACGATCCGAAGAACCACAAGTAAGTGGCGGTCGTCGAGTACGAGGGCTCGATCGTCGGGTACGTGGCCTGGAACGTCGATCTTGAGCGCCGCCACGGTGAGATCTACATCCTCGCGGTCTCTGCCGAGCATCGCGGTCGACGTATCGGCACCACCCTGTGCGAGCTCGCGTTCGAGGACATGAAGGAGCCAGGTATCCATGTGGTCGAGATCGGTACCGGCGGCGACGCCTTCCATGCCCCCGCCAGGGCGCTGTACCACAGCCTCGGCTGCACGCCGTTCCCGGTCGCGGTCTATTTCAAGGAACTCTGAGGATCCCCCGTCGCCGACTGGTCGTTAGACTCACCGCCGATGACCGACTTCGGCGAGATTGGGCGCGCGGAGCCTCCCGTTGCGGGCGACGAGACCGCTACGCTTCTCGGCTCCCTGGAGCGACAGCGGGCGACTTTGGCGTGGAAGTGCGGGGGGCTCGACGCCGTCGGCATGCAGGCCACGGTCGGCGCCTCGACCGTCACCTTGGGCGGGCTGCTCAAGCACCTGGCCCTGGTCGAGGACGACTACTTCACCGGCAAGCTGCTCGGGCGCGACCTGGGGTCGCCCTGGAACACGGTGGACTGGGACGCCGATCCCGACTGGGAGTGGCGCTCGGCCACCGACGACACCCCCGAGCAGCTCCTCACCCTCTGGCGCGACGCCGTGGCGCGTTCCCGCGCCGCGGTCACCGAGCTGGTGGCTGACGGTGATGTCGGGCAACTCTCCCGTTTCACCTGGCCCGACGGCCGGACGCCCAGCATGCGGCGCATCCTGATCGACCTGATCGAGGAGTACGCCCGACACGTCGGCCATGCCGACCTCATCCGAGAGTCCGTCGATGGCCTCGTCGGGGAAGACCCGCCGAGCTGACGAGATCCTCTCATACCCCCCGCGAGGCCCGCGGCGGGTTTACCGCGTTTGCGGTACACAGTTTCAGGTGCCTTCGCGCCGATGGGCTAGGTATGACCATGGTGGGAGGCCTCGGAGCTCGGACGCCCTTGCATTGGGCGGCGGCCTCGAACAATGTCGGGCGGCTCCGCGAGCTGGTGGCCTCCGTCGGCGTCAACCTTGAGTCCCGCGACAAGATGGGCTACACGGCTCTGCACGTCGCGGTGCAGGGCTGGAACGTCGAGGCCGCGGAGATCTTGCTTGGAGCCGGCGCGAGCGTCGAGGCCGAGACCTCCCAGGGAGCGTCCCCGCTCCTCCTCGCGGTGCACAACTCCCGCGGCCGGTGCGAACTCCTCGACCTCCTGCGCCGCTTCGGAGCGGACCCCCAGCACCCCGATCGTGCCGGCCACACCCCTCGATCGGTCGGCCACAGCTACGGGAATCCCGCGCTGGATCGGGTGCTCGACTCCGCGTCTCGCTGACCTTTCCCCGCGGCGGGAATTACAGCTATGTAAGTTCCGTGTCAGAGCAGATGTGCACACTTGTCCACATGGTTCTCCACATGGTGGAAACGCTGGTCAGAGCCGGTGTGACAAGGAATCTCTCCGCACGACCTGCGGCGATGCAATCCACCGGAGTTATCAACTGCCGTCCTTCGGCGGGGGAACGTAGGGTGCCTGCGACAGGGATCCATCTGCGGGGAAGGGGCTAGCTTGGCGCGCGCGATCGAGGACGTCAGGCGACCGACCCGCGCCGATCCCCGGATTCCCCCACAGAATCTGGACGCCGAGGAGTCGGTGCTGGGTTCGATGATGCTCTCCTCCGAGGCCATGGCCGACGTCGTCGAGATCCTCGAGCCCGACGACTTCTACCGCTCGGCGAACGGGCGCATCTACGCCACGATGCGCGGGCTCTACGCGCGCGGTGAACCGGTCGACATCATCACGGCGATCGAGGCGCTCAGGCGAGAAGGCATCCTCGAGGACGTCGGCGGCCAGATCTACCTGCGCGACCTCGTCGATCAGGTGCCCACGCCGGCCTCGGCCGCGCACTACGCCGCGATCGTCTCGAAGTCCGCGCTCCGTCGCCGGCTGATCGGCGCCGCGGCCGACATCATGGAGATGGCCTACGGCGCCACCGACGACGCCGAGTCGGTCGCCGACGACGCCGAGCAGCGCATCTACGACGTGGCCCGGCGCGACGACCGCGACGAGGTGGCGATCCTTCGCGAACTCGTCGACAAGGCCATGTTCGACCTCGAGTCGATCCAGAACCGCGACTCCGCGTTCACGGGCCTGCCCACGGGGTTCCGGGACCTCGACACGCTCACCTCCGGACTCCAGCCGGGGAACCTGATCGTGATCGCGGCCCGGCCCGGCGTCGGCAAGTCTTCGTTCGCCACGAACCTGGCGCGCAACATCGCGGTGAACGGCGAGCCGGTCTCGATCTTCTCGCTCGAGATGTCGCGTTGGGAGATCGGCATGCGCCTGCTCTGCGCCGAGGCGCGCGTGCCGTGGGACCGGATCCGCAACAAGCGCGTCGGTCCCGACGACTGGACCCGCGTCGTGCAGGCCGCCGAGACGCTTCACGACGCGCCCCTGTCGATCGTCGACTCGGGCAGCATCAACATCGTCGACATCCGGGCGAAGGCGCGCCGCATGCGCACCGGCCGCAAGGGCCTCTCGCTGATCATCGTCGACTACCTCCAGCTGATGAGCCACCCGAGCATGGGCGGGCGCCGTCCCGACTCGCGCCAGCAGGAGATCGCCGAGATCAGTCGGTCGCTGAAGATGCTGGCGAAGGAACTCGACATCCCGGTCATCGCGATCAGCCAGTTGAACCGCGATCCTGAGCGCCGCCAGGACAAGCGGCCGCAGCTCTCCGACCTCCGCGAATCCGGCGCGATCGAGCAGGACGCCGACGTCGTGATGTTCATCCACCGAGACGACACCGATCCGGCGAAGAAGAACCTCGCCGATCTGATCGTGGCCAAGCACCGTAACGGGCCTACCGACACGATCCCGCTGACGTTCCTGCCCGACCTCACGCAGTTCCGGAACGCGGCGCGCGACTCCGGCCCGCAGTGACCCCGGCGCCCGCCCCGTGGGCGCCTCCGACCCGCCGCCGGATCCGCACGATCCACGACCGCCTCGCGAAGCGCTTCGGCGCGCTCGAGCCGCCGCGCCGGGCGGACGCGCTCGATGAGCTGATCCACACGGTTCTCTCGCAGCACACGAGCGACCTGAATGCTGAGCGGGCGTTCGGTGACCTCCGCGCGGCGTTTCCGGGCGGGTGGACGGCCCTCGTCGAGGCGACGACCGTGTCGGTCGCCGACGCGATCCGCAGAGGCGGTCTCGCGAACTCGAAGGCACCTCGGATCCAGGCGATCCTCCTCGAGGTGCGTGAGCGGGAAGGAGACTTCGATCTGTCCCGACTCGGCGAGCTGCCCGATCCCGAGGCTCGGGAGTACCTGCTGACGCTTCCCGGCATCGGGCCGAAGACCGCCGCCGTGGTGCTGAGTTTCGCGCTCGGCCGCGACACGCTCCCCGTCGACACGCACGTGCACCGGGTGACGAGACGGCTCGGCTTGATCCCGCCGAAAGCGAGCGCCGAGCGAGCCGACCGCCTGTTGCACGACCTCGTACCCGACGGGTTACGGACCTCGCTCCATGTGGGGTTCATCCGTCTGGGACGCGAGATCTGCAAGGCGCCCACCCCGAGATGCCGAGAATGCCCCTTGAAGGATCTCTGTCCCACCGCGCCGAGCTACCTCGGAACGACCTCGGGACGCACGTCAGGCGCCCCGACGGGCGCCTGAGAGAGAGCGGGTGAGGGGAATCGAACCCCCGTTTCAAGCTTGGGAAGCTTGCGTTCTACCATTGAACCACACCCGCATCTCCCGACCGAAGGAGCCGTCGGGCTTCACAGTGTAGCGACCTGCTAGCGTTCCCCGCCATGAGCCAGCCGGACCCGGATCTGTGGCCGCGCACGCTTTCCCGCCTAGCCGCACACGAGTCCCTGACTGCCGATGAGAGCGCATCGGTGATGCGCGCCATCATGGCCGGGGAGGCCTCGCCGGGCCAGATCGGCGGCTTCCTGATGGCCTTGCGCACCAAAGGCGAGACCGCCGACGAGCTCGAGGGTTTGGCCACCACGATGCTCGAGTTCGCGACTCCAGTGCGTTCGCCTATTCCGGTGACCGATGTCGTGGGCACCGGCGGCGACCGGAGCGGGACGTTCAACATCTCCACGGTCTCCGCGATCGTCGTGGCGGGCGCCGGCGTCCCCGTCGCCAAGCACGGGAACCGCGCCGCCTCCAGCCATTGCGGCTCGGCCGACGTCCTCGAGGCACTCGGCGTGAAGATCGATCTTGACGCCTCCGCCGTGGAGCGATGTCTCGACGCAGCCGGGATCGCGTTCCTGTTCGCGCCGGTGTTCCACCCGTCGATGGCGCACGCGGGCCCGGTGCGTCGCGAGCTCCGCGTGCCCACGGTATTCAACTTCCTCGGCCCGCTCACGAACCCTGCCCGCCCGTTCGCGCAGGCCGTCGGCTGCAGTGACGCCCGCATGCTTCCGCTGATGGCCGAGGTCCTCGCCCGCCGCGGCATCCGCGCCAAGCTCTTCCGCGGCGAAGACGGCCTCGACGAGCTCACCACCACCGGCCTCTCGACCGTCTACGACGTCCGCGACAACCAGGTCCGCGAGACCCACCTCGACCCCGCCGACCTCAACCTCCCCCGCGCCACCCTCGACGACCTCGAAGGCGGCGACGCCGCAGCCTCGGCGGCGATCGCTCGCGATATCCTCGCCGGCACCCACGGCCCCAAACGCGACGTCGTCCTCCTCAACGCCGCCGCCACCCTGGAGGCCGCCGGTCAGGCCCCCACCCTTGCGGATGGCCTCACCATGGCAGCGGAGGCGATCGACAGCGGCGCCGCCAACCAGAAGCTCGCGGCGTGGATCGCCGCAAGCCACGCCTGAGGAGCCCGCGGGGTTAGGCGGCCCGCACGGTCCGGCGCGAGGGAGGGGTAGGCCGCGTGCGGCCTGCCCCGACCGCCCCGCGAGCAGCGCGCGGCGAATCCCGACCGCCCCGGGGAGGTGCTTCCACTTACGTCCGTGTACCATCCTCGCCCGATGATCCTCTCCGACCGCACGATCCGCGAAGCGATCGACGCTGGCCGCATCGTGATCGATCCATTCGATCCCACGTGCGTCCAGCCCTCGTCGATCGACCTGCACGTCGACTCACAGTTCCGGGTGTTCGCGAACTCGCGGTATCCGTACATCGACGTGAAGCAGGAGATGCCCGACCTCACCGAGCTCGTCGAGGTCAAGCCAGACGAGCCGTTCATCCTGCACCCGGGCGAGTTCGTGCTGGGATCGACGGCCGAGCGGGTCGCCCTGCCGGACGATCTCGTCGCGCGCCTCGAAGGGAAATCCTCGCTCGGGCGGCTCGGCCTGCTGATCCACTCGACCGCCGGCTACGTGGACCCGGGGTGGGACGGCTACCTGACGCTCGAGCTCTCGAACGTCGCGAACCTGCCGATCACGCTCTACCCCGGGATGAAGATCGGCCAGATCTCGTTCTTCATGCTCACGACGGCGGCCGACGTACCGTACGGGACGGCCGGGAACAAGTACCAGGGTCAGCGTGGGCCGACGGCGAGCCGGTTCTACCGGGACTTCCAGGCCGACTGACGGCCGGTCCCGGGTTACAGGTCGTTCGCCAGCGCGCCCTGCACGTCGCCCATGCCCATGCCCATCTGCACGGCCATCATGGCGGCCTGCGTCCGGTTCGTGACCCCCAGCTTGCGGAAGACCGCCGCCAGGTGCGCCTTCACCGTCTTCTCCGACAGGTAGAGGTGCTGGGCGATGTCGCGGTTCGATCGGCCTTCGGACAGCAGGGCGAGGATGTCCTGCTCGCGCTGGGTAAGCGAGTGCTCGCCCCGCCGGCCCCCGCCGTTGCCGCCGTTGCCGCCGTTGATCTGGTCGTCGAACAGGTTCTGGATCACGCGGGGGCTGAGCACGTTGCCGCTGCCCGACATCGC
>JBDTNY010000115.1:0-13498 GCA_039933515.1 Actinomycetota bacterium
GCTGGGGGCGCTCTTGGTGTTCTCGATCGTCCCGTTCTTCTTCTCGCTGGATCGCGGCGCGTGGCTCGCGCTGTCGGTGGGCCTCCTGTACGGCGGCCTGCGGCTGGCGCTGGCGCTCGACATGCGCACGATCAAGTGGTTCGGTCTGGGTGCGGTCGTGCTGGCGCTGCTGCTCGCGTTCACGCCGCTGAAGAACGTGCTGGTCACCCGTGTGGACAAGAACTACTCCGACAAGGGCCGCATCGGGCGGAACCTCGTGGCGCTCGAGCTGGCGCAACAGAGCCCGCTCCTAGGCTACGGCGCACCCCAGACGGCCGAGGACAACCCGGCGAACGCCGCCGTGGGCACCCACGGGCAGCTGTGGCTGGTCATGATCTCGAACGGGATCCCGGCGCTCGTGATGTACATGGGCTGGCTCGTGTACCTCGCGGCGCGCTCCGGGGGTCGATTGCGCACCGCGCGCGACATCAGGTTCTGGCCACACCTCACGATACTGATGGCGATCTTCATGTCTCCCTACTACGAGCTCCTGCCGCTGCAGATCCACACGATCATGGTCGCCGCCGCGATCATCGCGCGTGACGGGCTGCCCTCGGTCCGCCCCGGCTGGCTGGCCTCGACGCCCGAGTTCGGCCCGCCCGCCCCGGTGGAGGTCGTGTGAGCGGAGCCACCGGCTCCGCACCGACGCGCGTCGCCTACGTGGGCGGCTGGGGGCGCTCCGGCAGCACGCTGCTCGACCGGATCCTGGGCAGGGTGGAGGGGTTCGTGTCGGTCGGGGAGCTGCGCATGATCTGGCGGCGCGGCCTGGTCGGCAACGCCACCTGCGGGTGCGGGAGCGCGTTCCGCGACTGCCCGTTCTGGATCGAGGTGGGCGATCGCGCCTTCGGGGGCTGGGACCAGGTCGACGTCGACGACGTCATGCGCCTGCGGAACTCGCTCGATCGTGGCTGGTCCACGCTGGTGCTCGCGTCGCCGGTGCTGCCGGGCTCATGGCGCGCCCGGCTCGCGCGCTACGAGTCGTACCTCGCGCCGCTCTACTCGTCGATCGCCGACGTGGCCGGCGCGTCGGTCGTCGTCGACTCGTCGAAGCTCCCGTCGCATGCGTTCATCCTGCGGCGCATGGATGGGGTGGATCCGCGGGTGATCCACCTCGTTCGCGACCCACGCGGGGTCGCGTACTCCTGGCAGAAGGACGTGGTGAAGGATCCGAACACGGGCGAGAAGATGATCGTGTACCGGCCCTGGTCGGCCGCCGCCAGGTACGACCTCTACAACGCGATGACCTCGTTCCTTCGGACCGCCGGCGTGCCGTACCTTCGGGTGCGCTACGAGGACCTCGTGGCCGAACCCGAGGCCACCGTGCGTCGGATCGTGACGCATGTGCGGCCCGAGGATCCGCTCGACCTGTCGTTCATCGACGGCGGGAACGTCGCGATGGGGGTGGATCACACCGTGGGCGGGAACCCGATGCGGTTCTCGCAGGGCGCGATGCAGATCCGCCGGGACGAGTCGTGGCGAACAGAGCTCCCGGCGGGCGACCGCAGGTGGGTGTCGGCGCTCACCGCGCCGTGGCGGGCGCGGTACGGCTACCCGACCCGCGACATCGACGTGACCCAGCGGCCCGCCCCGTGAGCGGCCAGGAGCCGGCCCCGCCCCCCGCTACGGGCGACCCGTCGCGAGACCTCTCCCGGCTCGCGCGCGGCGGCGCGATGAACCTCGCGGGCAGCGTGGCGTACGGCGTCTTGAACTTCGTGCTCGTGATCATCGTGACGCGCGGGCTCGGCAAGGACGCAGCCGGGGTGTTCTTCGAGGCCGTCGCGCTGTTCGTGATCGCGAGCAACACCGCCGAGCTCGGAGCCGACACCGGGCTCGTGCGCATGATCGCGCGGTACCGCACGCTCGACCGGGTACACGACATCCGCTGGACGCTGGTCGTGGCCCTGATCCCGGTCGTGATCGCGGGCGTCGGGCTCGCGCTGATCGGGTTGTTGTACGCGCAGCCGCTCTCTCACCTCTTCGGCAAGGGTGACGAGGCGGGAGCGCTCGAGCCCTACATCCGGTTGCTGATCCTGTTCCTGCCGCTGTCCGCGATCAACACCGTGGCGATCTCGGGCACGAGAGGGTTCGGGACGATGATCCCGTCGGTCACGGTCGACAAGATCTTCAAGCCGCTCGGTCAGTGCGTGATGGCGCTGGCGGCGGTCGTGATGGCAGCGGGCTCGGGCGCCTTCGCCCTCGCCTACGGGCTCCCGATCGGGCTCAGCTTCGTGGCGGCGGTGACGTGGCTCCTCGTGCTCGAGCGGCGGTCGGAGCGACACATGCGTGGTCGCGAGGTCACGCCGGCCCCGCAGCTCTTCTCCGAGTTCTGGCGCTTCACCGCCCCGAGGGGCCTGGCCGGGGTGTTCCAGGTCATGATCCTGTGGCTCGATACCCTGCTGATCGGGGCGCTGCGATCCTCCGGTGAGGCGGCCGTGTACACCGCCTCGAGCCGGTACATCGTGGTGGGACAGGCGATCCTGCAGGCGATGGTTCAGGCGATCGCGCCGCAGATCTCGAGCCTGCTCGCGGCGCGCGAGCACGACCGTGCCGAGGCCGTCTATCAGGCGGCGACCACCTGGCTCATGGTGATGTCGTGGCCGATCTACCTGACGATGGCGATCTTCGCCCCCGTGCTCGTGCTCGTCTTCGGCGCGTCGTTCTCTACCGGCGGACCGGTGCTGGTGATCTTGTCCCTCGCGATGCTCGTGAGCATGGCGTGCGGCCCGGTCGACGTCGTGCTGCTGATGGGCGGCAAGAGCTGGTGGAGCGCCGCGAACACGATCGTCGCCCTGGTCCTGAACGTGGTGTTGAACCTCGCGCTGATCCCGAGGTTCGGGATCACGGGGAGCGCCGTCGCGTGGTTCGTGAGCATCCTCGTGCGCAACATCCTCCCGCTCATCCAGGTGTCGCGGTTCCTCGGGTTGACGCCGTTCGGGCCGGGGTTCAAGGCCGCCGCGCTCGCGTCCGTCCCGATCTTCGGGGGCGTAGGGATCCTCTGCCGCGCCGCGCTCGGCCCGACGGTGCTCAGCATGGCGGTGTTCGCGCTCGTGGCGTGCTCGATGTACGCGGCAGTGCTATGGCGGATGCGCGGCGTGCTCCAGCTTCAGGAGCTCGTCGCCTCGCTCCGGCCCGGTGCCGGCAAGGCCGCGCCCGCCGTCTGATCGGCGATGCACCGGTGATCTCCCCGGGCGCCGGGCGCGACGAAGGGGGCGCCGGAGCGCCCCCTTCGAGGTCTCCCGAGCCAGGGGAGAGCTGACCGGGTCCGCCGCTAGCCTGCGTACCCGTCGACGACCACGTCGTCGATGTTGACCGTGAAGGTCTTAGCCACGCTGTCGCCGATCTGGATCCGCCCGACCGGCGTCGTGCCGGTGTTGGCGACCCATCCCGTGATGACCTGCGAGCCGTCCAGGTAGAGATCCCAGGTACCCGTGGTCCCCACCACCATGCAGACCTCGATGGCGTGCCAACCGGGCGCGAGGCTCTGTCCCGAGCCCTTGACCGTGCTCGAGACGTCGGACCTGACCTGCAGGATGCCGCTCGCGTTCAGCAGCACCCGCCCGATGTTCCCGTTGCCGGCGGTTCGCAACCGCAGCAGGTCGAGCGCTGCCGTCCCACGGTTCGTCATGTTGACGTTCGCGCTCAGGCAGATCGAGGGGAAGTCGGCGCCGAGCGTCTTCGAGGCGAACGCGCTCTGGGCCACGGGGCTCGCGAAGGCGCTCGGCGGGGCGGCGCCGCCGAGCCCACCGTCGATCGACATCCTCGTCACGGTGGTCCAGGCCGAGAAGTCGGCCGTGTCGAACCCGTCGGACCAGAAGGTACCGCCTGCGCTGATCGGGTCGGACACCGCGCTCAGCGCGCTCGGGTTGCCCGACTCGTCCACGGCATCGACGGCGTACGTGTGGCTGCTGGCAACCTCGAGGCCCGTGTCCTCGTACACCACGGTCGTGGTGGAGGCACTGGTCGTGCTGCCCACCGGGGTGGGGTCGCCGTCGCGGTAGATCCGGTACGTGATCGGGCTGCCGCTGTCGTCGGTGGAGGCCGTCCACGAGAGGGCGATCTTGGTCTTGCCCGAGGCCGCGCCGGAGGGCGTTCCCGGGACCGACGGCGGGTTCAGGTCGGGTGCGAGCACATGGATCGGCGCCGAGGTGCCGCTCGCGGTGCTCTCGTTCCCCGCCTCGTCGATCGCGCTCACCCGGTAGGTGTGGCTGCTCGACGAGGCAAGGCCGACGTCGACGTAGGAGACCGTGCCCGTCGAGGTGCTCGCCACGGTGGCGATCGGCGTCGGATCGGCGTCCCGGTACACGTGGTAGCTGATCAGCCGGCTCACGGCGTCGGTCGACGCGCCCCAGGTGAGGTCGATCGTCGTGGTCGTGGTCGACACGCCCGAGGGCGTTCCGGGCACGGTCGGGGCCGTCCGGTCCGAGCTCTGGCCCCACACGAACATCCCGCGCGAGGTCCAGTTCTTCCCGTCGATCCCGGGGCCGCTGATCGTCGTGATGGCGCCCGAGGGCTTCCCGTTCACCCAGGCCACCGACGAGAGGTTGCCGTTCGTGCGTGCGAAGAACAGCTTGCCGCTGGAGAGCGCCATGCCGCTCACGTCGCTCCAGCTGAAGCCGTCGCCATTGCCGCTGGCGACGAACGTCTCGGCGCCCACGACGTCGCTCTCCGGCGTGAAGTAGCGGAAGAACAGCCGCGCGTCACCGGCGACGGTGTAGTAGAGACGGCCGTTGTCTAGGGCCATGCCGGTGACGTTCGAGACCGGCCAGTAACTGCCCGTCACGCCGTTCAGGTTGATGGGCTGCTTTGCTCCGACCGTCGAGCCGTCGAACGTCTGCGAGGTGAAGGTGCCGTCGTTCCACCCGGCGTAGATCTTCCCGTTCGTGAAGAATGCGCCGCGTGCGCCCGACCAGTCCGTGCCCGGGGTGGCGAGCTGGCTCGTTGCCCCCGATGACGTGCCGGTGAAGGAACGGTGCGCGAGGTACTCGGCGCCGCTCCCGGGGGGAGGCGGCGCGATGCCGGTATCGATGATCTCGATCGCGTTGATCTGCGGGTCTCGCTGGCTGCCGTGCGTGAACTGGATATCGAGCGAACCGTCGCTCGTTCGGGCGAACTCCTTCATCACGCCGACCTTGTGGCCCACGTCCGCCGAGATGTCGTAGCTGGCGAGCACGGTCGACCCGTCGATCGCGATGTTGAAGATGCGGCGTCCGTTCTGCTGGGAGCAGCCGCACAGGTTTGCAAAGTACAGCCGGACCTTCAGCGAACGCCCGCTCGGCACGGGGAAGCTCCACGTCATCTCGTTGCCGCCGCTGGGGTCCTGGCGGTCGGTGTTGAAGACGGCGTCGGGGGTGGTGGCGGGCACAGAGCCGTTCGGCGTCACGCCGCCGCTCGACTCGGTGCTGCTGCCGGTGTTGTGGAATGCGCTCGGCGACGTCGACGTATCGGTCGCCCAACCGGGGCCGCAGTCCTGGGACGCGACGGCGTCACCGCCGGCGTTCACCCGATACAGGATCGAGGCGTCGGCTTGCGGGCAGGTCGCGCTCGAGGGGAGCGAGTAGAGCTCGTTCGGCAGATCGAAGTTCACGTGCGTGGGCACGGCCGAGCCACCTTCGAGCGGCAAGAAAGCGATCTCGCTGTGGTACTCCCCGCCGATGTTGGCGGTGTCGGACCCGACCCACAGCCCCTGGTCCGTCGAGACGAGGGACTGCACGCCCAGGCCGCGGGGGTCGCGGACAGGGTTCCAGCGGAAGGGGATGCCGTTGAGCGGGTCCAGGGCCGCGATGCCGGGGCGCGAGACCGCGCCGGGGCCCGGCTGGTCGCCCGCGAAGGGGTTGTTCCACCAGCGCTGGTGGCCGCCGACGTAGACCGCCGTGCCCGTGGCCGCGACGCTGAAGGTCGTGTCGCCGCCCGTGTAGTCGATCCACTCCGGCTGCAAGGACGAGCCCGTGGCGTTCGTGGCCCATCGGGTGACCGTGTCGCAGAGCACGCCCGCGCCGGGACCGCCGAACCATGCGCCCGTCGTGCCGATCACGAAGTACTGCCCCGTCGGGTCGAAGTCGATGTCGCGGAGGTAGGTGTCGAACCGCGAGCTGCACGCGTTCGTATACCGGTTCGTCTGCCAGTTTGCGACGCTCACGGGCGCGGTCGTGAGGTTGAGCATCGCGACCTGCTCCCGAGGCAGCCCGTCGGCCGTCAGGAAGTTCCCGATCGCGAGGAGCTTCGTGCCGTCGGGGGAGATGTCGAACTTGTGGACACGGGTCGTCCCGTCGTTGTGCTTGCCGGCGAAGGTCACGGTCAGGTTCGGGTCGATCGTTCCCGCCGGGAGGTCGAAGGCCGCGATGCGCTCGCGCGGCATCTTGTTGACGGTCGAGAACGCGCCGCCGATGTAGAGCTTGTTGTTCCGGACGACCATGTCGTAGATCGCCGCGCCGCTGTTGATCTTGCCCTTGAACGCCGTCAGCCGTTGTCCGGTCGCGATGTCGAGCTTTGCCAGCCGGCGCGAGACGACCCCGTTCACGGTCGAGAAGGCGCCGCCCACGAACACCGAGGTGCCCGAGCCGTCGGTCGCGAGGGAGAGCACCTCCCCGTCCAGGACGGGGGCGAAGTTCATGTTGATCACCCCGGTCGTCGCGTTGAAGGCGAAGATGTTCGTCCGTGCGAGGATCGGTCCGCCAGGCTGCTTCACCTGCGTGAAGGTGCCGCCTGCGACGATCTGATCCCCGACGGGGACGATCGTGTTCACGATCCCGTCGAGCACATGCGGCGTCCAGTTCGCAGGGTTCGCGGAGACCACGATCGGCTGCGGCGTGTTCACGGCGAGGGCCGGGGTGGCCGGCATCGCGGCGAGCGTGGCCACCGCCAGGCACAGCGTGACGAGGGTGCTGAGGGTACGGCGCATCGGGGGGGTGCTCCTCTTGGCTCGGGGGTGTCCCCAGGATAGGGCAGGCCTCGCGGGCCTGTCCCTACTCCGATGGGCCACTTCGCGTCGCGCGTATGCCCGCCGGCGGCGCTGCCGTCCGGTCTAGGCCCTCGGCCTCAGGTGGCGAGCAAGGTGTCGAGCTGCTCGCGGAGCTTATCGGCCTCGAGGTCGTACGGGATCAGGGTCGCGTTCCCCGCGGCGTCGATCATCAGCCACTGCCCTTGGGCGAAAACGTCGAAGCGCGGCCACAGCTCGGCGTTCTCATCGTAGGCGTGGTCGAACGAAAGCCCGAACTCGTCGACGAACCCCTGGACCGCCTCCTCGGAGTCCAGTCCCGCGATGCTGAGCAGCTTCACCTTCGTTCCTTCGTACTGTCGCGCGACCTGCGCGACGTCGGGCGCGGTCGCCCGACACCGCGTTCACCACGGTGCCCAGAACCAGATCGCGAGCGGCGCGCCCGCGTACTGGGCGCCCTCGATCGTGCCGCCGCCCAGCCGCGGAGCCGTGAAGTCGAGCACGTCGGGAACGGTGGTGGCGGCCCCGCTCGGCCCGCCCGGGGAGACCGCGCTGGCCGGGGCGCTCGCGGGGCGCGAGGACGGGGCATCGGGCGCGGCCACACCGCCACCGCAGGCCGCGACCGTCAAGGCGACGACGACGGTGAAGGGTACGGCGCGGGCAGCCATGGGTCCATGGTACGAGCGTTCTGGGCGAGCGTGGTCAGTTCGGGGGAGCCAGGCGCTCCTTGAGTCGCGCCACATCCAGCACCGGCCGCGGGTACACGGGGTCGAGCTCTTCGAGCGTCTCGGCGAGCAGGCTCGCCACGGCCCAGTTCCGGTACCACTTCCGATCGGCGGGGATGACGAACCACGGAGCGGCGTCGGTGCTGCAGCGGCGGAGCGCGTCTTCGTAGGCCGCTTGATAGTCGGTCCACATCGCGCGCTCGTCGATGTCGCCCTCCTTGAACTTCCATTGCTTGTCGTGGTCGTCGAGCCGGGCCAGGAGGCGTTCGCGCTGCTCCTCGTAGGAGATGTGCAGGAAGCACTTCACGATGGTGGTGCCGGCGGCGATCGCGTTCGCTTCGAAGGCGTTGATCTCGTCGTAACGGCCGACCCACACATCCTCGGTCACGAGCGCGTGGACGCGCACCACCAGGACGTCCTCATAGTGCGAGCGGTTGAAGATCATGATCTGGCCCGGCGCGGGAAGCCGACGCTCGATGCGCCACAAGAAGTGGTGGGCCAGCTCCTCCTCGGTCGGCTTCTTGAAGGCGGCCACGTCGAGGCCGGCCGGGTTCATCGTGCCGAAGACGTGCTCGATCGTGCCGTCCTTGCCACCGGTGTCCATCGCTTGCAGCACGACGAGCACCGAGCGCGTCGCCTCGACGAAGAGCCGCTCCTGCAGCGAATGCAGGCGCTCGGCGAGCGCGGGCCGGGCGGACTCCGCCTCCTTGCGATCCTTCACGCCGGGCGTGCCGCGCGGATCGATACCGGGCAGGACCGCGCTCGCGCCGGGGGCGACGCGGAGCCGATCGCGGAGGGAACGGCCGGCGGTCACGCCTCACCCACCGCGGCGCGCTCTCCCGCCGTCAGCCGCCGGTAGGCGACGAAGGCGAGCGCGATCAAGATCGTGGACGTGAACAGGGTCAGACTCGCGAGCGCGTTCAACGAGGGGAGGGGCGACCGGCGCGCGGCGCTGTAGATCACGATCGGGATCGTCTGACACGCCGCCGACGCGCAGAGCCGTTGCGAGATCACGAAGTTGTCGATCGAGGACGCGAACACGATCGCGACGCTCGCGAGGATCGCGGGGGACAGGAGCGGCAGCAGCACCCGCCGCATCGCCCGGGTGGGTGACGCGCCCAGATCCATCGCGGCCTCCTCGTAGTGCTTACCGATCGAGAGGAGGCGAGCCCGCACGATGATCACGGGATAGGCGAGCTCGTACATCGACAGGCCGAGCACCTGCGACTTGAACCCCAGACCGACCGAGGTCAGGACCTTCGTCACCGTGAGGAACAGCCCGACCCCGATGGCGATCTCCGGCGTGATGAACGAGAAGAGCATCACGAAGTTCGCGGACCCGGCGCCACGACCCCGCCAGCGGTCGAGCGCGATCGCGAACGCGACACCGAGGGGGACGGCGATCAGCACTACGAGCGCGGAGAGCTTGAAGCTCTGCGCGAGCGCCGAGCGCAGCTCGGGATCTTGGAACACCGAGTTCACGTCCTGCGTGTACCACCGGTTGAGGGAGAAGCCCTGCCACGTGGTCTGTGCCTTGCCCGCGTTGAACGAGAACGCGACGGCGATCACGACCGGCACGATCGTCCAGACCACGTAGGCGATCGCGCCGGCCCACAGGAACCTCGCCTGCGCCCAGGGGTTGCGGACCCACGCGTCGAACCGGCGCCACGCGCTCGGGCGTACCATGCCCAACCCCGCGCTCATCGCTCCGCCAGCTCCCGCGCCACGTTCGTGCTCCGCAGGTAGTAGAGCATCGGCGCGATCAGCAGCAGGAGCATGACGATCACGAGCGCGGCCCCCGCGTTCACGAGCGAGGTTTCGATCGAGTTCACGATCAGGTTTCCGAACATCGCGGTCTGTCGGGTGCTCGCGAGGAGCGTCTGGGTGAAGTAGTCGCCGAACATCGGGAGGGCGACGATGATGCAGCCGGCGAGGATCCCTTGCTTGGACAAGGGGAGCGTCACGCGAGAGAAGGTTCGCAGTTGCCCCGCCCCTAGGTCACGTGCGGCCTCGATCGTCGAGCGCTCGATCCGGTCGAGCGTGCCGAACAGCGGCAAGATCATGAAGGGCACGTACCCGTAGATCAGCCCCATGATCACGGTTGAAGGTTTGCCGTTCAGCCAAAGGCGGGGTTCGCCGAAGACGCCGAAGAACTGGAGGATGCGGTTGACGTACCCGTCGGGCTGCAGCAGGTTCACCCAGGCGAACATCCGCATCATGTAGCTGATCCAGAAGGGCGCTATGAAGGCGATCAGGAAGAACGCCTTCGTCCGCCGCGCGTGACGCGCGATGAAGTAGGCGACCGGATAGCCGATCAGCAAGCATGCCACGGTCGCGATCGCCACGTACACGAATGTGCGAACCAGGGTCTGCTGCTCGATCGACCCATTCGTGAGCAGGTTCCCGAGGACGCCGCGGAACGCCGTGACGTCCCACTGCACCGGGTTGAAGACCGGCTTGGCCGTCAGGAAGATCGGGTCGAGCGTGCCGAACGCCACCGAGAGCACCACGTAGAACGGCACGACGAAGAGCAAGAACAGCCAGATCGTCGCGGGAGCGGCGAACGACGGCCAGAACCAGCGGGGGAACCAGGCCCCCCCGTCGGTGCCCTTACGCACCGCCCGTGACTTCTTGATAGATCTGCTGGTAGAGCTGGTTCACCGCGGGCGCCAGCTCGAGTTCCGTGACGCCCAACGGGATCATGTCGCCGGTCACGATCGTGTACGTGAGGCTCTTCGGCAGGTATCCGTCCTTGACCGCGCTCTCTTCGTTGAACGACGCGACGGTGGGCTGGTACCCCTCGTACGAGTAGTTCGTGATGGCGTTCGTGGGGTCGTACAGGAAGTTGATCATCTCGTGCGCGAGCACCGGGTTCGCGGCGCCCTTGGAGATCGCGAACAGGTCATGGGCGAGCAAACCGCTCTGCCCGCCTGCGCCCTGCGGCGGCCACGCGTAGGAGAGCGCGGTGATGTCGAGCCCCTTCGGCAGGTAGTACTGGTAGTAGGCCATCTGCCCGGACCAGGTGTTGTGCACCTTCCACTGGTTCGAGCTGAGCTCGGTGTAGTCGACATGGTCGTACTTCCAGCCCATCGTGTCGGCGCCCTCGAGCAGATCTTGCTTCACCTCGTCCAAGATCGTGGTGTCGCTCTCGTTGGGGTCGTACCCCTTGCGCAGGAGCCCGATCGCGAGCAGGTCGCGCGACCCGTTGAGCAGGTGGGCCTCGCCCGTGTACTTCGTGTCGAAGTAGATGTCGTACGGGTTTTCCATGTTCGCGATGTCGTCACCGATCAGGTCGTTCCGCCACGCGACGCCGGTCGTGAAGATGACGTACGGCACGGAGTACGCGCGTCCAACGTCGTAGAAGTCGGGGATGCCGGACGCCAGGTTGCTCTCCACGTTCGGGAGGTAGCTGTGGTTCAGCGGCTGGATCAACCCGCCCTGAGCGAGCTTGCCGATGTTGTCCATCGTCACCGTGACGATCAGATCGAAGTCGGCGCCGTTGGATTGCATCTTCGACACCATCTCGTCAGGCGTGTCGAACACGGTGTACTCGATCGGCACGCCGCCGAAGCTCTCGCCGAACTGGTTGCGAACCTTCTTCCAGATGTAGTCGGCGTACCCGAAGATCTTGAGCGGCCCGGACTCCGGGTTCAGGCCGTCGGCGATCGGCAGGTCGTCGCCCGCGATCGCGAGCGTCACGGGGGCGTCAGGGCGCGCGAGCTGGAGCCCGGCCGCCGATGCCGAGCCGCCCTGGGGGGCCGTCGAGTCCGACGAGCCGCATGCGGCGAGGATCGCGGCGAGGCTCGGCAGGGCGATCCCGGCCGCGGCCGCGCGCCGCATGAACTCACGTCGATCGATCAGGGGGTGTCGGTCCTTCGGGTGTGACATCCGTGTCCTCTCCCTCGTAGTCGCTAACGGCTTTCTACACCGAACGGGACCGGCGTGCCCCGGGGGTCCGGTCGTGGCTTCGACGATGGGTCGCATGCGCCGCACCTGTAGACTCGGTTGGCCACGCGACCGCGCGGTGCCCCTTCGAGATCCGGAGTTCCCCGCATGCCCTTCCGCGACGACATCCGCAACGTGGCCATCGTAGCTCACGTCGACCACGGCAAGACGACGCTCGTCGACGCGATGCTCTGGCAATCCGGCGCGTTCCGAGCGAACCAGGATGTGAACGAGCGCGTCATGGACTCGATGGATCTCGAGCGGGAGAAGGGCATCACGATCCTCGCGAAGAACACGTCCATCCGCTGGAAGGACACCAAGATCAACATCGTCGACACCCCGGGCCACGCCGATTTCGGCGGCGAGGTCGAGCGGGCGCTCACGATGGTCGACGGCGTCCTGCTCCTCGTGGATGCGTCGGAGGGACCGCTTCCCCAGACGCGCTTCGTCTTGCGCAAGGCGCTCGAGTCCAGGCTGCCGGTCATCCTCGTCGTGAACAAGATCGACCGGCCCGACGCCCGGGTGTCGGAAGTCGTTCACGAGGTCGAGGAGCTCTTCTTGGACCTGGACGCCGACGAGGATCAGATCGACTTCCCGATCCTGTACTGCAACGCCCGCGAGGGTCAGGCCTCCCTCGACCGCGACGTGCCCGGGAGCGACCTCGAGCCGCTGTTCGAGACGCTCTTGGCGCGCATCCCCGCCCCTGAGTACGAGGACGGTCATCCGCTCCAGGCGCTCGTGACCAACCTGGACGCCTCGCCCTATGTGGGGCGCCTGGCGCTCTGTCGGGTCCGCCACGGTCACATCAAGCGAGGTCAGCAGGTCGCCTGGTGCCGGGTCGACGGCACAATCGAGAAGGCGAAGATCACCGAGCTCTACGTGACCGAGGCACTCGACCGGGTCGACGCCGATGAGGCCGGGCCAGGAGAGATCGTCGCCGTGGCCGGACTCGCGGAGGTCACGATCGGCGAGACCCTCGCCGACCCCAACGATCCGGTGGCCCTGCCGGTCACGCGCGTCGACGAGCCGTCGCTGTCGATGACGATCGGGATCAACACCGCGCCGCTGGGTGGCACCGACGGCGACAAGGTGACCGCCCGCCTGTTGAAGAATCGTCTCGACCAGGAGCTGATCGGCAACGTCGCGATCCGCGTGATCGACACGGAGCGCCCCGAGATGTGGGAGGTCCAGGGCCGCGGCGAGCTGCAGCTCGCCGTGCTCGTCGAGATGATGCGGCGCGAGGGCTTCGAGCTCACGGTTGGCAAGCCCCAGGTCGTGACCCGCACGGTGAACGGGAAGATCCATGAACCGATGGAACGTGTGGCGATCGACGCGCCCGAGGACTACCTGGGTGTGATCAGCCAGCTGCTCGCGCTGCGCAAGGGCCGGATGGAGCACATGGTGAACCATGGCACCGGCTGGATCCGCATGGAGTACATCGTCCCGGCGCGCGGCCTGATCGGCTTCCGGACCGAATTCATGACGGAGACCCGGGGAACCGGTCAGCTCCACCACGTGTTCGAGGGATACGAGCCGTGGCACGGCGAGCTCCGCACGCGCCCGAGCGGGTCGCTGATCGCCGATCGGCGCGGCGCCACCACGAACTTCGCCCTGCTGAACCTGCAGGAGCGCGGCGCGATGTTCGTGGGCCCTGGCGAAGACGTGTACGAGGGGATGATCGTGGGCGAGAACGCGCGCGCAGACGACATGGACGTCAACCCCACGAAGGAGAAGCAGCTCACGAACATGCGCAAAGCCAACTCCGAGGAGCTCGTTCGGCTGATCCCGAAGCTGCACATGTCGCTCGAGCAGGCCCTGGAGTTCATCCGCGAGGACGAGTGCGTCGAGGTCACCC
>JBDTNY010000116.1:0-26025 GCA_039933515.1 Actinomycetota bacterium
CAGCGGTGAGTTCGGGTTCACGATGCCGAGGAGCGCCGCCTCGGCCTCGATCGCCTCGCGGCCGCCGTGCACGATCTCGGCCATCCGGATCCCGTCCCGCGCGCGCGGGCCGCTCGTCCCGTAGGTGGTGTACGGCTTGTCCGACCACCGGATCGTCGAGTACTCCTGATCCATGTGGCGGCTCTCCATCTGAAGGTCGGTGGCCTCGCACGCGCCCGTCTGCACGCAGTTCAGGACGTCGGTGGCCTGCGTCATCTTCACGAGCGTGTCGTGGTCCTGGATCCGCCCGCTGCGCCGGCCCTCGTCGAGGTCGCTCGCGAAGGGAGGCCCGCCCACGTTCATCCACACGGGCGTGCCGCCCTCCCCCACGGTCAGCGACCGCGCGGGGTTCCGTCCGCGAAGGCGGAACGATCGCGGGACCTTCGCGACCTGCTCCATCACGAACCCTCGGTCCCAGTAGACGCGGTTCCCGTCGATCTTCGCGCCAGCGTCGTGCAGAATCTTGAGGGCGTCGTCGTGCAGGACGTCGGTGCCGATCTCCTCGAGGATCCGCATCGCCTGCTCATGGACGATCTCCTCCTGCTCCTCCGAGAGGATTCGCAGGGCGTTCTCACGTTCGAACATCGTCGGTCTCCTCCATCAGCGGGGTCAGCAGCTCGTCGAGCGGCTCGATCCCGAGGTCGTGGATCTCCAGAGGCAGCTCCATGTAGCCGGCGATCTCGCGGGCCTTCGCCTCGCGGCCGGGATCGGGGTGCTGCCGCACGAACAGCACGCGGCTCAGGTTCCCGAAGTAGGTCTCACGCAGCCACGGGAACCGATCGAGCCCCAGACCCTTGATCACCGCGCGGTCCCAGTTCGTGACGAGCCAGTCGGTGAGGAAGTAGATGCCGATGTCGTCCTCCATCCGCTGGTAGAGCTCGCCCGCGTACCACTGGAAGCAGTGGAAGCCGGCGGGACGGACTGCCGGGTATTTCGCGAGCACGGCGTCGAGCCGGCCGCCGGTGCCGCAGTCGCCGTACACCACGATCACGCGCTCGTACTTCGGCAAGAGGACCTTCAACTTGGCCTCCACGGCGGGGGCGATCTCGATCGGGGTCATGTGGAGGTCCGACGAGATGCCGTGCACGTCGGCCTCCCATCCGTGCCGCTCGATCAGCGCGGCCGTGTCCTGGGCCACGGCCCCGCAGGCCAGGAAGGCGACCTTCGCGCCGGTGGAGGTCACGAGGTCACGCCCCGGCACTTCCGGCGAGGCGCGCGGCATGCGCGGCCTCGGCGTCGGCGAGCTCCTCGGCCGTGGGGAACCCAAGGTTCCCGATGAACCGGTCGTTGAAGTCCTCTTCGCCCGAGAGCTCGATGTACTCGACGATGCCCGGGATCTCGAATGCGACCTCCCGCTCGCGGAACGACATCAAGGCCATCTTCGCCCCCTCGCTGGCGGTGTTGCCGACCGCCTTGATCTTGTCGACGGGCACCGGTGGTACCAAACCGATCACTCGGGCGCTCTCCGGGTTGATGTAGGAACCGAACGACCCCGCGAGCATCACTTCGTCGAGGTCGGCGGACGTCAGGTTCAGCGCGCGCATCGCGGTCTCGATCCCTGTCGAGATCGCGCCCTTCGCGAACTGCAGCGCGCGCACGTCGGTCTGCGTGAGCACGACGTCGCCCCGCAGCACGAAGGCCTTCACCTCATCGCGGACGATCAGGTACTCAGCGAGCGGATGCCCCGCTGCCTCGGCGTCTTCGCGCGAGGTCATCTTGCCGCTGTCATCGAGCAGCCCGGCGAGTCGGAGCTGCGCCACGATGTCGATCAGACCCGAACCGCAGATCCCCCGCGGCTCGACCTCGTCGCCGCCGATCACCTGGAGCTCGACCCTGCCGTTCGAGAGCACCGCTCCCTCGATCGCGCCGTCGGTGGCACGCATCCCGCAGAGGATCTCCCCACCCTCGAACGCGGGACCCGCGGGCGCCGCCGTCGCGACCGACCGCTCGGCCGACCCGCAGGCGATCTCGCCGTTCGTGCCGACGTCGACCAGGAGCCGCATCTCCGGGTCGCGCACGAGGCCCGTCGCCACGATGTCGGCCACGATATCGGCCCCGACATACGCGCCGATCGACGGGAACAGCGCCACCCACCCGAGCGGGTGCATGTCGAACCCGATCTGGTCGGCGCGCAGGTCCTGCGCCTCGGTGAAGCTCGCGACGTACGGCGCCAGCGCGATCGATCCCGGGTTCACACCGCAGAGCAGGTGCAGCATCGTGGCGTTCCCGGCCACGACCGCCTCGTAGATCTCCTCGGTCGCGACGCCGGACTCTTCTTTCACGCGGCCGAGCAGCTCGTTCACGGTCGAGATCGCGGCCGCTTGGAGCTTCGCGATCTCCTCGTCGTCCTGCATCGCCCGCGCCATGCGGGCGATCACGTCGGCCCCGAACGGCGTCTGGTGGTTGATCGTCGACGCCACCGCAACGGCCGCACCGCTGCGCAGATCCACCAGGGTGCAGACACACGTGGTAGTCCCGATGTCGAACGACGCCCCGAACATGCGGTCGGTGGTGTCCCCCGGCTCCACGTCAACGAGGTACTCGCCGACGAGGGTCGCGGTGACGGTCGTTGTGGTCCGCATCGCGCGCGCGACGCGGGGCAGCACCTCCCAGTCGTAGTTGCGGGTATAGCCCTCTTCCTCGATCGCGTCGAGGAGGCGGGCGAGGTGCGAACGGTGGTCCTGGAGCGAAGGCGCCGGCAGCTCGAAGGAGCGCTTCACGACGTTCGGCTCGAGAAGGACGAAGCGCCCGACGCCCATCGTCGCGGCCTTCGGCATCTTCATCAGACGCGGGACCTCGACGGTCATCGGGCCGTTGATCAGGCACTGGCACGACAGGCGCCACCCGGCTTCGAGCTTGTCGGCGAGGTGCCGGTAGTCGGCGAGCGAGAGCTCGGCCTCTCCTTCGAGCACCTTCACCCCGCACTTGCCGCACGTGCCGCGCCCCCCGCACGTGGACTCGATCGGCAGGCCCGCCCAGTGCGCGGCGTTGAACAGCGTGGTGCCCTCGGGCACCCGGACGGTCTTCTCGCTGGGGAGGTAGGTGATCTCGACCTTGCTGCCCGCCATCAGGCCCCTTCCGCGGCGGCGGCGAGCTGCGCCCGATGCAAGGCGATCCATGCAGCGCCGTACTCGTCGCGACCCAGGAGCAGGTCGGCGGCCAGGATCGCCTTGCGGGCCTGCTCGTGCAGCGGATTCGTGATCGCGATGTTCATGCCACCCAGGATCGACATCGCCAGGAACGTCGCGTCGATGCCGCGGCGGTCGGGCATGCCGAACGAGATGTTCGACGCCCCGCAGCTGACGTTGACCCCGAGCTCCTCTCGCAAGAGCCGCACCGTCTCGAACATCGAGGTGCCGGCGTCGGGTGCCGCGCCGATCGGCATCGTGAGCGGGTCGATGATGACGTCCTCGCGCGGGATCCCATGGTCGGCCGCGGCCTCCACGATCTTGCGGGCGGCGGCCAAGCGAACGACGGGGTCCATCGAGATGCCGGCGGAGTCGTTCGCCATGCCGATCACCGCGGCGCCGAACCGCTTCACGAGCGGCAGCAAGCGCTCGAGCGAATGGTCCTCGGCGGTCACCGAGTTGATCAGCACCTTGCCCTGGGCGAGCGGCACCGCCGCCTCCAGCGCCTCGGGCGTCGAGGAGTCGATGCAGAGCGGCACGTCGACGACCTCGTGCACGGCACACACCATGGCCGAGAGCATCGCCGGCTCGTCGAACCCCGGGATGCCGGCATTGAGGTCCAGCACGGCGGCCCCGGCTTCGACCTGGGCGAGAGCGTCTCGCTTCACGGTGGTCATGTCCATGACCTTCAGCTCTTCGGTGAGTTGTTTGCGGCCGGTCGGGTTGATCCGCTCGCCGATGATCCTGAACGGATGCTCGTCGCCGATGCGCACCTCGCCACCCGGCCCGCTGAGCACCGTCGCCGCCACCTCGGTCACTGCGCCAGCCCCGTGAGCTTCTTCGCGATCTCGACCGCCTCGGGGGCGTTGTTCGCATAGCCGTCGGCGCCGATCTTCTCGGCCCATTCGGGCGTGACCGGCGCCCCGCCCACCATCACCTTCACCCTGTCGCGGATGCCGGCTGCCTCCAACCGCTTGATCACCGTCTCCTGGTAGGGAACCGTCGTCGTGAGCAACGCACTCATGCCGAGGATCTGCGGTTCGAGCTCGTTGATCGCCTCGATGATGCGATCGGCGCCCACGTCCTTGCCCATGTCGTGGACGTCGAATCCACTCGTGCGAAGCATGGCACCCACCATGTTCTTGCCCAGGTCGTGCAGGTCGCCCTTGACCGTGCACAGCAGCACGAGCGCATTCGCCTGGGCGTTCGGGTCCTTCTGCGCGAGCAAGGCGGGCTCGATGATCGCGTTGCAGGCCTTGAACACCTCGGCCGAGGCCACGACCTCAGGAAGGAACACCTCGCCGCGCTTCCACATCTCTCCCAGGTCGAACATGGCCACCGCCATGCCGTCCTCCAGGATCCACTTGGGGTCCGCGTTCGCGGCGGTGAGCCGTTCCGCCGCTCCGACGCCCAGGTCCATGTCGGCCACGATCAGGGCCTGCTTCAGGAGTTCGAGGTCTTCGGACAACGGGGCCTCCTCGGCCGCAACGGGGTGACTTCAGGTCAGCGGTCGGGCCCGACCCGCGTCGCACCAGGATAGGAACTGCAGCGGAGAACAGGAACGGCATCCAGCCAATAATCGTGACCCAGGGTCAGGCAAGCGAAGTCATCCCGGGCGCCACCACCGGTACCCTCGGGTCCATGGCTGACCCCAAGTCATCTCGCCGTGAACGCACCGCGGCCAAGCGGGAGCAGATCCTGGACACCGCGATGCGCCGGTTCAGCGAGCACGGCTACCTGGGGACGAAAGTGGAGTCCATCGCCGACGACCTCGGGATCGCGAAGGGCTCGATCTTCCAGCACTTCGGGTCGAAGTCGGGCCTGTTCTTCGAGACCTACAAGCGGGCGGTCACCTCGCTCCCCGCCTGGCTCGACGCGCCGCCCAAGGTCATCGAGGACGGGTTCTTCGCGATCGTCGACTACTGGCTCCGGCGCACGGAGCACCTCGTGCGCGAGGACTACGTGCCGTACCGGGTCGTGCTGATCGGCGAGTTCGGGACCGACGACCTCACGCTGAAGCGCGACATCTTGCGGTTCATGGTGAGTGAGGACCCCTACGGCACGCTCGACTTCGTGGAGTACGGGATCCGACGCGGCGAGGTGCGCGACGACATCGACATGGAACTGATCGTCTCGATGGTCGACTGGATGTCGGGTGGCCTTCAGGACGCGCTCGTCACCGAGGAACGCGACCCCGGGCTCTTCCACCGCTGGCGGCATCAGCCCGAGCGCCAGAAGATCCGGATCGAGCAGTTCGAGATCCTGCTGCGAAGCGCGATCGGCACAGCGGCGGTACGTGAGGCCGCTGCGCCCGAGACGGCCGCCGCGAACTGACGGGTTCGGGGTCGGCGAGCGTTCTGACATATGCTCGACGGATGAAGTTTGGGGATCGCCTGTCGACCTGGACCCACTGGCGGAGCGAGCACCGCAAGCCCTCGTCGAAGGAACGCCACGAGGATTACGCCGGGTACGTGAACGCGCTCTCGGGGAAACACCACGGACGCGACATCAGCTACAGCGACATCCAGTGCCAAAAGTGCAACGAGATCTCCGGGCGGCTCCGTATCCCGAAGAGCATGTGACGACCGAGCCCCGGGCTCACCCTCGCCGTCGGCTGAGCGCCTCCTTCACGTCCGCCTCGGTCACCTCGTCCTTCAGATAGTTCCGCAGGGCGAAGCGGTCGCAGGTCGTCTCCGCGGCGCCCTTCCTTCCGAGCCGCTCCCGCAGGTACCAGTGCATCCATTCGTGGCAGTAGAGGAAGCGCAGCACCTCGCGCGGCTCGCGGAACGTGAGCCCCTCCGTGAGCCAGATGAAGCGCAGCTTCCCCTTCGCGGCGCCGGGGCGGCGCATCGCGCCGTACGGCACAACCTCGCCGAACGGCAGGAACGGCTCGGGCACCTGCAGGGTGATCGAGCGATCAGTGAAGTCGGTCCACGCCGACAGGTGGGGCTTCTCGCGGTAACGCAGGTATTTCACGTGCAGGTCGTAGCCCTCGGCGGGCGGGAGTCCTTGGAGCAGGCGAACGATCTCCGCGGGCGGCAGCTCGGGGATCGCTGAGGTCAACGTCATCCCGTGACCCCTTGCCACACGAACCACAGGCCGAGCCCGATCAGCGTCACCGACAGGACCGCGCGGATCACGTGTACGCCGCGGTCACCCACCACACGGCGCCCGCTGCTCCCCAGCACCGCGAACGTCAGGTCGGAGCACGACACGCCGAGCCCGAGCGCGAGCGATGTGGTCACCCCCCCGGGACGACCCCCGCTTGATGTGGCGTCGGCGATCACCGCACTCGCCGTCGTCGCGATGAAGATCCATGCGCCCGGGTTCACGATCACCAGCATGACCCCCCGCAGCGACGGCCGTCCCACTGGAGGCGGCAGCCGCTGATCAGGATCGTGCCGGGCGAGCGATCGAAGCTCACCCACGCCGAGGGCCACGACGAAGAGCCCGCCCGCGATCCGCAGGATCCGCAGCGCCGTCTCTCCGGGCTCGATCGCCGAGAGGCCGAACGACAACGCGAGCAGGATCGCGATGAGCATCCCGTTCGCCCCGAGCATCACGCGGAGCCCTCGGCCGAGGCCACCCTTCGCCGACTCGGAGAGGATCAGCAGCTGCACCGGCCCCGGCGCCGCCCCCAGGGCGATCCCGAGTGCGAACGCCGCCCCAGCGTGGTCCAACGTGGTCACGAACGGCCTCGCATCGTGGGCGAACGGTAGCATCGCCGCATGCCTGCACCGGAGCGCTCCCACCGCGACGGGGTGCGCCAGGTCATGCCGCTCGCGATCGCCGTCGTCGGGTTCGGCGCGTCGTTCGGGGTCCTCGCGCGTGCGGCGGGGATGGGCGTCGTCTCGCCGATCGTGATGTCGGCAACCACCTTCGCCGGCTCCGCCCAGTTCGCGGCCGCGTCGATCCTGGGCGCCGGCGGAGGGATCACCTCGGCCGTCACCGCCGCGCTCCTGTTGAACGCTCGGTACGGCCCGATCGGCGTGAGCGTGGCTCCGTACCTAAGCGGGAACCGCTGGTCGCGGTTCGTCCACGCGCAGCTGACGGTCGACGAGACCTGGGCCGTGGCCGCCGAAGGCGAGGGTCGATTCAACCCGAAGGTGCTGCTGGGCGCGGGGCTCACGCTGTATGCCGCCTGGGTGGGCGGCACGGCGATCGGTGTCGCGTTCGGCGACCTGATCGGCGATCCCGCCACTTGGGGGCTCGACGCGGCCTTCCCCGCGCTGTTCCTGGCATTGCTCGTCCCCCAGTTGACGACTCGCGACGCGAGGCTCGCCGCGCTGATCGGTGCCGCGATCGCGTTGGTCCTCACTCCCTTCACGCCCGCGGGCGTGCCGATCATCGCGGCGAGCGTAGGCTGCCTCGTCGGCCTCCGACGCGCACGCGGGAAGGCGACGACGTGACCGAAGCCTGGACGATCGTCGCGCTCGTTGGCCTCGGGACCGTGGTGATCAAATCGCTCGGGCCGATGCTGCTGGGCGGCAAGCCACTTCCCCGTCAGATCGGCGCCCTGGTCGCCCTCCTCGCGCCCGCCCTCCTCGCCGCGCTCGTCGCGATCAACACGTTCGGCGAGGGACGGAACCTGACCGCCGACGCCCGCGTGCTCGGCGTCGCCGTCGCCGCGGTGGCCACCTTGCGCAAGGCCCCCGTCCTGCTCGTGATCGTGCTTGCAGCCGGAACGACGGCGCTCGCCCGAGCCCTCGGCGCCTGATACCGTCCCGCGCCATGACGCGCTATCGAGACCTCGGCCTGACGGTGGGCCAGATTGCGCCCGGACCTCTGAACGCGATCACCGACGTCGGCGGCGTGGCCGTCGGTCTCACGACCCTGATCGAGGGCGACGGTCCGCTACGGATCGGCGTCGGTCCGATCCGCACGGGCGTGACCGTGATCGTGCCCCACCCCGGGATCGGCGCCGAACCGGTATTCGCCGGCTGCCATCGGCTGAACGGGAACGGCGAACTCACCGGGCTCGAGTGGATCCGCGAGTCGGGCCAGCTCACCACGCCGATCGCCCTCACGAACACGCATAGCGTGGGCGTCGTGCGCGACGCGCTCGTGGCCGCCGAGATGCGCGGGCGCACCGACCCCACCGCGTACTGGAGCCTCCCGGTGGTGGGCGAGACCTACGACGGCACCTTGAGCGATATCAACGGGATGCACGTGCGGTCCGAGCACCTGTTTGCCGCACTCGATACCGCGTCGACCGGACCGGTAGCCGAGGGCGGTGTCGGCGGCGGCACGGGGATGATCTGCCACGGGTTCAAGGGCGGGACCGGAACGGCGTCGCGGCGCGTCGGCAACTGGACCGTCGGCGCGCTCGTACAGGCGAACTACGGCCGGCGCGTTCGGCTCACCGTCGACGGCGTGCCGGTCGGCCGCGAGATCCCGGTCTCGGTCGTTCCGTCGCCGTGGGACGACGAGGAGCTGCTCGCCGGCCGTGCCGAGCCAGGGATGGGCTCGATCATCGTGATCCTCGCCACCGACGCGCCGATGCTTCCCCACCAGCTCGAGCGGCTCGCGCAGCGCGCGGGCTTCGGCATCGCCGGCGCCGGCGGCGCGGGCGAACACTCGAGCAGCGACATCTTCCTGGCGTTCTCGACCGGGAACCGAGGCAAGATCGAGAGCTACAAGATCGAGGGCGCGACGGCGCCGATACGGGTTTCGATGATCCCCGAGGGGTCGATCAGCGAGCTGTTCTGGGGGGCGATCGAGGCCACCGAAGAGGCGATCTTGAATGCGCTCGTGGCCGCCGACACGATGGTCGGCCGCGACGACATCACCGCGCACGCGCTGGACCACGGGCAGCTCGTCGAGGTCATGACGCGGTACGGGCGCGGACCGGTTAGTTGAAGATACTCACACCGCCGGGCCCGATCAGGAGTCCGATCACGATCAGGACGATTCCCCAGAGAACCCCCCCGCGAACGATGGACACGATGCCCGCGATCACGAAGACGGCGGCGATGATCCATAGGATGGTGCCGAGTGAGCCGTTCCCGTTGCCGTTCGCGGCAAGCACGGCGAGCGTGGTGCTGAACATGGTGGACCTCCTTGGGTCGGATACGAGGGCAATGTCCCTATACCCGCGGACGGGGGACGCAAACGGGGCGTGGGATTCCCTGCCCTGGACAGCCACGCGCCTCGGTGACAGGCTGGCGGCGTGATGCCACACGACCCCGAGGAAGCCGAGGACGCCGAGGTGATCGACCTCGATGGCGACGTCGACTTCGAAGCCATCGCGTCGGGTGACCGATACGTGGTGGGCAGGCGCGGCGAGCGTCACGAGATCTGGGACGCGCGGGACCGAACCGTCGTGCGCACGTTCGAAGGCGCGCGCGGTCGCCGCAACGCCTGGCTCGAGTTCAAGGCGCTCGAGGAGCGCCAGCACGAGCTCCGACGCCGGACCACGACGAGGTGGTCGGTCGTGGGATCTTTGGTGCTGGCGATCGCGATCGTAGTCGGAGCCACGATCGCGTTGTCGTTGGGTGGATCGTCGTCGTCGACGATCCCGTCGAACGCGGCGCAAGGCCCGGACACGATGCGCGTCGAGAATGTCGAAGGGGGCTACGCCTTCCGAGCGCCGGCGGGGTGGAGTGATCTTCAAGAAGGCGACGCGACGGTGCTCACGGGTCCGAACGGCGAAGTCACGGTTTCGGTCGACGTTGCGACGACCGACGACCTCGAAGCCGCGGCGACCGCGCGTGTCGGGTCCGTGACCGCGGGGTGGTCCGACGTCGTGGTGGAAGCACCTCAGCAGCGCCTCGTGGGGGCGGCGCCGGCGGTGTCGGTGGGGGGAACGGGCACAGATCCGGGCGGCGAGAGTTTCCGATACGTCACGATCGGGGTGCTGACCTCCGCACGGACCTACACGATCGCGATCGTCGTTCGGGAATCAGCCGACCCCGCCCTCACGACCCCCGGGATCGAGGGGATCCTCTCCTCGTTCCGAGTGCCGGCCGCCTAGGCCCTCGGAACGGAACCGGTCCTCACAGCCCGAGCCGCACCGAACCGAAAATGCCCTCCCACGCGGCGGCCTCCTCCACGTTCTCGAATACGCGGTACTGCTTCAGCAGGCCCGCATCGAGGGTCTCCGGGGTCGGGAACACGAGCGGGCTCTCGGCGACGGCCGGATCCCCCAGGTCCCGAGCCACGATCTTCTTGGCCGCCGGCACCGGGCTCACGTACCACACCCAATCCGCGATCATCGCCGCGATGTCGGGCCGGTAGACGAAGTCGATGAAGGACATCGCGTCCAGGGGATGGCGTGCGTTCGCGGGGATCATCATGTTGTCGGTCCACAGGATCGCGCCCTCGTCGGGGACCACGAACTCGAGGTCGGATCCCGCCTGCTGGGCTTGGAAGATATCGCCCGACCACGCCTGCCCCGCCCAGATATCGCCCCGCTTCAGCGCGCGGACGTAGGACTGGTCGTAGTAGCTGCGCACGAGACCTGCTGCCCGTTGCTCGCGCAAGGCGTCCGCGGCGTGCTGCCAGTCGGACTCCGAGGACTCGGCGGGCTCCACGCCCACGGCGAGGAGCCCGAGGCTCCCCAGGTCGTTCAGGTCCGACATCATCCCGACCCTGCCCTCGAGAGCCGGGTCGAAGAGATCCTGCACGCTGGTGGGCCGGCGCCCGAGCGCCTCGACCGCCTCGGGTCGAAAACCGATGCCCGTGAGCCCGGACTGCCAGGCCACCGTGTAGCGGTTCCCGGGGTCCCAGTTCGGATCCCGCACCAGATCGCTCGCGTGCTCGCGGAAGTTGGTCAACCGCGTCTGGTCGAGAGGGGTGACCCACCCGGAGTCGATCAGCGCCGTCACCTGCGGACCGTTCGTCATCACGATCAGGTCGTAGAACGGCGGAAGCCCGGCCTCCAGGTACGGCTGGATCGATTCCAGGAAGCTCGCGTTCCCCTGGATCGGGTGGAAGTACTTCACGTGGATGCCGGTTTCCTGCGTGAATCGATCGAGGGAGGGCTTGCGGTTCCCCTGGGCGGTGTCGATGTAGTACGGCCAGTTCGCGAAGCTCATGCGGCCGGTCTGACGCTGGCGTGCCCACCAGGCTTCCCAGTCGATCACCGGCGTGAGGCTGACCGTGGCGTCGCCGGACGCCGACTCACTGCTCAGGTCGCACGCGGCCAGGAGTCCGGCCGTCATCGCCACGGCCGCCGTCCCCGCCGCCCGGCCGAGGAACGCCCGGCGGGTCAGGGGTGCGGCGGACGCGGCCACGTCAGGTCGGCGGGGGGTCGACATCGTACGAACGACCGTACGTCCGCGCCGGTGTTCGGGCAAGCGACTCGGGGATCCACGCCTTCAGCAGATCTCGAGCCAGACCCTGCCCGGGGGGCCCGGGTCGACGCCCCAGCGATCCGCGAGCTGGTCCACGAGGAAGAGCCCGAAGCCACCTATCGGCCCACGCTCGGGTCGCTCGAGCTTACGCGCCTTCGCGGCCGAGGTCGGCTGTTCCACGGCGACGTGGACGGTCCCATCCGCCGCCTCAACGCTGACCTCGATCTCGTCGCTCGATCGCAGGCCGCCGTGCCGCACGGCGTTCGTGACGAGCTCGCTGACCGCGAGCCGGAAGTCGGCCGCCCGCTCCGCCCCGATGACGGCGTCGATCGACCCCCCGAGGGCACGGCGCGCCACGCCGGCGGCCTCCGGCGTGCTCTTGAGTCGAAGACTCATATTCACGGCTTCCCTTCTGCACTCTTCGTGTACGGTTCTTCCCCGAAGATGGATATCGAAACGGGGGGGTGATCCGATGTCGGAACGCGAACGCCAGGTCGAGCTGATGGGGTCCGCTGCCGTGGCAGCGTCCGCCGAGACCGCAGATGCGATCGCGGAGGCCGCCGCCGAGAACGACGACCCCGTGGTGGCCGAGAAGCTGGACCGTGCCGCCGTTTCGGCTGACGCAACCCTCAGCCGTGTCGGGTGGCTCCGCGGAGCCCTGCAGCGGCTCTTCGGCTCGCGCACGTAGCTCGCCCGCGGCTTCGGAGACGGTTCTGGCGGTCGGGGCGGCGGGATTCGAACCCGCGACCTCGTGCTCCCAAAGCACGTGCGCTGCCAGGCTGCGCTACGCCCCGTGGCCCCGATGCTACCCGTCCAGATCAGCGACTTCCGGCCGTTGCGCGTCGCCGAGGCCGTGCGCTAGCGTCCGCCCGTGCTCGGGGAAAAGGCGACCAACCAGACCATGACGGTCCTGACCGCGTTGCTGATCGTGGCGATCGCGGCCGGTGCCGTGCTGTTCTTCCTCGTGGTGCGCGGCCCTTCCTTCGGACGGTTCGAGGCCGCGACCCCCACCGCGATCGAGTGCCCGACCGGGACCGGCGCGCCCGTGTGCTATGCCGTCGACGTCACGAACGTCGGCGATGCGGCGAGGCAGGTTCGGTGCCAAGTCACGCCGGGCCTCGACACCGCGGCCCTGTTCGCGAACGGCGACGATCTCTACGTGAGCGCCGCGCCGATCGAAGCCCGCAGCGTGATCAAACTCTTCATCCAGGTCAGCCCCAGCGCCGGGACGAAGATCGTGTCGAGACCGAGTGTCTCGTGCGACGCGGCTTAGCCGCTCAGAGGACGAACGTGCCTTCGCCGACGATCCGCACTCCGCCTCCGACGAACGCGGTCCACGACGAGCCGGCAGGTTCGACGTCCACGTGCAGGAAGCTCGGACGCCCGACGACCTCGCCCTGAGCGATGGTCACATGACCCGGCAGGCCCGCGCGGCCGTGCTCGGCGAGGTACGCGCCGAGCGGGCCGGCTGCGGACCCGGTGGCGGGGTCCTCGCCGATCGAGGGCCACCGGTCGAACATCCGCGCCATCACGTCGCCGTCGTCTCGGATCGCGAACAGGTAGAGCGACTCCGCGTGCTCGGCGGCGTCGCACGCGAGCCGGCACGCCTCGTCGTGCCGCTCGGCGCCGCGCAACGTGGCTTCGTCACGGACGGGAACCATCAGGTGCGGGATGCCTGTGGAGACTGGCACGATCGGCAGGTCGTCGACGAGGTCGCCGACGTCGAGCCCTGCGCCGCGCGCCGCCAGACCCCGATCCTCGAGCGGCCGGCCGAACGCTGGCGGGAGCTGATGCATCCGACCCCAGCCGCGCGCGAGGTCGACCTCGACCGCCACGTCGCCTGCCGCGCTGGTCTGCACGGACGAGGAAGACACGTGCCCCTCGGCCGCGAGCACGAAGGCGGTTCCGAGCGTGGGGTGCCCCGCGAACGGCAGCTCCTTCTCAGGGGTGAAGATCCGCACATCGTACCCGCCTTCGCGGACGGCCGTGACGAAGGCAGTCTCGCTGAAGTTGATCTCGCGGGTCAGCGTGAGCATCGCGTCTTGGTCGAGTCCGTCGGGGACCTCGGGGACCACACACAGCTGGTTCCCGGCGAACGGCACCTCGGTGAACACATCGAGCAGGTGGAAGGGCACGCGCATGGCGGGAGTATCGCAGCCGCGGTTGCTAGGCTTGTGACGTGCGCGCGCTCGCGCGCCGCGCGCGGGTGTAACTCAATGGCAGAGTTCCAGCCTTCCAAGCTGGCTATGCGGGTTCGATTCCCGTCACCCGCTCTGGACAGGTCGTCGAGTGCGAGGCTTCCGCCCCGAGGGTCGGCTTGCGCGCGACGCCGGTAGCTCAACCCGGACAGAGCGGGGGACTTCTGATCCATGGGTCGTATGTTCGGATCCTGCCCCGCGCGCCAGAGTTCGACACCAGAGCCGATCCACATCTCGGCCGCGACCCGGGGACAGCATCGATCCCCCGAGCAAAGTTGCGCTTCTCGACATCGGGCGGCTAGACTGGGTGCTCTGTGTGCATACCAAAGGGGCCAGCGGGTTGAAGAGGGTAGCGGTCGCGTTCGTGATGGTCGCGTTGAACGCGACGCTCGCTCAGGCAGCCACGACCAACGACTTCTCCTCTCCGGACCTGTCGGGCTACCTGGCTGGAGGTGTCACCGGGTGGTTCGTCAACAACGGACAACTCGCCCACACCTACACGTCGACTACCGCCTTCGCGGAATTGGTCCAGCTGGCCGATGTGCCGCATGCCGAAGCGGACCTGACGCTCTCATCCGGTCGGGCGAACGCGGGTTTGACGGTTCTCTGGCGGGATCACAGCAACCACCTCTGGGCCAAGCTAGAGATCACTCCGGGCAACCCATCCGGCCTGATGTCGATCGGCCGCCGCCGTGAAGGCCGCGTAACGAGCCTCCTCGCCTCCGCCAGAGGTGGGCTGGTTCTCGGGGCGACCTATCACGTTGCCCTAGGCGTGGCGGACGGGGTGGCGACGTTCACGGCCACAGGCCTCAGCGTGACGTTCTCGAGGACCCTCACCTATCGGCTCTCCTCGCAGGACCTAAGCGCATTCGGGTCGGGAGGGTACGCGGGAGTGCGAGCCAAGTACCTCTTCGACGAGGACGACGGCGGCAGTCGTTGGGACAACCTGACGCTCTGACCCGCGTCGGTCCGGCACCCATCCTCGGTCGTCCCACCGCTGACGGTACCCTTGCGCAAGGCGCCGGTAGCTCAGCCCGGACAGAGCGGGGGACTTCTAATCCCTAGGTCGCAGGTTCGAATCCTGCCCGGCGCGCGCCTCGGGATCGATCCGGACCTGGGCATATAGGCCGAAAGTCGGTTACGCGGACCGTGAACTATCCCTAGTGTGGGCGATCTGGCCGCCCGCCCGAGACCGTCGCGGGGGGTTCCTGATCGGCGGGGTGGGGATCATGAAGAGGATCGCAGCATCGTTCGTGCTGGTCGGCGTGCTGTCGACGTCGGCGATGGCCGGCACGACCGACACGTTCTCCTCGTCGGGTCTTTCCGGCTATGTGACCGGCGGGCGCGCGGGGTGGTTCATCGACGACGGACGCCTCGCCCACACGTACTCATCGAACATGGGCACCGTCGAGATGGTCCGCCGCGCCGATATCCCGCATGCCGAGGCCGATCTCACGCTGTCGTCCGGCCGCTCGAACGCGGGCCTGACGGTGCTCTGGAAGGATCGCAACAACCACCTTTGGGCCAAGCTCGAGATCTCGCCGGGCAACCCGGCCGGCTTGATGACGATCGGCCGCGAACGCGGCGGGAACGGAACGAGCCTCCTCGCGGTCTCGCGCGGCGGGCTGAAGGCCGGCGAGACCTATCACGTGAGCCTCGCGGTCGAGGACGGGGTGGCCAGGTTCACCGCCACTGGCACGAGCGTGTCGTTCTTCAACACGATCACCTATCGCCTTTCCCCACAAGACGTGGCGGCGTTCGGATCGGGAGAGTACGCCGGCGTGCGAGCCAAGTACCTCTTCGACGAGGACGACGGCGGCTCACGGTGGGACAACCTGACCGTGTGAAGACCGGCGCGTCGGAGGCCTCCTACCCCTCCCGCACCAGCGCCTCCACCCGCCCCAGGGACCGCTCGAGCTGCTCTGGATCGTCGGCGCGCACCGTGACGTGGCCCAGCTTCCTCCCCGGGCGAGGGGACTTCCCATAGAGGTGAAGGTGGGCGCCCGGGATCGCCGCCACGGCGTCGGTCGGGGGAACCTCGCCGATCAGGTTCACCATCGCCGAGGCGCCCCGCAGGGTCGCCGGGCCCAGGGGCAGCTCACACACGGCGCGCACGTGCTGCTCGAACTGGCTCGTCTCGGCGCCCTCGATCGTCCAGTGGCCGCTGTTGTGGACGCGCGGCGCCATCTCGTTGCCGAGCAGCTCCTCCCCCACCTGGAACAACTCGAGCGCGAGCACACCCACGTACGCGAGCTCGTCCGACACCGCCCGGGCGTATGACTCCGCGCGTGACTGGAGCTGGGCCGTGAGGCCCGGCGCCGGGGCGCGCGTGAGGCGCAGGATCCCGTCGCGATGGTGGTTCTCGACCAACGGATAGCAGGCGAACGCCCCGTCGCGGCCGCGCGCCGCGACGATCGACAGCTCGCGGTCGAACTCCACGAGGCCCTCGAGGATCGAGGGCACCTCGCCGATCGAGCGCCACGCGTCCTCGGCTCGCAGGGCATCCTGGACGACGGCCTGGCCCTTGCCGTCGTAACCCAGACGTCGGGTCTTGAGCACGGCCGGGGTCCCGATCGCCGCGAGCGCCTGGTCGAGCGACGCGAGCGAGTCGACCGCCGCGTAGGGCGGTACCGGCAGCCCCACCGCATCGAACAACGCCTTCTCGGCGATCCGGTCCTGTGAGGCCTCGAGCGCGGCCGGCGGCGGGAACACGTGGACGCGCTCCTCGGCGAACCGCGCCGCCTCGACCGGCACGTTCTCGAACTCGTACGTGAGGACGTCGACCTGGGTCGCGAGGCGCGCGATCGCCTCGAGGTCGTCGTAAGCCCCCACGATCGACGGGGCCACCTGCCCGGCGGGCGTGTCCAGCCCGGGATCGAGCGTCACGCACCGCACGTCGAGCGGGAGCGCCGCGAGCGCGAGCATCCGCCCGAGCTGGCCGCCACCGACGATGCCGAGCCGGATCGTCACGCCGAGGGGTCGGGGTTCGCGAGCACGTCGCCGGTCTGCGCCTCTCGGAACGCCAGCAGGCGTTCGCGGATGCCCTCGTCGTGCAACGCCACAATCGATGCCGCGAGCAGCGCCGCGTTCACCGCGCCGCTCCGTCCGATCGCGAGGGTGCCCACAGGCACGCCCGCAGGCATCTGTGCGATCGACAGCAACGAGTCCATGCCCTTGAGCGCCTTGGATTCCACCGGCACGCCCAGCACCGGGAGATGCGTCTTCGCGGCCGTCATGCCGGGCAGGTGAGCCGCACCGCCGGCGCCCGCGACGATCACCTGCAGCCCCCGTTCGGCGGCCGATGACGCGTACTCGAACAGCAGGTCGGGCGTTCGGTGGGCACTCACGACGCGCGTCTCGAACGGCACCTCGAGCGACTCGAGCGTCTCGACCGCATGCCGCATCGTCTCCCAGTCGGAACGGGAGCCCATGATCACGCCCACAAGCGGCTCGCTCATCGCGGGCAGTCTAGCGGCGCGCGGTCCGCCCGCGGGTGCGAGACCGGACTCCTCAACCCTGGAGAGCGCGCCGCCAGCCCCGCGGGACCGTGCCGTGGGCCACGTCGGACGCGCCCAGCCACCGCGCGAGTTCATCGATCGCGCGGCGCGCCGCTTGGCCGTGCGACGCCGCCGCTGACGGCTCCGTGTGCACCGCGGGAAGGCGAAGCACCCCCGTCGCCCGGTCGAACGCCGCGTCCATTCGCCCTATCAGCCGGTCGCCGTGCAGGAGCGGCAGCACGAAGTACCCCCAGCGACGCTTCGCCTTCGGCACGTAGATCTCGAGCCGGAAGAAGAAATCGAACATCGCCTCGGTGTGGTCGCGTTGACTCACCAGGTCGTCGAACGGCGAGAGCAGCACGGTCCGGGGCCGCCACGGGAGGTCGAGCAGCTCGGCGCACGCGTAGTAGGTGCCGTCGAGCCCCTCGACGCGCGCAGGGACCGCGACGCCCTCGCGGGTGAGCTCGGCGAGCGCGCGTTCCCATCCCGGTGGGCGGCCATCGAACGCCCGCCCGAACGCACCGACCGTCGCCAGGCCGCGCGCCCGGAGCTGCCGCTCGAGGATCTCGCGGGCGACCTCGCGCTGCGGGCGCCGCGGCTGCTCTGCAGGCAGACTCCGCGCGGCCAGATCCCAGAGCCGCTGCTGCCCGTCGCGCCCGACGATCATCACCTCGCCCCCGAACCACAGCTCGTCGAGCATCGCCGCGACGTTGCGACCGTCGCCCGTCCAGCCTCCGCTGTGGTGCCCGTCGGCGACCCGGTCCTCGAGGTCGCGCGCCCGTAGCGGTCCCCTCGTGCGGAGCTCGCGGAGCACGTACCTGCGGAACCCGGCGTTCGCCGCCATCCACGCGGCGGCTTTCTGGCGGCTCATCAGCGACCCGCGGGGGCCGCCAGTGGGGTAGCGCCGCATCGACAACCGGTGCACCCACAGATCGGCGGTCGGCAAGATGTGGACCCAGTACTCGAAGAGCGAGCGCTCCTGCCACAGCATCCGCTCGAGCTCATCCACGCGGAACCGCGTGCCGAGTCGCGAGAACAGCACGAGATGCTCGGTGCGGGCCACCGCCGAGGTCGGGTCCATCTGGACCATCCACAGGTCGTGGACGGTTTCAGCGATCGATGCAGGACGGGGCCCGGCGAGGCGCTGCCCCTGCACGCAGAGACGCCGCGCGGCGCGGCGGTCGAGGACGAGCGGGCTCCCGGGCACGGACGCAGTCTATGAGGCGGCCGAGGTTCGACGAGGCCTCAGCCGGTGATGGCCTCCGCGAAGCTCTCGAAGTTCTCGACGTATCGATTCGCATCGTCGTCGCTCATCACGATCGCCGTCGTCCAGCTCTCCCACTTCGACCCGGGGCTCTTGAAGACCCCGCGGTTCAGCTGCCAGAGCCACGCGAGCTGGGGGATGCGGTCGTCGATCTCCCACAGGTCGCGGTACTCGTGGATCGGCTCGACACGCCAGTCGATCGAGCCCTTCGCGGCGATCGTCTTCATCGAGGCCGGCAGCCGGTACTTGTCGATCACGGTCTCGCAGCCGTGCAGGATCGTGTTGATCTCGTCGAGCCGCTCGTAGGCGTCCTTCGTGAGCACCTCCGTGAGGTTCACCTTCGCGGCCGCCATCGTGAGCGGGTTCCCGTTGAAGGTGCCGACCTGCTCTAGGTCGCCGCTCAGGATCATCGCCATGCCTTCCTCGGTGCCACCGATCGCGCCGCACGGGATCCCGGCGCCGAGGGCCTTCGCGTAGGCCACCAGATCGGGCTGCACGCCAAACGCCTCGATCGCGCCGCCCCATGCCACCGTGAAGCCCGTCTTGACCTCGTCGTAGGCGAACATCGCCCCGTTCGCGTGGCAGATATCCTTGAGCCGCTGCAGGTAGCCGGGGTCGGGCAGCACCACGCCGCAGTTCGTCATGATCGGCTCGATGATCATCCCGGCGATCTTCGGGCCGTGCTCCGCGAACACGCGCTCGGCCGCGTCGGCGTCGTTGAACGGCACGTTCAGCACCGTCTCGACGGTGCCCGGGATCATGCCGGGCGTCTGCGGCACGGAGTTCGGGTGGTCGCGCGGGCCTGCGTCCTCCTTCGAGGGGAAGACGCTCACCATCAGCGCGTCGTGGTGGCCGTGGTACGTGCCCTCGATCTTCAGGATCAGCGGGCGGCCGGTCGTGGCACGCATGATGCGCACCGCGTCCAGCGTCGCCTCGGTGCCCGAGTTGCCGAACCGCCAGTACGGCATGCCGGTGCGCTCCGCGAGGTTCTCCGCGACCGGGAGCGCATCCTCGGTGGGCTGCGCGAAGTGCGTACCCAGTGCGACGCGCTTGCGGACCGCCTCGACGATCTTGGGGTGCGCGTGACCCATCACCATCACGCCGTAGCCGTTGTGGAAGTCGACGTACTCGTTCTGGTCGATATCCCAGACGTGCGACCCATCGCCTCGATCCACATAGATCGGGTGCGGCGGCCACGACTGCCAGCTCGAAGAGACGCCCCCGGGCAGGTGGGCCTTCGCCTCCTCGCGATAGCTCAGGCTGCGCGAGTGCTTCGCATCCAGGGCGACGGTCTCTTCCTGGATCAGCTCCTCGACGAGCTCGATGTCGATGTCGACGGTCTCATGCTGGCTCATGTCTGCGGTCCCTTCGGTTCCGGTTGGTGTTCCCGATGTGCGGTCGTCGCTTCTGGGCGTCAGCCGCCCGTAACGGCGATGGCGAACTCGTCGAAGTTCTCGACGTATCGGGCGACATCGTCCTCGGTGTGCCACACCGAGAGCGTCCAGGTCTCCTGCTTGGTCCACGGCGACTTGAACACGCCGCGGTTCTGCTGGAAGAGCCAGGCGAGGTAGCTGATGCGCTCGTCGATGCCCACCGCGTCGCGGTACTCGCGAACCGGCTTGGTCGAATAGATCACCGAGCCCTTCGCGCCGACCCCGCTCACGTATGCGGGCAGCCCGGTCTTCTCGATCACGGCACGCAGGCCGGTCTTCATCGCCTGATCGATCCGGTTGAAGCCGTCGTAGACGTCGCCGACCAGCACCTCGGTCAGCGTCGCGCGCGACGCCGCCATCGTGAGCGGATTGCCGTTGAACGTGCCGGCCATGTCGTACTCGTCCTCGAGCACGGGGCGGAAGAGCTCGCGGGTGGCGCCGATCGCGCCGCAGGGCAGTCCCCCACCGATCGCTTTGGCCAGACAGATGATGTCGGGCACCACCCCGAACACCTCGGTGGCGCCGCCGTAGGCGAGCGTCGCACCGGTCTTGACCTCGTCGAACGCCAGGTAGGCGCCGTGCGCGTGGCAGATCTCCTTGAGACCGGCGAGGTAGCCGTCCTCGGGGAGGATCACGCCGCAGTTCATCATCGCCGGCTCGACGAACATGCCGGCGATCTTCCCGGGGTGCTCCTCGAACGCGCGCCGGACCGCCTCGAGATCGTTGAACGGAACGACGATCACGAGGTCGGCGAACGCCTGCGGCAGGCCCATCGCCTGCGGCACCGTCACGGGGTGCTCGCGCGGACCGATGTCCTCGATCGCGGGCGCCACCGAGAACATCAGGGAGTCGTGATGGCCGTGATATGTGCCTTCGATCTTGATCAGCATGTCGCGGCCCGTGTTCGCACGCATCAGGCGCGCGCCCTCGAGCGTCGCCTCGGTGCCCGAGTTGGCGAACCGCCACAGCGGGAGCGAGAAGCGGTCGGTCAGGTTCTCGCCGATCGCGTCGAGGTGCATCGTCGGCTGGGCGAAGTGGGTGCCGCGCGCGGCCTGCTTCACGATCGCCTCGGTGATCTTGGGGTGGGCGTGCCCCACGACCATCGCCCCGTAGCCCAAGTGGAAATCGAGGTACTCGTTCCCGTCGATGTCCCACAGGTGGTTCCGCTCGCCGTGGTCGATGTAGATCGCGTGCGGGGGCGAGGCCTGCCAGCTGGAGGCAACGCCGCCGGCGACGTGGCGGCCGGCAACGGCGCGGTAGTCGATCGAGGCGCGACGCTTGGGCTCGAGCTCGGCCTCCTCGCGATCGATCAGGCGGTCGATCAGGTCGAGGTCGAACTCCGTGGTCTCCCTCGTGGCCATGCGGTGGTCCTCCTAGCGAACCGCCCAACCCCCCGGAGGGGAGAGTTTGAACGGCGGTTCAAACGTCTGAGGATGATACCTCAGGCCCCCCACGGCGGGGAAGCCCGGGCGCGTTCCGTTGGTATCGTGGATGCCGCACGTGGTGGGTGTAGCTCAGCTCGGTTAGAGCGCCTGGTTGTGGTCCAGGAGGCCGCGGGTTCAAATCCCGTCACTCACCCTCAGAGGATCTCGAGGTCTGCTTGATATCTCAACCCTCGGGACCCCGTTTCGTATACTGCGGCGGGCCTCTAGCTCAATTCGGCAGAGCAACGGACTCTTAATCCGCAGGTTCGGGGTTCAAATCCCCGGGGGCCCACCAACGAAGACTGTCGGCCTGACCTGCGCCTTTGGCCTCTCGGGAGAAGCTCCGGCCAACTCCTCGTCCCATGGTCTGTCCACAACCTGTCCGGTCGCGTGCGTGCGGACGACCGGTGAGACCGACGTGCGTGCCGGGCTCGCGGAACATGATCGACATCGCTGCCGGACTCCACCCATGCCCGCTGGGCCGGGAGCGCGCAGGTTGACGACGGAGCCGGTCGCTCGATCGGCGAACACCGTGAACTGCGTCAACCCAGGGTTCGACGCCAACTCGGAGGTCGTGAGGGAGCGTGGTAGGAGCCGGGCGGTTCACCCAAGAAAAGCTCCAGGGCCAACGCGACGAACTGTACGACCGAGTCTGATCAGCCCCTGTCGATCGCACATGATCAGGGGTGATGCACGCCGGCCCGGACGGCCGAGACGTGCACGACGCCGTCGCACGGAGCCAGGCTGGCGGGGATGAACTGGGATGCGACGGTGCCCGGGGCTGTGATCTCTGCGACGAACGACGTCGGGCAGGGCTTGCCGGACGAAACGTCGCTGTAGTTGGACAGGAATGTGGCGGACGCGCCGGGCGCGAGAGTCACGTCCGAAGGGCTCGGAGACAGGTCGTCCTGCACCGACGTGTGGATCGGGCGCCCGGCCTTCCCGTAGAGCTGCAGGCTCGCGTAGCCGTTCAGCAGGCAGGATGCATCCGACAGGTTCGTGAACACCCAGGCGCCGTGGATCGTGCCGGCGGTGCCCTCGGAGCCGTTCGGGCGGACGCCGAGTTGGTTCCGCCTGCAGGTCGCGGGCGCGCCGTGAACGGCGAACGCCGTGGTCAGGCTGGCGATCACGAGGACCGCCGTCACGATGCCGGCGTGCCATGGGCTGATCCGTCGCATGGTGCCTCCTTCCGTCAGGCGCCCCGGGCCCACGGACGGGTCCGGAAGGTCGCCGCTCATCCAGATCCGTGCGCCGACCCGCCGGCTGGCTCGAAGGGGCCGATCTCGAGCGTCGACGGTTCGGTTGACCCGTTGCAGGGCGGTACGGGTGCCCCGTCGCCACTCGTGACCACGAGCGTTCCAGCGTCGCCGTGCAGGCCAACCGTCCACCCTGGCGGGCCGGTGAACTGCGGGCACGCGTTCGACCATCTGACGCGAACCTCGGCGGCCGAGCCTGGCCGGAGGTCGACGACGGGCCAGCCCTGGGGAGCGGGCTTGGCGTCCGCTCGCCAGCCGGGCTCGACGTCAACGACCCTCACCGCGACGGCATCGCCGCCGGGATCGAGGATCGTGAGGTCGGGTCGTCCGCGGAGCCAGCACGTGCTATCGCTGAGATTCGTGACGTGGATGGCGCCTGCCACCGAGCCTGCCGCTCCATCGAGCGTGGCCGTCGCCCTCAGCTCTGCCGCGGTGCACGGTTGGGCGGATGCTTCGTGGGTCGGCGGACCGCCGGAGATCACTTCGTGCGGACCCGGTCCACCGAGAGCTCGCAGGTTGACCAACCCCACCAACGCGCCGCCCACGATGCAACCGACCACCAGGACCGATGAGAGGGCGTTGCGCGCGATCCTGCGGCGCGCACGCCGATGCAGCTGCCGAGGGGCAACCTGGAGGAACGGAACCTCCGCCGCCCGCGCCCGCAGGACCTCCTCCAGCTTCGCTCGATCGTCAGCCATCGATGTCGCTCCTCACGTGGAGTCGTAGCTCGGCGAGCCCCCGGGAGAGCAGCGACCGGACGGTCCCTGGCCGGCAGCCCAGGATCTCCGCTATGCGGAGCTCCGGCATGTCTCCGTAGAACCGCAGCACGATGGCGGTTCGCTGGCGCGCCGGAAGCCGCTGCAGCCCACTCCAGATCTCGTCGTCCCGTCCCGAGCCCGGGGGGTCTTCGGCGTCGACCGGCTCAGCCACCGACCTTCGAAGGTAGGCGCGCTCCAGGCGCTTGCGCCGGAACGCGGAATTGGCCAGGTTGATGACCGTCCGACGGAGGTACGGATCGAAGGCGCCGGGGTCACGCAGATGCGTCAGCCGACCCGCGAGCTTGACGAAGGCGTCCTGGACCAGGTCCTCGGCGAGCATCCGGTCGCCCGTCAGCATGTACGCGAGGCGGATCGCCTCTGCCGAGTGGAGGGCGTAGAGCTCGGCTAATCTCCCGCCGGCCTCGGCCTCGTCCACTCGCCTTTCCTGCTGGGTTCTCACCCCACTCATGCTCCCTAGACGCATGGCCGCTCCCATATGTTGCACCAACGCAGGGTTGTTCGCGGGCCAGTCTCGGACGGCCGGTGGTTTCGAGATAGCGGCCTCGAGTGGGACAAGGCGCTCGGCCTCTTGATCCGCGGGTTCGGGGTTCGTACTGGTCCGAGCTGGGCGGCTTCGCGGGGAGACGACGCCGGGCTGAGCTCGGCACGAGGCCACGCGGTGGCGTGATCCTCGCTAGGGTTGTCCCGATGTCGAGGATCTTGGTGACCGGCATGTCGGGAACGGGCAAGTCGTCGGCGCTCGCCGAACTTGGTCGACGCGGTTATCGCGTCGTAGACACCGATGATCCGGGATGGCGCGAGTATCGCGAGTACGTTGAGTCCTCCGACGAGCTGCACCGCGGGGAGTGGCTCTGGGTCGAGGAAAGGATCATCGGGCTGCTGGACTCCGATGATGCTCGCTCGCTCTTCGTTCAAGGATGCGTGAGGAACCAGTCGAAGTTCTACGACCGTTTCGACGCGGTCGTCCTGCTCAGCGCTCCTGCTGACGTGATCCTTGACCGGACCGCGCGCAGAACGACGAACAGCTATGGGAAGACTCCGGTGGAACGAGCGATGATCTTGGATGACCTCGCCAGGGTTGAGCCGCTCCTCAGGGAGAGCTGCACGTATGAGCTGGATGCCAACCGACCACTCGATGGAGTCGTCGCCGACTTGATCGCGATCGCGTCGCGCCCGATGACGACGTAGGCTGCGCCTTCGAGAGACATCCCCGAACACTCGCGTGGCACAAGGCTGAGGTTCCGGCCGCGTCACGGGCCAGAAGCACTCTTGATCCGCAGGTTCGGGTTCAAGTCCCCGGGGTCCCACAAGTGATCGCGCGGGTGACTGCAGCGTCACAAGATGCGGCCGACCCGCGTGCGGGTGACCCAGGCCCAGCCCGATGCGAACGAAACGGCGATCCCCCCGGCCGCCACGAGCAGGGCCCGCTCCCGGGTCGATCGCCGTGAGTTGACGGTTCCACCGTTTTCGGGATCGTACCTACAATGCTCGTTCCGGCCGAGGGAGCAGCAGTGCGCAGATACATGGCGAGGAAGGTGTTCGCGGCCCTCGTCACGCTGTTCCTGATCCTGCTCTTCGACTTCATGATCTTCCGGCTGCTGCCGAACGATCCGCTCGACGTGCTGGCGAACACGGCCGGGGCTTCGGAGGCGGACAAGGTCGAGGAGCTCACGAAGGAGTACGCGCTCGACCAGCCGGTGTTCCCCGATCAGTTCGTCGTGTTCCTGCGGCAGACCGCGACGCTCGACTTCGGCGAGGAGTTCAGCCGCGGTCTCCCGACCTGGTCGGTGATCCGGCGGTTCGCGCCGCCGTCGATCTTCCTGATGGGCGCCGCCACGATCCTCGCCGCCGGGGCCGGCGTCGCGTTGGGGATCCGCGGCGGATGGAAGCGTGCCGGGCCTCTCGACCGCGGCGCGACGGGGATCGCAGTGGTGCTGATGTCCACGCCGCCATTCCTGATGGCGATGCTGATGGTGACGGTCTTCGGCGGGATGCTGCGGTGGTTCCCGGTCTCGGGGTCGCGGTCGCTCGTAGAGGTGGGTGGACTGTCGTGGGTCGCCGACCGCTGGAACCACGCGGTGCTGCCGCTGATCACGCTGACGCTCGTCGCGTTCGGGCCGTTCTACCTGGTGATGCGGCAGTCGATGGTCGGCACGATCGGCGAGGACTATCTGGTCACCGCTCGCGCGAAGGGCGTCGGCGAGGAGACGGTACGCAACCGTCACGCGGTGCGGAACGCGCTGCTGCCGGTCGCCTCGCTCCTCGCGCTCAGCACAGGCGTGATGTTGGGCGGGTCGATCGCGGTCGAGTACGTGTTCGGATACCCGGGGTTGGGACTCCTGATGGTGACGGCGTCCACGACGAGGAACTTCCCTGTGCTCCAGGCGATATTCCTGTTGTTCAGCGCGACGCTGATCGTGGCGAACCTGGTGGCCGACGTGGCCTACGGATACCTGGACCCGCGGATCCGGGAGGCGTGAATCGGCGGGAGCTTCGAGCCGATGGATTAGCCTGGTCGCAGGCGAGAGTGGCGGAATGGCAGACGCGCTGGGTTTAGGTCCCAGTGCCCGCAAGGGCGTGGGGGTTCGACTCCCCCCTCTCGCACCACCTCTGACCAGCGGAAAGACAAAAGAGCCCGGAGTGCCAATCGCCTCCGGGCTCTCTCATTCCCCCAATATTCCCCCAGGAGCTACCCGCTAGGACTCCCACCGGG
>JBDTNY010000117.1:0-55477 GCA_039933515.1 Actinomycetota bacterium
AAGGGCAAGGGCGACATGAACACCTATATCCTCGTCTCCAGGGGATGAGCTGCGCCCAGCGAGGGATCGACTCGGAGCGGCCGCCTGACTGTCTCCACCTCCGGCACCACGCGGCAAGAAGCCAGGCTGCTTCAGGAGCATCCCGCAAGCCGAGATGGCGTTACCGAGCCGGGACCCACCTCCACTCGCTACACTTCAACGCGCTGCTGATGACCTCGGTGGCGATCTCTGCCAGGTTTTCTACCGGCCCGGGCAAGTCGGGGCGGTAGAAATCCCCAACCCAGCAGGTCAGCATGTTGCCCGTGACACCGTGGTAACGGATTCGGCCAGTCTGGTAACGGCTTAGCCTCGGAGCGGGCTCCCGACACCGTGCCGCCACGGAACGCCAAAGAGCGCCACACATCTAGACATCGGCTCCCTTCCTTCCCGCCGTGGCCGCCTCGGCCCACGCGGCGTCCACGGCGATACTTGCGGCCTCGTCGAGCGCCGCCACCAGGTCCCTGAACCCGGCCGTCAACGTGAAGCCGCGTCCGCGAGCAAGGGGGCCGAGGGCTGCCGGTCGCCATCGACCAGAACCATCGACCCGGAGCCGTCCCGGCATCGACCGTCAGCGCATCTCGAACGGGCGTGCCTTGGTCGTCGATACAAGGGCATCCGACTTGTCCGGATGCACTCGGACAAGCAGGCCGCCCTGCCCGCTCGCGGCGATGGCCATGTTGCCGCCTATCAGGAAGGCCAGCCCGCCGAACATCTTCTTCTCCGTCAGCTTGGGTTCGCGGGCGATCAGCCTCGTACTCGATCCGGGAGATCTTCGTCGTACGCCATACCTCAGTCCTCGTCGTCGTCCGGCTTCTCGTCTGGCGGTTGAGCCTCCTCCTCACGCTCCTCGACCGTCTCCTCCTCGATCGGGTCCTCCGTGTTCTCGAGTGGGATGGGGCGCCGCATGGGGACCTCCTTGATCGGTGGGCCCTCCGAGAGGGCGCTCGTCGCAGCCCGGGCGCAACTCGGATGCTCGTCGAGGTGACGTGATCCCTCGGAGTCCACCCCGAACCGTGGCTATGATGCCCCATGGCCTGCCGTCGTTGCGGCTCCGAGGTTCCCGAGGGCGCGCGGTTCTGCCCAACCTGTGGTGCTGAGCAGGCCGATTCCGTCCCGCAAGAGGAGCGGAAGGTCGTCTCAATCCTGTTCGTGGACATCGTGGGGTCGACCGCGCACGCCGACGGGGCCGATCCCGAGGACGTCCGCGAGCGGAACCAGGTCTACTACCACGAGATGCGCGAGCGCATCGAGCGCTACGGCGGCGGCGTGGAAAAGTACATCGGAGACGCCGTCATGGCGGTCTTCGGCGCTCCGCTCGCACGCAGCGACGACGCCGAGCGTTCCGTGCGGGCTGCCCTCAGCGCGCTCCAGGGCGTCCGCGAGCTGAACGAGCGCCACATCGGGCTCGACCTCGAGATCCGCGCGGCCGTCTGCAGTGGCGAAGCCATGGTCGCGATCAACGCCGCTCCCGGGGACGCGCTCGCGACCGGGGACGTCGTGAACACCGCCTCTCGCCTTCAGTCCGCCGCGCCGATCGGCCGGGTGGTCGTCGGCGAGGACACCTACCAGCTCACCAAGCACGCGTTCACCTTCGAGAAGCTCGCTCCGGTCGTCGCCAAGGGCAAGCGCGACACCGTCGCCGCCTGGCTCGTGGGGGAGCCCCTCGTCTCATCCGCCAACCGGCCGACCTCGCGTACGCCGCTCGTGGGGCGGGATCGCGAGGTCTCGATCGTCCGCACGGTGTGGGAGCGCGCGATGAACGCGAGCCGGCCCCACCTCGTCACCGCGCTGGGGCCGGCCGGCATCGGGAAGACGCGCCTCGCCCTCGAGGTCGCCGCCGAGATCGAGGCGCAGGGCGGCCGGGCCCTCTGGGGACGCAGCCTCCCGTACGAGGAGCAGTCACCGTATCGGGCCGCCGGCCAGATACTGCGCTTGGCCGCCGGCATCTACGAGAACGACTCGGCGGACACGGCACGCGAGAAGCTCGCAATCCTCGTGCGCTCGCTCTGCCCGGACCCCGAGGCTCCCGAGACCACGCGCTACCTCTCCCTGCTACTCGGCCTCGGGCTCGACGAGCCTGCCAGCGAGGTGGTCCACCTCCAGTTCGCCATGCGGCGGTTCGTCGAGGTCCTCTCGCAGCGCGAGCCGCTGCTGCTGGTGTTCGAGGACATCCACTGGGCCGACGACGCGATGCTCGACCTGATCGATTACCTCGTCACGCACGTGCACGACCATCGGATCCTGTTCCTCGCGCTCGCGCGGCCGGAGTTTCTGGAGGCGCGGCCGAACTGGGGCGCCGGGATGGCCGGCACGATGATGCTTCCGCTGGAGCCGCTGACGCGAATCGAGGCCTCGGAGGTGATCGGCTCGCTGCTCTCCGCGGCGAACGCGATCACGGTGGAACGCGTCGTCGCCACCGCGGGCGGCAACCCTCTGTTCATCGAGGAGCTCGCGGCCTCGCTGGCCGACGACCCTGCGTCGCAGGAGCTGCCCGGCACGGTGCGCGCCGCGATCTCGGCGCGGATCGACGCGCTGCCGACGGAGAGCCGAAGCACGCTGCTGAGCGCCAGCGTGATCGGGCAGACGTTCTGGCGCGGCGTGCTGGCCGACGTCGGCGAGACGCCCGACGTGGACGGCGCCCTCGAGGCGCTGGAGGCACGCGGCCTTGTGCAGCGCCGGTCGACGAGCCAGGTCGAGGGCGACGTCGAGTTCGGGTTCAAACACGTGCTGATCCGCGACACGGCATACGGGACGCTGCCTCGCGCGGCGCGGCGCAAGATGCACGCCGCGATCGCCGCCCACCTCGAGCGATCGGTGTCGGACTCGACCGAGATCGGCTGGATCCTGGCGCACCACTGGCGCGAGGCCGGCGAGCCGGTGAAGGCGATCGTCTACCTGCTGCGGGCCGCGGAGCGCACGGCCGACGCGCTCGCCGTGGAGGAGACGTGGGACCTCTATACGCGCGCGCTCGACCTCGCGGGCCCCGACGACGAGCGGCGCGCGATCCGGCTGAAGCGCGGTCTCGCGATGGCCAAGCTCGAGAACTTCTCGCGCGCGAAGGGCGAGCTGGAGGAGCTCGTTGCCGACCTCGACGGCTCGGAGCTGATCGAGGCGTTGATCGCCGAGGGGCACAGCACGCTCTGGACCGAGGACAGCGAGAAGACGATGGAGATCGCGACACGCGCGGTGGAGCTCGCGGAGAGCGCGAACGACGCGGAGCTCCTGCCGCCCGCGCAGTCGCTGCTGAGCAGTGCCTACGGCATGCGGGGCGATGCCGGCGATCTGGAGCGGGCGGACGAGCTGGGCGTGCGGGCGTTCGCGGCGTGGGTGCCGGGCACGCGTCGGGAGTGGCTGGCCGAGCACCACCACATGCAGGCGAACCACCGGTATTGGATGGGCCGCTACGATGGGGCTCTCGAGCAATCCCAGCTCGCGAAGGAGTCCGCGGGCGGCGAGCCGCACAGCGCGGAGTTCCTGCTTCGGGGCGCGGGCATGCAGGGGCTGGCGTTCGCGGGGCTCGGTCGCTACGAGGAGGCGATCAGCGCGGTGGAGACGGCGATCTCGATCGCGAGGTCGATCGGCCGTCCGATCGCAGTCGTCACGAACTACTCGACGATGCCGCTGCGAGACATCTTCGCCGCCGAGGAGGCGCACACGCGCAGCTCGGCGATCGCCGACAGCCTCGGGCCGTCGGACTTCAACATGCCGTGGATCAACGCGCGCGCCGACGTGATCGCCGCGGACATGATGCTCGGCGAGCTCGGCCGCGTGGAGGCGACGTTCCCCCAGGCGTGGGAGGACGCAGTGAACAGCCTCGCATGGGAGCGCTGGCTCGTGAGCGGGCGCCTCGCGTCGGTCCGCGCGGAGCTGGCACTCGCGATGAAACAGCCCGAGGACGCGATCACGTGGGCGCGCCGGGCCCAGGAGATGGCGCGCGGCGTCGGCCGGAAGAAGTACGAGGTGATTTCGACGATGACCCTCGGCGCGGCGCTGACGTTGTCGGGCCTCGCCGAGGACGCGCGGACCGAGCTGCGGACCGCAGTCGCGCAGGCGGAGGCGCTGGGTTCGCCGCTCTACCGCTGGCAGACGCTGGCGGCGCTCGCCGAGGCCGTCCGGAAGATCGAGGGCGTCGACGCCGCGGACGCGCTCCTTGCCGAGGCCGCCGCGATCATCCGAGAGGTCATCGCCGGCCTCTCGCAACAACACGGCGTCGGATACATCGCGGCGCCCCAGGTGGCCGCGGTCCTCGCCGCCGTCTGATGGGCATCCCCGAGATCCGATACGCGCGCAGCGGCGAGGTGAGCATCGCCTACCAGGTGTTCGGCGAGGGCCGCGCCGACGTCGTCTTCGTCCGCGGGTTCACCGGCGACCTGCTCTCGAGCTGGGAGCAGCCGCTGCTGGTCCGCCACATGCTGGGGCTCAACCGCGCCCTCGAGGACACTCTGTTCCTCGGCCGCGCTCACAGCCTCGGATGGCGCCGTCTGCGAGTCGAGATGCTCGGCCGGGCGCTGATGGTGAACGCCATGACGATGGCCCGCCACAGAGCCGCCGGGGATCTCGAAGCGGCCGCCTGACTCGCTCCACCCTCGGCACCACCCCGGCAAGGATCAGGGCTGCCTCAAACACACCCCCGGGGCCAAGATGGCGTTACCGAGGCCAGACCCACCTCCACTCGCTACACTTCAACGCGCTGGTGGTGACCTCGGTAGCGATTTCTGCCAGGTTCTCTACCGGCCCGGGCCAGGTAGCTCAGTTGGCAGAGCACGCGGCTGAAAACCGCGGTGTCGGCAGTTCGATTCTGCCCCTGGCCACCGGATACGAACGACGGAGCCGTCCCCGCGCGGGCGGCTCTCGTTCGTGCGTTGGGGCTAGTTCATCGCCTCGCGGCTGCGGATCTCGGCCCAATGGGTCAGGACGCCCTGGTAGATGTCGGCGCTGTGCACGTACTCCTCGCGCTCCAGCGCCTCGAGGGCCTCATGGATCTCGCGCGCGCTGTGGTCGTCGTCCAGGTCGTCCCAGCGCATGACGTCGCACAAGCTGCCGTAGTCGAGCTCCAGGATCGACGACCGGTCGAAGGCCGCCATCCACTGGTGCAGGTCAACGATGAGGTCGCTGATCGGCCCCAGCTCCGAGCGCCGCAGGGGCCCGACCGCCTGCTCGGCGCGCCGCATCGCGCGCCGCGTGCTGGTTCGGTAGCGCATGCGGGTCCGTCCCAGCTCGTCCTCGCCGAGCCAGCGCTCCTCGTCACGGAAGAGCACGAACCAGCGGATCGGCACGTGCCAGGGGCTCTGGTGGCAGAACGCCACCGAGTGCGGATCGCGCCGGCGAAGCTTCGCGAGGTCCTTCGCGGCTCGCTTGCCGTCGGCCTTGGGCACGAAGTGATCCCACAGCTCCATCGGCTCGGCGTCACGGAACGAGAGCATCGCCGCGAGCACCCGCATCCGCACCCGCCAGGGGCTCACATACATGCGCCCGTCGATCATGCGCACTTCGGCGTGCTCCCCGTCGGCGGGCGCGAGCACCCCGAGCTTGCCTACGGTGTGGTGATCGGCGTACCGGTGCCGGCGGGAGCCCGCGCGCGCTCCGTCGACGAGGTAGCGCTCCCAATGGAGCCGCTCGTCGCGCTCAAACGCGTCGAGGGGCTGGAACACGCGGAGATAGGCGCTCGGGATCACGCTGTCGAGTCTAGCTGGCGCCGCCATCCCCTATGCTCTCGGCGTTCGCACGAGGGGGTTTGAGGGCCGTGCAGTCACCCGAGCATTGGGGCGGGACCGAGCCGTTCCGCATCCTGTCGGCCGACGGCACGCCTGTGGGTGACCCGCAGGTAGGTCTCGGCGCCGACGCCCTCCGCGACGCCCTTCGCCGCATGATCGTGGCGCGCAGGCTGGACCGCGAGTGCATCGCGCTCCAACGCCAGGGCGAGCTCACCGTCTACCCCGGGTTCGAAGGGCAAGAGGCCGCCCAGATCGGGAGCGCGATCGCCCTCGGATCCGAGGACTTCGTCTTCCCAACGTTCCGCGAGCTCGCCGTCGCGATGGCCCGGGGGGTCGATGCCGTCCAGTATCTCCAGTACCACCGGGGCACCTGGCACGGTGGCCCGTACGACCCGCGCGCCACCCGGTTCGGGCCGATCTGCATCCCGATCGCCACGCAGATCGCCCACGCCGTGGGCCACGCGCTCGGAACCAAGCTCGACGGCGGGAGCGGCGTCACGGTGGCGTACTTCGGCGACGGCAGCACGAGCGAGGGCGACTTCCATGAGGCCGCGAACCTCGCGGGTGTCTGGCAGGTGCCCGCGGTGCTCTTCTGTCAGAACAACGGCTTCGCGATCAGCGTGCCCACCGCGCAGCAGACCGCCGGGGAGATCTGGAGGCGCGCCGAGGGCTACGGGTTCCCCGGCGTGCGCGTCGACGGGAACGACCTGCTGGCGGTCTACGCGGTCACGCGCGACGCCGTAGCGCGGGCGCGAGCTGGCGAGGGCCCCACACTGATCGAGGCGCTCACGTACCGGATCGGCGCCCACTCGACCGCGGACGACCCGGGCCGCTACCGCGGCGACGACGAGGTCGAGGCCGCGCGCTCGTTCGACCCCATCCCCAGGCTCGAGACCTGGCTGCGCGCCGAGGGGCACGTCGACGACGCGTTCGTGACCGCCTGCGCGGAGGAGGCCGACGCCTTCGCGCTCGCGACCCGGGAAGGCGTGGTCGCCACGCCGGCTCCACCCGCGGAATGGATGTTCGACTGGACGTACGCCGAGCCGCCGGGCGGCGCGTGGGCACGGCAGCGGGAGGAGGCCCTGGGTGGCTGAGTCCTGGACGCTCTCGGGCGCGTTGAACCGCGCTTTGCTCGACGCGCTCGACGACGACCCGCGGCTGCTCGTCTTCGGGCAAGACGTCGGGCGCAGCGGCGGGGTGTTCCGCGTGACCGACGGCTTGCAGGCGAAGTTCGGCGCCGAGCGCGTGTTCGACACGCCGATCAGCGAGGCGGGTATCGCCGGGGCCGCCGTCGGGCTCGCGTTCGCCGGGTGGCGATCGGTGATCGAGATGCAGTTCGACGCCTTCTCGTATCCGGCGCTCGAGCAGGTGATCGATCACGTGGCGAAGATGCGAGAGCGCACGCGCGGTCGCGTCGACATGCCGATCACGATCCGGATCCCCTCGTTCGGCGGGATCAAGGGCAAGGAACATCACGGCGAGAGCCCCGAGACGTACTACGTGCACACCGCCGGCCTGAAGGTCGTCGTCCCGTCGTCGCCGCTCGATGGGTACCGGTTGCTGCGCCTCGCGATCGCCGACCCCGACCCGGTGGTGGTGCTCGAACCGAAGGCGCGCTACTGGGGCAAGGAAGAAGGCGAACTCACCGCGGACGGGCCCGGTATCGGCGAGGGCCGCATGCTGCGCGAGGGTGACTCCTGCGCGATCGTGAGCTACGGCTCGATCATGGCTCGCGTGCTGCAGGCCGCCGACGCGCTCGCCGCCGAGGGCATCGCGGCGCGGGTGATCGACCTGCGATCGCTCTCGCCCCTCGACGACGAGATGCTCGCGACCGCCGCGCGCGACACCGGACGGATCGTGGTGGTCCACGAGGCGCCGCGCACCCTGGGGATGGGCGCCGAGGTCGCCGCCCGCGTGATGGAGCTCGCGTTCGACTTCCTTGAAGCTCCGGTGGAGCGCGTCACCGGCTGGGACGTGCCGTACCCCCCTGCCTCGCTCGAGGAGCGCTACCTGCCCAGCATCGAGCGGATATCGGCGGCGGTGCGCAAGGTGGTGGCGTACTGATGGCCGAGCGGACATTCGCGATGCCGGACCTGGGGGAAGGACTGGAGGAAGGCGAGATCGTCGCGTGGTTGGTCGCCGCCGGAGACACGGTCGAGCTCAACCAGCCCCTCGTCGAGGTCGAGACGGCGAAAGCGACGGTCGAGATCCCCTCACCGTTCGCGGGGGTCGTGACGGCCGTCTTCGGCGAACTTGGCGAGACCGTGCCTGTCGGAGGCGTTCTGGTGACGTTCGAGGTTGCGTCTGCGTCCGCGTCGGTTCCGTCGGCATCGGCGTCGGCATCGGCGACCCAAGCCCATCCGAGCCCGGGCGGCGTCCACGCCGAGGGCGGTGCCTCCGTCGCAGCGACGCCCGCCGTGCGCAAGCTCGCGAAGACGCTCGGGGTCGACCTGGGCGACCTCACGGGGTCGGGTCCCGGCGGACGGGTGACCGCCGAGGACGTGCGCACAGCTTCAACCGGTGGCTCGGCACTTCCAGCCGCCGCTCGCGACTTCGACGTGCAGCGGATCTCGATCGCGCGGCGGACGATCGCCGAGCGGTTGACGGCGGTGGTCAGGGAGGTGCCGCACGTCACGACGTTCAGGACGGTGGACTGCTCTGCGCTGCTGGAGGTGCGGGAGACGCTTGGGGTGTCGCCACTGCCGTTGTTCGTGAAGGCGGTCGCCGAGACCTGCCGGGCACACGCAGTGCTGCACTCGAGCTGGCACGGTGAGTCCGGGGAGATCCACGTGCCGCGGGCCTGCCACGTCGGGATCGCGGCGGACACCGACAAGGGACTCACCGTGCCGGTGGTGCACGGGGTCTGGGAGCTTGCGGTACCGGAGTTGCACGCGGAGATCCGGCGGCTCGCCGAGGCGGCACGGGCTGGATCGCTCACCCCCGAGGAGCTCACGGGAGGCACGATCAGCGTGTCGAACACCGGCTCGTACGGGTCGGAGGCGGGCACACCGATCATCAACCCGGGGCAGGGGGTCGTGATCGCGCTCGGGGTGATCGCACCTCGAGCCCTGGTCGTCGACGGTGAACTCGCCGCCCGCCCCGCGTGCACGCTCTCGCTGTCGTTCGATCACCGGTTGATGGACGGCGCGACCGCGGGGCGGGCGCTCACCGACCTCGTCGCGCTGCTGCAGGACCCGGAGCGCCTTGGGAGCTTCGCGTGAAGATCGTCTCGTTGCTGCCCTCGGCCACCGAGATCGTGTACGCGCTGGGATTGGCCGACGACCTGATCGGCGTGACGGACGAATGCGACTTCCCGCCCGGGGCCATCACGAAGCCGGTCGTGTCTCGGAGTGCGCTCCCCCAGGGCCGGCCACTCAGTTCGGGCGACATCGATCGTGCGGTGCGTGAGCGCATGGATACGCAGCTCCCGCTCTACCGGCTCGACACCGACCTGCTGCGCCGCGAACAGCCCGACGTGATCCTCACGCAGGATCTGTGCCGCGTCTGTGCGGTGCCGGCCGGCCACGTGAAGGAGGCGCTGCAACAGCTCGGGGTGGATGGCGACACGCAGGTCATCTCGCTCGACCCACACACCCTCGACGACGTGATCGCGCAGCTCGAGATCGTGGGGAAGGCGCTCGACCGCGAGGAACACGGGACCGAGCTTGCAGAGGAACTTCGCGCACGGGTCGCCACGGCCAGGGCCACGGCTGCCCGGCTCCCGACGATCGGTGTGTGCTGTCTCGAGTGGTGGGAGCCTCCCTACGTCGCCGGCCATTGGGTGCCCGAGATGGTCGAGGCCGTCGGCGCTTCCGACCTGTTGCACGAGAAAGGTGAGCCGTCGCGCGTCGTGACCCACCGCGAGATCCGGGACGCGAACCCCGAGATGCTCGTCTTCATGCCGTGCGGCTACTACTTGGAAGAGGCCGAGGAGGAGGGCGGGCAACTGCTCGCGCACCCCGAGATCGCCGATACGCCCGCCGCGCGCAACGGCAACGTGTTCGCCGTCGACGCCACGTCGTTCTTCTCGCGGCCGGGGCCCCGGATCGTCGACGGCCTCGAGATCTTGGCCTGGGCCGTCCATCCGGAGGCGTACCCCGCACCACCCCCCGGCTCGATCGTCCGGCTCGGATGAACGAGGGCGACGCCCCGCCGATCATGCGACCCGAGGAGACCGCCCGATGACCGACGTGACGCCTCCGATCCTCGGGTTCGACCCCGATCCCGTCGCCGTGATCGAGCCGGGCGAGGTGATCGACCCGATCGACATCGCGCCCCATGCCGTCCTCTGCTTCTTCCAGGACGTGATCGCCAAGGTCGTCGCGGAACACGCTGGGAAGGTGATCGATCACGTCGTCTCGGAGATGGGGCGCAACCCCGTCTACGAGCTGGACTACGGCGGACGGCGGCTCACGCTGCTCCACCCCGGCGTCTGTGCGCCGCTCGCCGCAGGGTTCCTCGAAGAGCTCATCGCGCGGGGGTGCCGGTCGTTCGTCGCCTGCGGCGGCGCGGGCGTGCTGGTGCCCGGCGTGGCGCTCGGTCACGTGGTAGTTCCGACGTCCGCGATCCGCGACGAAGGCACGTCGTACCACTACCTGCCCCCCGGGGAGCCCGCGCGTCCGTCGGATCTGGCCGTCGAGGCGATCATCGCCACGCTCGAGGCGCATCACGTCCCGTACGTCACCGGCGCGACGTGGACGACCGACGCGATCTACCGCGAGACCCGGGGGAAGGTGAACCAACGCGTCGCCGAGGGCTGCCTCACCGTCGAGATGGAGGCCGCCGGGTTCTTCGCGGTGTCGGCGTTCCGCGGCGTGACGTTCGGGCAGCTCCTGTACGCCGGCGACGATCTCTCGGGCGACGTCTGGGACCAACGGGGCTGGGACGATCACGCGAGCGGCCGCGAGCTCCTGTTCAGGCTCGCGGCCGAGGCGGTCCTGCGTCTGCCGCCCGGTGAGGTTGGCGCTGCCCTCGCCCCGCGCTGAGGCGCCGTGCCGTTCGGTATCCTCCCGCGCATGGCGTATGACGTGATCCTCGACGACCGCCCGTACCGGATCCGGCACCCCGCCGGGGTGGCGGCGCTCGGGCTCGCCACGCTCGGGCTGTACTCCCTCTACTGGTACTACCGCGCGAACGACGACGCGCGCATGTACCTGCGCGACTACTCGATCAGACCGCTGATCGCCACCCTCGCGGTGCTCTCCGCCATGTTGCTGGCGCCGGTGGCGATCGCCGCCGTGATCTGGGCGCGGGCCCCGCTGCGTGTGACCGCGGTGCTCGCGTTCTTGCTTGCGCTCGCCGTGATGTGGAGGTCGTTCCTGCACACCGCCCGGCGGATCCGCCGGGTGCAAGAGCGCGCGGGCGTCGCGACACGCGCCTCGGTGACGACGGGATTCGCCTTGCTCGCGCTGATGCCGATCGTGGGGTACGCCTATGCGCAGGCCGCGCTGAACGCCGCGTGGACCTCCCCCACCGCCGACCACACCCCGCAGCCCGCGGGCCCCGCGTCCACCGCCGCTCCCTCGGCGCACGCGGAGCCGCGCCCCGTCGGCCACAACCGCGTCACCCCGGCCGACCTGGGCCAGCGCGTGACCTTCCAGTTCGAGTTGCCGAACGGGTTCACGACCGAGGCCGTGGGCGTCTTCGAGCGTTGGGACGCGGCCGCCCAGACCTTCTTCGTCCGCAAGAAGGACGGCACCGAGGTACGTGTGCCCGCCCGTGGTGTGCGCCACGGCAAGGTGATCCCGCCTCGGCCGGCCGCCCCCGTCCAGTAGCGTCCGCCCGACCCGACCCAGGAGGTCACCGATGTCAGAGGGCCACGAGCTTCCCACCGCGTTGATCCGTCTCCGCCTGGGCCAGGAAGACGCGCATTACGGCGGGAACCTCGTCGCCGGCGCCACCCAGCTCAAGATCGTCGGCGACCTGATCACGGAGCTCGCGATGCGCTACGACGGTGACGAGGGCCTGTTCCGCGCCTACGAGTCGGTCGAGTTCCTCGCGCCGCTCTATGCGGGCGATTGGATCGAGGCGCGCGGGAAGATCGTGCGCGTCGGGACGACCTCCCGGCGGTGCGAGTTCGAGATCTTCAAGATCGGCGCCGCCCTGCCCGAGATCAGTGACAGTGCGGCCGAGTTCCTGGACGAGCCCGTGCTGACGTTGAAGGCGGCGGGCACCACGGTCGTGCCCGCGGGCCACCAGCGGTTCTCACACGACGGGTAGTCCCCCGGTGGCCTACGTCCCGAACGCGGCGCGCAGCTGGGCGTCGAGGAGGGCCACCGACGCGTTCGTACCGCCTGCCAGGTGCACGTCGAGGAATGACAACAATGCGGCGCGGGCTTGGAACACCGCTCGGTGGTAGGTGCCCTCGTTCGCGGGGCCGTCGTAGGCCATGAGCACCTCGCGCACGAACGAGGGGCCCAGCCAGATCACGAGGCCAGCGAGGTCCACGGCGGGGTCGCAGAGCCGGGCGTCGGCCCAGTCGATGATCGCGGTGAGCCGGGTGCTGTCCTCGCTCACGAAGAGATGCTCGCCCTTCAGGTCGCCGTGGCACAGGACCGTGGCGGCTTTCGCGCGAGCCTCGGGCGGCAGCGGATCGATCAGGAACGCGTCGACGGCGTCGCCGGCCACCCGCGTCGCCCAGTCGAGCGCGCCCTGACTCACGTCGAAGCCCGGGTCGAGCTCGAACTTGACCTTGGGGACACCGGCCCGCCGGGCGGCGGCGGCCGACGTCGCGTGCAGCGCTGACAGCGCCGCGCCCGTCGCCTTCGCGAGACCCTTGCGCGCCCATGGCTTCGGGCTGAGCATCGGACCGTCGGGTTGCTGTCCCTGGCGGCCCCTGGCGCGGGCGTAGACGCCGATCGAGAGCGGGAACTCCTCGGTGGGGGAACCGAGCGCGGTCATCGACGGGACGAGGGCGCCGAGCCGCTCAGACACCAGGTCGAGCACCGAGCGCTCGCGTTCGAGTCGATCGGCGTCTTCCTGCGAGCGGGGGAACTTCACGACATGCGTGCCGGCGGTCCACGTCACGTATTCCTCGCCTGCGTTCATGAGCTTGGGAGCCTTCACCGAGAGATCGGGGAACGCGGCGGCGAGCGCGCGGCGAACGACGGGAGCCGACGTGGTGTCGGGCAGGGGCTTCACGACGGAACGGTAACAGGGTGGGGCGCTCGCGGGCCGGACTAGCTGGCGCGTTCGAGGCCCTGCAACACGCCGATCAGGTCCTCGACGTTGAAGGGCTTCGGCACATAGGCGTCGGCGCCGAGCTCCGCGGCCTTCGCTCGGTCCCGCAGGCTCGAGAGCGCGGAGACGATCACAACGCGTGGTCGCTCCTCCCTCGGAAGCTTCATCAGCTCCTCGAGCACGGCCCAGCCGTCCATCGTGGGCATCATGATGTCGAGGACCATCAGTCGCGGGTGGTGCGCCGCGATCTCGCTCAGGGCTTCGAGCCCGTTCTTAGCCGCGAACGTCGTGAAGCCCTCGGCCTCGAGGCTGAACTGGAGCACCCAGACCACCTGGGGCTCGTCGTCGACGACCAGCACGCTCGTCCCTGCTTCGATCGGTTCGTTCATCGTGGGTAGGAGGTTACGGCCAAGGGGTCGCTCGCCGCATCGGTCGCGCGGGCGGTTTTCCTTCTAGACCGATCGCTCGGTCGCCCGCCGAAGGTCCGTGGGGGCGGGTGACGCGGACCTAGTCAACCCTGGGGACCGGTCGCCACGCGGCGCCGTCCACATCGACGTCTCAGACGATGCGGACGCCGGCACCCTCGACGACGTCGCCGACGCGGAACGCCGCATGGTCGCTCCGCTCGATCACTTCCTCGACATCGGCCGGGTCGACCACGAGCACCATGCCCAGGCCCATGTTGAAGGTGGAGAACATCTCCTCGTCCGAGGCGTCGGTCTGCGACTGCAGCAGGTCGAACACCGCGTGCTCGGGCCAGGAGTCGCGCTCGATCTCGGCCCCGAGGCCCGAAGGGAGCGCTCGCGGGATGTTCTCGTGGAACCCGCCGCCGGTGATGTGCGCCGCCGCCCGCAGGAGCCCCTCGCGGGACAGGGCCAACAGGTCGAGGGCGTAGATCGCGCACGGCTCGAGCAGCTCGTCGGCCAACGGACGTTCGAGATCGCCGGGCATCGCGTCGAGGTCGTAGCGGCCCAGGAGCGACGAACGCACGAGCGAGAAGCCGTTCGCATGCAGACCGCTTGAGGCGAGCCCGACGAGCACGTCGCCCTCCCGCACCCGGGCGGGCCCCAGGAGATCGGCCTCGTCGACGATCCCCACGCAGAATCCGGCGAGGTCGAACTGATCGTCGGGCATCACCCCGGGATGCTCCGCGGTCTCGCCGCCCAACAGCGCACAGCCGGCGCGCCGGCACCCCTCGGCTACCCCCTCCACGATCGAGGCCACCCGCTCGGGCACGACGCGCCCGACGGCGAGATAGTCCAGGAAGAAGAGCGGCTCGGCCCCGCTGCACGCGACGTCGTCGGCGCACATCGCCACCAGATCGATGCCGACGGTATCGACACGCCCGGTGGCGCGCGCGATCTCGAGCTTGGTGCCCACCCCGTCGCTGGCGGCCGCGAGGAACTGCTCATCGCCGATCCTGAATAGACCCGCGAACCCGCCGACGCCTTCGGTCACCTCCGGCCTGGTGGCGCGTGCCGCGAGGTCGCCGATCAGCGCGACCGCTTTCGCACCCGCCTCGATGTCGACCCCCGCCCCCCGGTAGACGTCACTCATCAGGTCGGCAACCTGAGCTGGTCCTCGAGCACGAACTTACCGGCGTGCTCGGGGATCGGGATCGGATACTCGCCGTCGAAGCACGCGGCGCAGAACTCCGAGGCCGGACGTCCGGTGGCCTCGATCATGCCGTCTTGCGAGAGGTAGCCGAGCGAGTCGGCGCCGACGTAGGCGCGGATCTCCTCGACCGAGAGATCTGCGCCAATCAGCTCCTGGCGCGTGGGCATGTCGATCCCGTAGAAGCACGGCCATTTCAACGGAGGGCACGTGATGCGAAGGTGCACCTCGGTCGCGCCGGCCTCGCGGAGCGCCGCCACGATCTGTTTCGTGGTCGTCCCGCGGACGATCGAGTCGTCGACCACCACCAGCCGCTTGCCCCGGATCGAGTCCGGAAGCGGATTGAGCTTCAGCTTCACGCCGCGGTCGCGCAGGGTCTGCGACGGCTGGATGAAGGTGCGACCGACGTACTGGTTCTTGTAGAGGCCGTCGCCGTATGGGATGCCGGTGACCTCGCTGTAGCCCTGGGCCGCGCTATGGCCCGTGGTGGGGACCGCGATCACCATGTCGGCCTCCACCGGAGTCTCCCGCGCCATGATCTTTCCCATCTCGCGACGCGCTTCGTGCACCGACCGGTCACGCAAGCGAGAGTCGGGTCGGGCGAGGTAGACGTACTCGAACACGCAGAGCGCCTTCCTCGGCGACTCGGCGAACCGCACCGAGTGGAGCCCTCGGTCGTCGAACCGGATCAGCTCGCCCGGTTCGACGTCACGCATGAACACGGCCCCGACGATGTCGAGGGCGCACGTCTCGGAGGCCACCACGAATCCGTTGGGGAGCCGTCCGATACTCAACGGCCGCACCCCGTGAGGATCGCGAGCCGCGTAGACGCTGCGCTCGTCCATCATCACGAAACAGAAGGCTCCCTCGAGCTCGGGCAGCACCCGCATCGCAGCCGCTTCGAGCCCCCCCGTGACCGCCATCTCGGTCGCGAGCATCGTCGTCACGAGATCCGAGTCGGTCGTGGCGTCGCCGCTGGTTCCCACCCGGCGCGCGAGCTCGTGGGTGTTCACGAGATTGCCGTTGTGGCCCAGGGCGAGCGAGTGCGCACCGTCGGTCTTGAACACCGGCTGCGCGTTGTCCCAGGTGGTGGAGCCGGTGGTCGAGTAGCGGGTGTGGCCGATCGCGAGATCGCCGTGAAGGGTGGTGAGCGTGGACTCGTTGAACACCTGGCTCACGAGCCCGAGATCCTTATAGACGAGGATGTTGTGCGCGTCGCTGACCGCGATCCCGGCGGACTCCTGGCCGCGGTGCTGCTGGGCGAAGAGCCCGAAGTAGGTCAGGCGCGCGACGTCGTCGCCGGGCGCCCACACCCCGAAGAGCCCGCATTCCTCTTTCGGCGATTCGGCTCCCACGAGGCCTAGAGGGTAGCACCCGACTCGAGGGCGTTCGCGTCGGGCCGAGCTGCGGCCCAGGACCCCTCAGTCCGAAAGCACGCCTTCGAGCCGGAGGAGCTGCTCCTTTCGACCGAGGCCGCCGGCGTATCCGCCGAGCGCGCCACCGGTCCGCAGCACGCGGTGGCACGGCACGACGATCGGGATCGGGTTCGAGCCGAGGGCGTTGCCGACCGCCCGCGCGGCCTTCGGATGACCGATCCTCCCTGCCAGCTCGCCGTAGGTCGTGGTGCGGCCGAACGGGACTCGGGCGGTCGCCGCGAGCACCTCGCGGGCGATCCCGTGTATCAGCCGCCGATCCAGCTGCAGCTGGAACCGCGTGCGCTCGCCCGCGAAATACTCGTCGAGCTCGCGGCGAACCTCGTCGACGGCGGCCGGGTGCTCGAGGATCCTCGGGGAGACCTCGCGGGCCAGGCGTGCCACGACCTCGTCGCGGTCCTCGTCCTCGAACGCCACGCAGGCCAGGCCGCGGGGCGTGACGGCGACGAACAGCTCGCCGATCGGTGAGTCGACAGGCGCGACCGCGACGTCGAGGAGGTGGCGGTCGGCAGCCGCGGCAGCCAAGCGGTCCGCGGCCTCGAGCGCGCGCCGGTCGGCCTCGGCCGCTGAGGTCAGGCGCTTCAGGTTCGGGTCGGTCGGGGTCATGCGATCAGCTCCCGGAGTCGTTTCGTCCCTTGATAGACGTTGGCGCGGGCGGCCGCCTCGCTGCAGCCCATCAGCTCGGCGATCTCGTCGTAGGCGCGGTCCAGCACGTGTCGGTGAACGACGGCCACCCGTTGCCGCGGCGGCAGCGACCGCACCGCCGTCCAGAGCGGATCCCGCGTATCAGCCGGTTCCGGCGGCGCGGCGCCTGCGCGGTCCAGCGGCTCGGGCACCTCGTTGACCGGAAGCGCGTGCCGTCCGCGTGCCCGGTGATGGTCGATCGCCTTCCGAGAGGCGATCGTGAGCACCCAGCGGTCCAGCTTCGACCCATCCGTGAGTCGCGGGTACGCCCGCAGCGCCGACAGGAACGTTTCCTGGAAGCAGTCATCCGCGTCGCCCGGCCCGACCGCTACGGTCAGGAATCGGTAGACCGTGGCGCGGTTCGCCTCGAGGAAGACGCCGAACGGCGGCACAGCCGTTCGGCCCACACGCGGCCGCGCGGCCCTCATCGACCCTCTCCGCTCATCCACCGATGCAATCACACCCGAACAACGACCGAGCCACCAAATGCGTGAAACCCCCGTCCGCGATCGGCCCTCAGACGGGCTCGCCGAGGAGGCGCGGGATCGCGGTTTCGTACGCCTCGCGCAGCTCGTCGACGGTGGTGTCGAACAACCCGTCGAAGAGCACGCGAGGACCGCCGGTCTCACCGATCCTCGACAGCGGCACGCCGTGGTCCGAGGCGAGCGACATGAGCCGTTCCTCGTGCTCGGGCGCCACGCTCACGATCGCCCGCGAGGCGGATTCGCTGAAGAGCGCGACGTGCGCCGGCAGGTCGCCGGGCACCGTGACCGCGAACCCGTGCGCCCCTTCGATGGCCGACTCGGCCAGCGCGATCCCGATCCCTCCGTCGCCGCAATCGTGCCCGCTCGCGAGCAAGGTCTCGGCGGCGGCCGCCTGCAGGAAGCGGAGCAGCGCGGCCTCCGCCTCGAGGTCCAGACGCGGCGGGTGGCCAGCCACGACCCCCAGCACGGCCGCGGCGAATTCCGAGCCGCCGAGCTCGGCGAACGTCTCCCCCAGGAGGTAGACGGCGAGTCCCGGGCGAGGGAACCCGGTCGGCACTCGCAGCCGGTGGTCGTTCAGCAGCCCGATCATCCCGATCACCGGCGTGGGCCAGATCGCCGACCCCGACGACTCGTTGTAGAAGCTGACGTTGCCCCCGGTGACCGGTGTCTCGAACGCGAGACAGGCGTCGCGCATCCCTCGGATCGACTCGGAGAACTGCCACATCACGAGCGGCCGCTCGGGGTTGCCGAAGTTGAGGCAGTTCGTGATCGCAAGCGGGGTGGCGCCGGTCACCGCGACGTTGCGGGCGGCCTCGGCCACTGCGTGCGCCGCCCCCAGATAGGGATCGAGCGCCCCGTAGCGGCCCTTCCCGTCGCTCGAGATGGCGATCCCCTTCAGCGAGTCGGGCACGCGGACGAGGGCGGCGTCGCTCCCGGCGCCGGCGACCGTCTGGCCCTGGACGATCGAGTCGTACTGCTCGAAGACCCAGCGTTTGCTCGCGACGTTCGGCGAGGTCAGCACCGAGAAGAAGGCCTCCCGGACGTCCTTGTCGAAGGACAGGAGCGCGGGGTCGTTCGAGGCGCTGCTCATCGCCGTGGCGTCGGGTGGGGCCATCGGCCGGTCGTACTCAGGCCCCTCATCGACGAGCGACCGGGCCGGCACCTCCGCAACCGTTTCGCCGCCGAGAGTGACGCTCAGTCCGCCGCCCTCGACGAGCTCGGCGATCACCGCGGTCGTCAGGCCCCAGCGCGCGCATACCTTCTCCACGTCGGAAAGTCGCGAGGGATGCACGATCGCGAGCATGCGTTCCTGGGATTCACTCGTGAGGATCTCGAAGGCCGCCATGCCGGCCTCGCGGAGCGGCACCGCGTCAAGGTCCAGGCGGGCGCCCATCCCGGCGCGCGCCGCCGACTCGCTCACGGCACAGGTGATCCCGGCGCCGCCCAGGTCCTGCAGGCCCTCCAATAACCCTCGGTCGATCAACTCGAGCGAGGCTTCGATCAGGAGCTTCTCGGCGAACGGGTCCCCGATCTGCACCGCGGGGCGGGACTCCTCAGACGACGCGTCGAGTGTGGCGCTCGCGAGCACGCTCACACCCCCGATACCGTCTCGTCCCGTCGCCGCGCCGTACAGCACCATCAGGGAGCCCGAGTTCGCGGTGAGCGACTGTGAGGTCGCGAGCTTGTCGGCGCGCGCGATCCCCACACACATCACGTCGACGGTCGGGTTCTGGCTGTGGGGCTCGGCGAAGTGGATCTCGCCGCCCACGGTCGGCACGCCGATGCAGTTGCCGTAGCCGCCGATGCCCGCGACCACGCCCTCGAAGAGCCATCGGTTCCGTTCATCGGTGAGGGGTCCGAACATCAGCGGGTCCAGGAGCGCCACCGGCCGGGCGCCCATCGAGATGATGTCCCGCACGATGCCACCCACGCCGGTCGCGGCACCCTGGTAGGGCTCGATCGCGCTGGGGTGCGAGTGCGATTCCATCTTGAAGACCGCGGCCATGCCGTCCCCGATGTCGACGGCGCCGGCGTCTTGTCCCGGGCCCACGAGCACGGCCGGGCCATCGGTCGGCAGGGTCTTCAGGTGGATCTTCGAGGACTTGTAGGAGCAATGCTCGGACCACATCGCGCCGTACATCGCGAGCTCGGCCGGACGAGGGTCGCGTCCCAGCGTGTCGACGATGCGGTCGTACTCGTCGTCCTGCAGGCCGAGCCGCCGGTACAGGGGTTGCTCGGAAACCGTCATGCACCCGCCCCCGCCATCGCGGCGGCCAGGAGCGAGGCGAACAATGGCTGCCCGCCGGTGGGACCCACGTCGGGATCGACGGCGTGCTCGGGATGCGGCATCAGCCCCACCACGTTCCCGCGGGCGTTGCGGATGCCCGCGATGTGGTCGATCGATCCGTTCGGGTTCTCCGCGTCATCGGTCACGCCGTCGCCCGATGCGTACCGGAACACCACGAGCCCCTCGTCATCGATCCGGCGAAGCTCGTCTTCGCGCGCCACGAACTGCCCCTCGCCGTGCTTGACGGGGATCTCGACCGTCTCACCGGTCATGAGCTCGGAGGTGACCACGCTCTGCGACGTCTCGACCCGCAGGAACACGTCGCGACAGATGAAGCGCAACGACCGGTTCCGGATCAGCGCCCCGGGCAGGAGCCCCGACTCGCAGAGGATCTGGAAGCCGTTGCAGATGCCGAGCACGGGGCCGCCGCGCTCGGCGAAAGCCCGCACCTCGTCCATCACCGCGGCGAACCGGGCGATCGCGCCGCACCGCAGGTAGTCGCCATAGCTGAACCCCCCGGGAAGCACCACCGCGTCCACGCCGCGCAGGTCGTGGTCGGCGTGCCAGAGCGCAACGGCGACCCCGCCCATATAGGTCACCGCGCGCTGAGCGTCGCGGTCGTCGAGGGAACCGGGGAACGTGATCACACCGATCCGGGGGGCGCCGTCGCTCACGCTCACGCCTCCTCCGCCTCGAGGATCCGGTACTCCTCGATCACGGGATTCGACAGGAGCCGGCCGGCCATCTCCTCGACCTGGGCGCGCGCTGTGGCCTCGTCGGCGGCCTCCACGTCGAGCGCGATGTGTTTGCCGACACGGAGCCCCGACACGTTCGTCCACCCGAGGGTGGGCAGCGCCGAGGCGACCGCCTTGCCCTGCGGGTCCGAAAGTCCCGGCTTCAGCGACACCAGGACTTCGAAGCTGAACCTCATCCGTGCTCCTTCCGCAGGCGATCCAGGTTGATCGCACAGGTCTCCCAGTCCTTCTCATCGAGCGCGCCCATACGCTGCAGGTACCAGTCCCACTGCTCGCCGGTGACGCGCTCGTACGCCTCGCGGTACTTCAGCGCGGTGCGCGCGATCACCTCGGCGGGCAACTCAGGTGGCGGTGGCTCGTGGTCCCAGCCGGTCATGTCGAGCCAGTCCCGCACGAACTGCTTGTCGAAGCTCGCCTGCGCACCGCCAGGCGCGTACGCATCTGCGGGCCAGAACCGACTCGAGTCGGGCGTCCCCACCTCGTCGATCAAGATCAGCTCGCCGTCGCAGAACCCGAACTCGAACTTCGTGTCGGCGACGATCACGCCCTGTTCCAGCGCGACCGACGCGATCCGCTCGTAGATCGAGAGCGTGAGCTCCTTCAGCTTCTCGGCGAGCCCGCGCCCGATCAGGTCGGCGGTCTCGTCCAGCGTGACCGGCGTGTCGTGGCCCTCAGCGGCCTTCGTCGTGGGCGTGAAGATCGGCTCGGGCAGCCGGCTCGACTCCACGAGCCCCGCGGGGAGCCCGACCCCGCAGACCGAGCCGCGCTCCTGGTATTCCCGCCAGCCGGAGCCACTTAGGTACCCGCGCGCCACGCATTCGATCGGCACGACCTCGGCGCGCTTGACCAGCGTGGCCCGCCCCGACAGGAAGGTCTCCTCCCCGAACGGCGAGGGGAACTCCCAGCGGTTCGCGGTAAGCAGGTGGTTGGCGACCAAGTCCTTGGTCCGCTCGAACCAGAAGAGCGAGAAGGCCGTGAGGACGCGGCCCTTATCGGGGATCGGGTCCGGCAGGATCACGTCGAAGGCGCTCAGGCGGTCGGACGCCACCAGCAGCAGGGCGTCAGGCCCTGCCTCGTAGATGTCACGGACCTTGCCCTGGGCGTGCAATCCGCCGGTGGCGCTCACGCAGTCAGGCCCCCTCGACGGGGAGTTTCTCGAGCTTGTCGAACACGCCCCCGAGGTTCCGCAGGAACCGGCGCGGGTCGAACAGCTCCGCCAGCGTGGCGTCGTCGATGCCCGCTCGCACCTCGGGGTCGGCCTCGATCGTCTCCCGGAAGCTCGCGTCCTCGTCCCAGGCCGCCGCCGCGGCGCGCTGCACGATCCGGTACGCGTCGTCGCGCGGCATCCCGGTGTCGACGAGCGCGAGCAGGACCGACTGGCTGAACGCGATCCCCCCGCGCGACCAGACGTGGGCCTCCATCTGCTGGGTGAACACGACGAGCCCATCGAGCACCCAGGTAACGTCGCCCAGCATGAAGGCGAGCAGTCCCGTGGCGTCTGGGAAGATCATCCGCTCGGCCGAGGAATGCGAGATGTCGCGCTCGTGCCACAGCGCCACGTTCTCGAACGCCGCCTGCGCGTTGCCGCGGATCACTCTGGCGAGTCCGCTCACGCGCTCGCACACGATCGGGTTCCGCTTGTGAGGCATGGCGCTCGAGCCCTTCTGACCCGGAGCGAAGGGCTCCTGGACCTCGCGGACCTCGGTCCGTGCGAGATGCCTGACCTCGGTGGCGATCTTGTCGAGCGTGGAACCGACGATGGCGAGCGTCGCCATGTACTCGGCATGCCGGTCACGCTGGATCACCTGAGTGCTCGCCTCGGCGGGCCGCAGTCCGAGCCGCGTGCACACGAGCTCCTCCACCCGCGGATCGAGCTGGGCGTACGTGCCCACCACGCCGCTGATCGCGCCGACGCTGACGGTCTCTCGCGCGCGCCGCATGCGCTCCCGGTCGCGGTCGAGCTCGAACGCCCACACCGCAAGCTTGTGTCCGAAGGAGATCGGTTCCGCGTGGATCCCGTGCGAGCGGCCCATCATCACCGTGTCGCGGTGTGCGAGCGCCCGGCGCTTCACGACCGCGAGGAGCGACTCGAGCCGGGCGAGCAGGAGGTCGGCCGCCGCGCGCAGCTGCAGCGCGAACGCGGTGTCGAGCACGTCGCTCGAGGTCATCCCGAAGTGGATCCATCGGCCTTCGGGACCGATCGAAGCCGCCACGACGTCGACGAACGCCGCGATGTCATGGCGCGTGACCTGCTCGCGCTCGAGCACCGCCTCGACGGTGAACGACGCCCGTTCGCGGCACGCCGCGGCGTCGGCGGGCGGGATCTTCCCGAGCTCGGCCCAGGCCTCGACCGCGAGCAGCTCGATCTCGAGCCAGTGCCCCAGCCGCTCCTCTTCGGACCAGACGGCCGAGAGCTCGGGTACGTCGTACCGCGGGATCACAGTTTGAGGCCCTCCGCCAGGTCGTCTTTGAACTTCCAGAGCGCCTGCTGCACCTCGGGGTCGCCCACGCCCACGATCTGGGCCGCGAGCACCGCCGCGTTGACGGCGGCGTCGACGCCGACGGTGGCCACCGGCACGCCCGTCGGCATCTGCGCGGTGATCGCGAGGGCCTCGTTCCCGGCCATCTGTGGGGAGCTCGCGATCGGCACACCGATCACCGGGATGATCGTGCGCGCCGCGACGGCGGCCGCGAGGTGCCCCGAGATCCCGGTCGAGCAGATGATGGCCTTCAGGCCGCGCTCGAAGGCGGTGCGTGCGTACTCGTCGACGAGGTCGGGATTCCGTGACGACGACATGATCCGGATCTCGTGGCCGATGCCGAACTTCTCGATGATCAGGCCTGCCTGGCGCATGATCCCCAGCTCCGACGGCGAGGCGGCGAGTACCCCCACCCGTGGCGTCTCCTCAGTCATCTACACCCCCTCCGCGGCACGGGCCGCGATATCGGTCCGATGGGTCGCGCCCTCGAAGCGGATCTGCGATACCGCATCGTAGGCGTGCGCCCGCGCCTCGCCGATCGTGGCGCCGATCCCCGTGACGCTGAGCACCCGGCCGCCGGACGTGACCACTCTACCGTCCGCCTCCGAGGTGCCCGCGTGGAACACGACCGCGCCGTCGACCTCGTCCGCGGCATCGAGGCCGTCGACCGGCACGCCGGTCTCGTAGGGCCCCGGGTAGCCGCCCGATGCGAGGATCACGGTCACGGCGGCGTCGGGCGTCCAGTCGACCTTCGCGTCGGCGAGCCCGCCGGTGGAGGCCGCGAGTAGCAGCTCGGCGAGATCGGAGCGGAGCCGGGGGATCACGACCTCGGTTTCGGGGTCGCCGAACCGGCAGTTGTACTCGAGGACCTTCGGGCCCTCGGCGGTGAGCATCAGCCCGGTATAGAGGAGCCCCCGGTACGCCACGCCGTCGGCGGCCATCGTCTCCACGGTGCGACGGCAGAGGTGCCAGATCTCCCGCTCAGTGGCCTCGTCGACCCACGGGAGGGGCGAGTAGGCGCCCATCCCGCCGGTGTTCGGTCCCACATCCCCGTCGCCGATGCGCTTGAAGTCCTGCCCGAGCACGAGCGGCACGACGGTCTCGCCGTCGGAGAGCGCGAAGGCGCTGACCTCCGGGCCCTCGAGGACCTCCTCGACCACGACGGTCGCGCCGGCCGCGCCGAAGGCGCCTCCCTGGAGGCAGTCGCGGAGCGCCGCCACCGCCGTCTCTCGGTCGGTCGCCACCGTCACGCCCTTGCCCGCGGCGAGCCCGTCGGCCTTCACGACGGCCCTGCCGCCGAGGGAGTCGACGAACGCGATCGCCTCGTCGAGGTTCGCGAACGTTCCGCTCGCGGCCGTGGGGATCCCCCCACGCGCCATCACCTCCTTGGCGAACGCCTTGGAGCCCTCGAGGCGGGCGGCGGCGGCGTCGGGGCCGAAGGCCGCGACGCCGCGGTCACGCAGGGCGTCGGCCAGGCCCGCCACGAGGGGTGCCTCGGGGCCGATCACGACGAGATCGGGCGCGAGGTGGTCGGTGAGCGCAACGAGGCCGGCGATGTCGTCTGGCTTGACGCCGTGACAGGTGGCGAGCCGCGCGATCCCGGCGTTGCCGGGGGCGGCGTGCAACTCGGTGACGCCGGGGCTCCGGGCGAGGCCCCAGGCGAGGGCGTGCTCGCGGCCTCCGCCCCCGACGACGAGCGCTCTCATCGGGTGGTCCCGACGAGAGCGCGGCCGTCCTTCACGGGCGAAGTGTATCGGGCAGCGATGGGGCCCCGGCCGCAGGCCGGGGCCCCCAGGTGTCACGCTCGCGACGCTCCGGTCAACTCAGGCCCGGTACGCCGTCCAGGCCTGCTGCATGCGCGTGGCCTGGTCGGCCGTGAACTCGAACATGCAGCTGTCCTGGGTGTAGTCCATGAAGTTGGTGATCGGGTCGAGCCCGGCCGACGTACACGTATCGCGACCCTGGGGGCAGTAGAAGGCCGCGGACGCCTCGGGCGCCGTGTCGGCGATGAAGTCGCCGTCGCCGTTACAACCGCCGTCGAACGTGTGATACAGGTCGAACCAGTGGCCCACCTCGTGGGTCGCGGTGTCGCCCTCGCTGTAGATGTCGAAGTTCCCGCCGGGCAATGACTCGTAGTGGATCACCACGCCGTCGAGCGCCCCGACCTTGGCCGCGTCCTGGGCGAGGTAGGAGTACCCGAGCAGGTTCTGCCCCAGGGCGGCCGAGTAGATGTTCAGCGTGTCGAGACCCCCGACCTTCAGCGCGGTCTTCATCTTCTTATCCTTGCCGGCCCCGGTGAGGTTGAACCAGCTGTTGTTCGTGGTGCGGGTGATCCCCTGGAGGTCGAACCGGAAGCCGGTGTTCGCCCCGCCGGTGAGGCCGCCGTAGGCATCGTTGAGGACCTGGATCTGCGCGAGGACCCACGACCGCGGGACGTTGCCGCCGGCGACCGTCAGGTCTTCGCGGATCACGTGGAACCAGACCGGCACCGTCACGGCGCGGGCCGGGCGGGCGGCACGATCGGCGGCGCTCGGATGACGCCGGACCCAGCGAGCGAGCGGGTCGCGATGAGGCGCGGTCACCAGGTCGCGCACCCGGGCGCTGCGGCCCTCGATCGCGGACACCGGGTGCTTCACGCACTGCTGCCCGGCTCCCATCGGCACGGCGCCCGCCGGTACGAGCCCGGCCAGCATGGCGGTCATGACCGCCAGCACCATCACCATCGAACGCGTTCGCCTCATGCGGGGATCCTCCCTCTCGATCTGTAGGTCCTGCAGTCTACGGAACGAGCGTGCTGCCGCGGGAGGGACGAACGACCTATTCGACGAGCAAGCTCTGATCGCGCGCAGGACCCACGCTCACGACGCTGACCGGTACGCCGACCAGCTCCTCGATCCGACGGACGTAGGTCTGCGCCTGCTTGGGCAGGTCGCCGAACCTGCGGCACTCATCGATCTCCTCGTGCCAGCCCTCGAGCTCCTCGTAGATCGGACTCGCGTCGTGGAACACCGACTGATGCGGGGGCATGTCGTCGAACGTCTGCCCGTAGGCGCGGTACCCGGTGCAGATCTTCAGGGTATCGAGGCCCGAGAGCACGTCGATCTTAGTGATCAGCAGCTCGGTGAGACCGTTCAGGCGAGCCGCATAGCGTCCGAGGCACGCGTCGTACCAGCCGCAACGGCGCGGGCGGCCGGTGACGGTGCCGAACTCTTTGCCGCGCGTGCTCAGGCGCTCTCCCACGTCGTCGAGCAGCTCCGTCGGGAAGGGGCCGGCACCCACCCGGGTCAGGTAGGCCTTCATGATGCCGACCACGCGGTCGACCCAGTGGGGGCCGATCCCCGCGCTCGCGAGCGCGCTCCCCGCTACCGGGTTCGACGAGGTCACGAACGGATAGGTGCCGTGATCGAGATCGAGGAGCACCCCCTGCGCGCCCTCGAACATCACGTGCTTGCCGTCCTTCAGCGCCTGATACAGCAGCGCACCGGTGTCCGTGACGTGCGGCTGGATCCGCTCCGCCAGTGCCATGTACTCCTCGACGATCCGCTCGGCGTCGAGGGGCAACCGGTTGTAGATCTTCGAAAGGATCAGGTTCTTCTCGCGGAGCACGACCTCGAGCTTCTCGCGGAAGATCTTCTCGTCGAACAGATCCTGGATCCGCAGACCGATGCGCGCCGCCTTGTCGCCGTAGGCCGGGCCGATGCCGCGCTTGGTCGTGCCGAGCGCATTCTTGCCCAGGAACCGCTCGGTGACCTTCTCGAGCTCGAGGTGGTACGGCATGATCATGTGCGCGTTCCCGCTGACCACCAGGCGCGAGACGTCGACGCCGGTCTCGCGGACCGAATCCATCTCCTTCATCAGGTGGCGGGGGTCGACGACCACGCCGTCGGCGATCACCGAGGTGATGTGCGGATAGAGGATGCCCGAGGGGATCAGTTGGAGCTTCAGCAGGCGGCCCTCGGCGATCACGGTGTGTCCCGCGTTGTTCCCGCCCTGGTACCGGACCACGTAGTCCATCCGGTCCGCGAGGTAATCGACCGCCTTGCCTTTGCCCTCGTCGCCCCACTGGGTCCCGAGCACGATAGAGGCAGGCATCAGGCGGCCAGTCTACCGGGCACGGACCGCAGGGCCGGCGGACGTCACGCGACGTCCGCCGGCCGTTCCGGTCCGGTGCTCCGGTCCGAGCGGGTGGTCAGTCCTTGATGCGGCCACACGTCTTCCGCGCGTTCAGGCAGTCGCGCACGAGCCGTTCGAGCTCGGTTCCCGCGAACGCGGGGAACATGTCGCCGTGCGGGCCCTGACCCATCATCTCCGACGTCACGGTGGCACCCACCAAGGAATGCACGCCGTACTTGAAGTCCATGTGGACCTCCGGGTACCGGTCAGAGAAGAACCGCACGTTGAACTGCGCGGTGCCGTTGCCGCAGTCACGCGGCAGCGGCGTCGAGGACCCACCACAGGAGTAGCGGACGTCGAAGCTCTTCACCTTGTACCCGTGCGGGAACGCCACCCGATCGACGCCCCCCCGGATGTAATAGGCGTTCACCCTGGTCGGCTGGAGATGCACGCCGTTCTTGATGAACGTCGGGACCCAGTACGCGGAATGATCCTTCGAGAAGGAGCAGTTCGTGGGCTGGGTCAGCAGCTGGTCATACGTGCTCTCCATCCGCACGCCCACATTGCCGGCGAACGTGTGCTCGTGCGACATCTCGTTCAGCAGCGGGTCGAACTCGCCGAACGTCGCGAACGAGCACGTGATCAGGAACGACCCGCCGGCGAACGCGCTGGCAGGCTGTGGCGCCGCCATCAACAGCATGGCGAGCGTCATCGATGCGACAAATAGCTTCTTCAACGGTTTCCCCCTCGGGATCGATCTCTTCCCCGGAACCTTCGGATCGGCTGCGTTAGGTGCGGCGGCCGATCTTTCCGCAGGTCCTGCCCTGGTTCAGGCAGGTTCTGATCAGGTCGCCGAGCTTGCCGTTGGCCCACGCGGGGAAGAAGTCCCCGTGCGCGCCCCTGATGCGACCCGATGAGAGCCGGGCTCCGACGAGCGAGTGCACGTTGTACTTGTAGTGGACGTGCACGTCGGGGTACTTCCGGTGGAAGAAGCGCACGTTGATCTGCGCCTTCCCGCCGCCGCAGTCTCGCGGCATGTCGCTGGTGTTGCCGCCACAGGAGAAGCGCGCGTCCATCGTGCGCTCCATGAACCCCTGGGGGAACGGCCGTCGATCGCGGCCCGCGGCGACGTAATAGACACTCACCTGATACGGCGTGAGCCGATGCCCGTTCCTGTAGACGACCGGGGCCCAGTACGCGCTCCGGTCGCTCGACGTCGAACAAGTGGTCGTGCCGCGAACCAGCGACGTGTAGGTGCTGTTCTTCGAGATCCCTTTGTTCCCGAAGAACATGTGCAGGTGCTCCGTCGGTGCGACGCCCGGATCCATGATCGGGTCGATGCGCTGGAACTTGACGAAGTCACAGATGACGAGGAACGAGCCGCCCGAAAATGCGTGAGCAGGCGTCGCCTGGATGAACGTCGTCATCATGACGCTCAAAGCGATGGTGCCGATGATTCCTCTACGTAAGGTGGTGCTCGAGAGCATTACGCCCCCCTCGTGAGCCCGTGGCCGGTCGGAGGTTCCCGTGGCGCCCCGGTTCGGCGCCCAAGGACCGGCTCGATGGTCATCCGGGTAGGTCTTTGCTGGTTACCACCCCCTCCTCCATACGACCGCGGTCCTGGACCCTCGGAGGGGGCCAGGACCGTTGACCCCCCTATGGTCCCGGGCGAACGGCGCCGTGTCAAACCTCCCGGTCACGAAGGCCGATCGAGGTCGCCTCAGGGTATCGGCCGGTTTGACCGTTCACCTGAGCGGTTCCTAGAGTGAGGCATGGGACGTCGGACCCACCCCCCCCGCTCGAGCGCGCTCCTCGCGGCGGCAGTGCTCTGCGCCTCGGGGCTCGGTTCGACGTCGGCATCGGCCGGGGTGGGGGTACCCCCGATCGTGACCAAGACGACCAGCCCGCCGTCGCCCGACGGGTCCAACGGCTGGTACAAGAGCGGCACGATCGACGTCTCGTTCGTGGTGGACCTCCAGGGCGGCTCGCTGATTTCGAAGGACCCGGAGTGCGACATCACCACGCGCGTCGACAGCGACACGGTCGGCGACGTCGTCACGTGCGCGGTCGTCACGGACGGTGGCCAGGACTCCGCGACCGACACCGTCAAGCGCGACGCGACCGCCCCCACCCTCGCGCCCACGTTCACACCGGGCACGCTCGTCCTCAACGGATCCGGCGATGCGGCGCCCGGCGCCGACGACGCCACCTCGGGCGTCGACACGAAGGGCTGCGACCCCGTGGACACGAGCACGGCCGGCGCCCACAGCCTCCAGTGCCAGGCCACCGACTTCGCCGGGAACTCTGCGACGAAGACCGTGGACTACACGGTCGAGCCGCACGGCCCGGCCGCCGCCATCGCACCGACGAGGGGCGACGCGCAGATCGCCTACGTCACGACGCAGTTCGCCTCGGCGCTGGTGGTGACCGTCACCGACGCGGAGGGCAACCCGGTGCCGGACGAGACCGTCACGTTCCACGCGCCGTTCTCGGGAGCCTCGGCCGACCTCTCTCGTCCGTCCGACATCACGAACGCGAGCGGGGTCGCGTCGATCCGGGCGTTCGCGAACGACAAGGTCGGGAGCTACGCGGTTCGAGGCAAGCTCGCCGGCGTGGGTGCCGCGCGCTTCGACCTGCGCAACGCGCCCGCCCCCTACTTCTCCGACGGATTCTCCAACGGCCTGCGCAAGTGGAATCGGACGGGCGACGTCTCGATCGCGAGCGGTTCCGGCAGGCCCGCGCCCAGTGCTCTCCTGCGGGCGGGCGACTCCAAAACGTTTGCGACGCATCGGTTCAACGACACCTACGTGACCGCCTGCGCGAGTGCATCGGTCCGGTTGAACTCGCTCGGCACCCAGGCGGTCGCGCTCCTGCGGTTCCGAGGCCCGGGCGACAGCGGGATCTCCCGGGTGAGTGTGGCGTCCGACCGCGAGCTCTTCATCCGCAACGACCGCTTGGGCGGGGTCAAGCTCTCCGGGCAGCGGCTGCCGATCGGCGAATGGCACGCGATGGAGCTCTGCACCCATGTCGGCGCACACGGATCGATCTCCCTGTACCTGGACGGCACCAAGATCGTGGGCTGGCGTCAGGGGCTTGGCGACCGCCGGATCGCCGCGCTCCATCTGATCGAGAACGATGCGAAGACCTTCTCGCTGAACGTCGACGGCGTGTTGGTCGACGCCAGGCCGGGGGTTCCGGTATGACTCAGCGGAGCCTGCTGATGATCATGGCTCGCGACTTCGCCTCGCGCCTGGCGACGGCGGTGTTCCTGGTCGACCCCGATGGGGCGCTTGTGTACTTCAACGAAGCCGCGGAGCGGGTGTTGGGCGAAGCGTTCGTGGAGGGTCGCTCGGTCCCTGCGCGGGAGTGGTCCACGGCCTTCACGCCCGAGGACGAGCACGGCGAACCGGTCCCGCTGGCGTCGCTGCCGCTCGGTATCGCCCTCACGGAGCGCACTCCGTCGCACGGCGCGATCCGGATCGTCGGCGGCGACGGGGTGAGACGGAGCATCGAGGTGACCGCGTTCCCACTCTTCGCGCACGCCGACGAATTCGTCGGGGCGGTCGCGATCTTCTGGGAGCACACGGGGAGCTAGTGCGGGTCCGCGTCTGGGGCGCCCGCGGTTCCATCGCCACGCCGGGTGCCGACACGGCTCGCTACGGCGGAAATACGTCGTGCGTCGAGCTGCGGGCGGCCGACGGTTCCGTCGTGATCCTGGACGCCGGCACCGGGATCCGGCCATTGGGGGTGCGACTGCGTGGCGAGGGGCACGGACCGCTGCACATCTTGCTCACGCACCTGCACGTCGACCACCTCGAAGGGTTGGGGATCTTCGCCCCGATCTGGTCGGCCGAGACCGAGCTCCACCTGTGGGGCCCATCGTCGCCCGTGAGCTCGCTGGAAGAACGGATCACCCGCTACTTCTCGCCGCCACTGTTCCCCGTGCATCTATCCGAGGTGCCGTCGAGCGTCACGCTGCACGATGCGCCGGAGGGCTCATGGGAGATCGGCGAGCTCACGGTCACGTCGGCCCCGATCCTGCACGCCGGCCCCACGGTCGGCTATCGGATCCAGGAAGGAGACCGCTCGATGGCCTACGTCACCGACCACGAGCCCGCGCTCGGCGCGGATCTGGCGACTGCGGCCGATGAGTGGATCTCGGGGCACGCGCTCGCGTTCGGCGTCGACCTGTTGATCCACGACACGCAGTACACCGATGAGGAGTACCCGGATCACATCGGTTGGGGACATTCGAGCGCCTCGCACGTGGCGACGTTCGCGGAGCGAGCGAAGGTCGATCGCCTCTGGCTCTTCCATCACGATCCGACGCACACCGACGCCGACGTCGACCGCATGGCGCGGCGCGTGCGCACGCGGTGGGGCGTCGACGAAGACCGCTGCGTGGCGGCCGCGGAGGGCCTCGAGATCGAGGTGTGAACCCGACCGCCAGGGCTCAGCCCAGGTCGAGCGGACCGAACGCGGGCGTGCCGCCGGGCACGAGCTCCGCGAGCCGCAGCCGCACGAGCAGCCAGAACGAGATCTCCACGGAGGGCCCCACCAGCAGTGCGAGCGCGAGGGTCCCGACGCCGGCGACCCCGCCGAGGACGAGCCCGGCCAGGAGCACGGTGATCTCGATCGCCCCGCGGACGAGCCCGATCCGCCTGCCGGTCCGCCGCGATAGCGTCATCATCAACGAGTCGCGCGGGCCGGCGCCCAGGCCCGCGCCGATGTAGAGCGCCGAGCCGATCCCGAACAGCGCGATCCCCGCCGCAACGAGCCCCGCTCGCCCGGCGAAGGGGAGCGTCGACCACGCGTCGACCTCGGGGATCGCGAGCAGGCGGTCGATCGCCAACCCGATCACCACTGCGTTCGCGATCGTGCCGACACCAGGGGGCGTCCCCGACGCCCAAGCGACCACGACGATCGCGAGGCCGACCACGATGCTCGCGGTCCCCAGGCTGAGCGGCGTGTGCTCGGCGATCCCCAGGTGGAAGACGTCCCACGGCGGCAGGCCCAGGTCGGACTCGAGCATGCAGACGATCGCGAGAGCGATCAACACGAGCCCGGCGAGCAAGGCTACGGCGCGCGGCGCGAGCGGGCCTCGCAGGAGCGGCGCATCCTTCACGGGCCGAGGCTATCCCCGAGGCTCAAGCACCGGGGACTCGAGGGCTTCGAGCGTGTAGTCGTCGGCATCGGGATCCCACTCCAGGCGGACAAACCCGAGCGTCTCCGCCGCCTTGCAGAACTGCAGGAACCCGCGGAATCCGAACTGCTTCTCGCTGAACCCCGACTGCGCCTTCCGCACGCCGTTCTTCAGCCCCGATAGGTGGGGAGGGGCGCCGCGCTGCTCGAGGTCGGCCACGACCGAGCGCAGCAGTTCGAACGCCTCGGCCTCGCCACCGTGCGTGGGCAGGGTCACCTCGGGGTCACCCTTCGCGGACCCTTCGCCGAGCTCCACGACATTGCGCTCGGCCAGGTGACGCATCAGCTCCCCGAATGCCCGGAATCCGTAGTCGGCCTCACTGAAGGTCGGGTCTTTGCGGAGCAGCGCGCGTTTGATCGAGGAGGCGAGCACCGGGCCGCTCGAGGTTCCCTCGAGGCCGGCGACCGTCTGGGCCACCCAGCTCGAGAGCTGGTCCACGTCGCGCGGCGCCGCCTCTGCCGCCGGCTCGTCTTCGTCGATCGGAGCGACGTCGACCGGCGCGACCTCGGCGCGATCGCCCCCGCCCGTGCCGCCCGAGCCACGGCGGCGGCCGCGCCGGCCACCCGGGGGGCCCGCCTCCACGCCTTCCAGAGCGTCGTAGAACAGGAATTCGTCGCAGGCCGGTGGGAGCAAGGCCGACGTCGAGTCCTTGACGCCCACGCCGATCACCCGCTTGTTCAACTCGCGGAGCTTGTGCACGAGCGGGGTGAGATCGCTGTCGCCCGTGCAGATCACGAACGTGGTGACGTAGTCGCGCTCGAACGCCATCTCGAGCGCGTCGACGGCGAGCTTGATGTCGGCCGCGTTCTTGCGGGACGTGCGCATCCGCTGCGGGATCTCGATCAGCTCGACCTGGCTCCGGGTGAGCATCCGCCGGTCCTCGTCGAAGTACGACCAGTCTGCGTAGGCCTTGCGCGCGATCACCCGGCCCCGTTCGGCGAGGGCGTCGAGCACCGGACGCAGATCGAACTGCGCGCCGATGTTGTCGCGAGCGCCGATCGCCAGGTTTTCGTAATCCAGGAAGAGCGCGATTCGTTCTTCGTCGGTATCCACCCGGCCAGCCTACCGTGCGGCCCTGGCCGCGCGGGCCGTTCGTCCCGCCGGTAGCCACCGTGGGGGTCTAAGGACCCCCTCACGCCCGGGCAAAGTCCCTCACGCGTGGTCCCCTTCGTCCAACCACGGGAGGCCCCCAAGGGCGAAGCTATACGTGTCATGAACGAACTCACCGAACGAAAGGGGTACGTCATGAACAGGAAGGCATGGGACCAGATGGTCAGCGCTGCCGCCCTGGTGATCGCCGTCGTGCTCGTCCTCATGGGCGTCGCAGCGATCTACGGCGGCAACTTCGGCCGCAGCAACGTCACCGACCGCCTCGCGCCCGAGAAGGTGCAGTTCCCGCCCTTCGACGCGATGACGCCGGAAGAGCAGGTCGAGGTCGGCAGCTTCGCCGGCCAGCTGGTCACGACCGGCCCGCAGGCCGAGGCGTTCGCCCGGTACATCGGGGGACACCTCCAGTTCATCAACGACGGCAAGACCTACTCGGAGACCAGCGCCGCCGCCCGCGTCGAGGGTCTCGACCCCGACGTTGCCGCCGAGCTACAGGGCAAGGCCGACACGCTATTCAAGGGTGAGACGCTCCGCGCGATCTTGCTGAACGGCTACGGCTGGTGGACCGTTGCCACGATCGCCCTGTTCGCCGGGTGGTTCATGGTGGCCGCGGGCATCGTGCTGCTGATCCTGGCGGTCTTCGGATTCCGTCACGCGAAGAGGACCGAGGCCGACCGGGTGGCCAACGAGCCCCTGAAGACCAAGGAGTTCGCATCGACGAACGCCTGACCAGCACGACGCATCACGCACCGCACGACCGGCCGCCCCGAAGGGGGCGGCCGTCGCGTTGCGAGTGCCGCGCCGGACCGCTCAGACCCGCTCGAGCACCACGACGGGGATCAGCCGGGGGTTGTCGGCCTGATACTCCGCGAACTGGGGGTAGTCGGCCGATTGACGCGTGTAGATGTCGTCACGTTCTTGGCCGGTCACCTCCGTGGCCACGGCCTCGAACGTCTCGTCGCCGACCTCCAGCGTCACCTTCGGGTTGGCCTTCACGTTATGGAACCAGTCGGGGTGGGACGGAGCGCCTCCCTTCGAGGCGAAGATCGCCAGGCGGTCGCCTTCGGCCCGATACATCAGGGGATTCACGCGGGCGGCGCCCGACCTCGCACCGGTGGTGGTCAGCAACAGGAGGGGCTTGCCCTCGAACGCGCCCCCCACCTTGCCGTGGTTGGCTCGGAATTCCTCGATCACCTGCGTGTTCCATCCGGACATGTGCGCCTCCCCCTTCGGATCGTCCTTCGTGCAACCACCGTCGGTGACGGTTCCTTCCCGTAGGCGGGGCTCAGTCGCCGGCGGCCAGGCGGCGGATCTCGTCGATCGCCGCAGGATCCTCGAGGCTCGACACATCGCCGGGGTCTTCACTGGTCAGCGCTGCCTTGACCGCGCGCCGGACGATCTTCGCGCTTCGCGTCTTGGGCAGCGCCGAGGAGAAGATCACGCGTGACGGTGTGAAGGACGCGCCGAGGTGGGCGCGGACGGTCTGTCGGAGCTCGGCGGAGAGCGCGGCGTTCGCCTTGACGCCCGGCCGCACCACCACGACGCACCAGATCGTCTCTCCCTTGATCGCGTGCGGCACCCCCACCGCCGCTGACTCGACGACCGCCGGGTGTGTGGCGATCGCCGATTCGACCTCGGCCGGGCCGATGCGCTTGCCCGCCACGCTGAGAGTGTCGTCGCTGCGCCCGTGCAGGAACCACGCGTCGTCTTCGTCGCGGCTCGCCCAGTCGCCGTGCACCCACACGCGGGGGAACCGCCGCCAGTAGCTGTCGAGGTAGCGCTCGGGGTCGCCCCAGATCCCTCTGGTCATCGAGGGCCACGGTTGACGGCAGACGAGCTCCCCGACCTCCCCCGCGGCGAGCGGTGAACCCGTCGCGTCCACGACATCGACGTCCATCCCGAGGGCGGGCCCGCCGAGCGAGTCGACCTTGATCGGCACGACAGGGTGCGGCGAGAGGAAGCACGCACCCACCTCGGTCCCGCCCGACAGGTTCACGATCGGGAGCCGGCCACCGCCCACCTCCCGATGCAGCCAGAGGTAGGCATCGGGGTTCCAGGGCTCTCCGGTGGAGGCGAGGATCCTGAGCGAAGAGAGGTTGTGCGCCTGGACGTGATCGGTCCCCGAGGAGCGCAAGGCCCTGATGAGCGTGGGCGAGACGCCTAGGGTCGTGACCGCGTGCCGTTCGACCTGGGCCCAAAGACGCCCCGCGTTCGGGTGGAGCGGCGAGCCCTCGGTGAGCAGGACGGTCGCCCCGAGCGCGAGCGCCCCGACGATCTCCCAGGGGCCCATGATCCAGCCGAGGTCGGTGACCCAATGGAGCCGTTCGCCCTGCTGGAGATCGACCTGATAGGCCACCTCCTCGGCGATCTTGACCAGGAACCCTCCGTGCACGTGCACCGCTCCCTTGGGCGTTCCCGTGGTGCCGCTCGTGTAGCCGATGAAGAGCGGGTGCTCGCTCTCGAGGGCGGCCGCCGGAAGGCTCGGTCCGGCAAGAGCCACCTCGTCCTCCCACCGACGGTCCCGGCCCGGGGTCATCGGCGTGACCATGTCGGGGAGCCTGGTCCACACGAGCACGTGCCGTACGGTGTCGGTCGCGGCGACCGCGGCATCCGCGATCGGCTTCATCGGGATCGGCACGCCGCGGCGGAGCGAACCGTTCGCGCACACTAGGATCTCGCACCCCGCGTCGGCGATCCGCGCCGCGGCGGCGTCGGCCGCGAAGCCGCTGACGATCGGCACGAACACCGCGCCCAGCTTCGCGCACGCCATCACGGTCGCGACCGTCTCGATCGACATCGGCATGAAGATGGCGACGCGGGTGCCACGTTCCGCGCCGAGTCTCGCGAGCGTGATCCCCAGGGCGTCGGTGAGCGTTCGGAGCTCGCCGTAGGTCGCCGTCCGGACATCCCCTTCCTCGCCCTCCCAGATCACGGCGGTCGCCTGCGGGGTGCGCTCGGCCCATCGGTCGATGCACTGGCGGGCGACGTTCGTGCGTCCGCCGACGAACCAGGTCGCCCACTCGGGACCGCGAGACAGATCGACGACCTGCTCGTAGGGGGTCGAGAACTCGAGGTCGAGATCGCGCACTACCGCGTCCCAGAACCACGAGATGTCGGCCACCGAGCGCCTCGTGAGCTCCACCAGGTCGTCGACGCCGTGGGCGCGCATCAGCCGGGTGACGTTCGCGCGCTCGATGTCCTCTGCGCCGGGACGCCAGACGAAGGCGTCGGGGCTCCCCGTCATCCGGTGAGCTTCCCGGTCAGGGCCCGCCCGATCAGCATGCGGCGGATCTCGTTCGTGCCCGCGCCGATCGTGTAGAGCTTCGCGTCCCGCAGCAGCCGCCCCGCCGGGCTCTCGGTGACGTAGCCAGCCCCGCCGAGAGCCTGGATCGCCTCCAGGGCGACCTCGACCGCGCGTTCCGAGGCGAACAACAGGCATCCCGCTGACGAGGCAGCTGAACGGTGCCGGTCATCCGGATCGAATCCGTCGGCGACCCGGTACGCGAACGCGCGGGTGGCCTCGAGCGCCACGAACATGTCGGCGAGTTTGGCCTGCATCAGCTGGAAGGAACCGATCGGCTGGCCGAACTGCCGTCGATCCCGCACGTATGGCAGCACGAGGTCGAGGGCGGCTTGCATGATCCCGATCGGCCCCCCCGACAGGACGAGCCGCTCCGAGTCCAGCCCGCGCATCAGGATCCCGACGCCCTCGTCGGGCGCCCCGAGGACGTGATCGTCGGGGATCAGGCAGTCGGCGAAGACGAGCTCGCAGGTGCCCGAGCCTCGCATACCGAGCTTCTCGATCTTGGGCGAGGTCGTGAATCCTGCCATGCCCCGCTCGACGACGAACGCCGTCACGCCGGGGGTTCGGCCGCCGTCCGCCGGCTCCGAGGTACGCAGGTACACGAGCACGACGTCGGCGTCGGGACCGTTGGTGATCCACATCTTGGTCCCGTTCGCGAGCCACCCGCCGTCGACCCGCTCGGCGCGGCAACGCATCGACCCCAGCACGTCGGACCCGGCGTCGGCTTCGCTCATCGCGAGCGCCCCGACGTGATCGCCGGACAGCAGCCGGGGGAGCCATCTCGCCCGCTGGGCGTCGTCCGCGTGCAACCACAGGTTGTGAACGCACAGGTTGGAGTGCGCGGCATAGGACATCCCGATCGACGCGGAGCCCCGGGAGATCTCCTCGACGCACACGAGGTGCTCCAAGGTCCCCATCCCCGCCCCGCCGGCGGACTCGGCCACGGTCGGCCCGAGGATCCCGAGCTCGCCGAGCATCGGCCACAGCCGGCGCGGGAACATGTCATCGCGGTCGATCTCGTCCGCGAGGGGGGCGATCTCGCGGTCGACGAACCCGCGGACCGTTCGCCTGAGCTCCTCGATCGGGATGCGTTCGGTGTCCACCCGTCCCCTTCCTCGACGACGGCTCCATACCTACCACGACCAGGGGCCGCGTACGCGCGGGCCTGACGGTAAGGTGAGGTCCATCCCGAGGAAGACCGAAGCCTCGCAGCCGGAACGGAGCGACGTGCCCAGACTTCGAACCCACGTGGATCGCAGCTCGGAGGAGTTCGTGCGCAACGCCGAGTCGATGCGCGGGCTCGTCGAGGACCTCGAGCGGCGGCTGGAAACCGTGCGCCGGGGCGGTGACGAGTCGGCACGCCGTCGGCACGAAGAGCGCGGCAAGCTCCTCGTCCGCGAGCGGATCGAGGCCCTCTTGGATCCCGGCGCCGCGTTCCTCGAGTGCTCCCCGCTCGCCGCCACCGGTCTGTACGACGACCAGTCCCCGGCCGCCGGCATCGTCACCGGGATCGGCCCGATCCACGGGCACCCCTGCGTGATCGTCGCGAACGACGCGACGGTCAAAGGCGGCACGTACTTCCCGATCACCGTGAAGAAGCATCTGCGCGCGCAGGAGATCGCGATGGAGAACCGGCTCCCGTGCGTCTACCTCGTGGATTCGGGAGGCGCCTACCTGCCGCTCCAGGGCGAGGTGTTCCCCGACCGCGATCACTTCGGAAAGATCTTCTTCAACCAGGCGAGGATGTCGGCCGCCGGGATCCCGCAGATCGCGGCCGTGATGGGGTCCTGCACGGCCGGTGGCGCCTACGTTCCGGCGATGTCCGACGAGACCGTGATCGTGCGGGGCACCGGCACGATCTTCCTGGGGGGTCCGCCGCTCGTGAAGGCGGCCACCGGCGAGGACGTGACCGCCGAGGAGCTGGGCGGCGCCGACGTGCACGCGCGCCGCAGCGGCGTGGCCGACCACGAGGCGGCCGACGACGCCCACGCGCTCAGGATCGTGCGCGAGATCGTCGCGAACCTGAACCTCCCGTCGGCTCGCGCGTGGCCGATCGAGGCCCCGGTCGACCCCGCGATGCCGGTCGACGACCTCTACGGGGCGGTCTCGCACGACACGTCGATGACGTACGACGTGCATGAGGTGATCGGGCGGATCGTCGACGGCTCGGTGCTGCACTCCTTCAAGCCGCTCTACGGCGACACGCTCGTCTGCGGCTTCGCTCGGATCCACGGGCACCCGGTCGCGATCCTGGCGAACCGGGGGATCCTGTTCTCGGAGTCCGCGCAGAAAGGGGCACATTTCATCGAGCTCGCGTGCGCGCGGGGGGTTCCGCTCGTCTTCCTCCAGAACATCACCGGCTTCATGGTGGGGCGCGAGTACGAGGCGGGCGGCATCGCGAAGGACGGCGCCAAGCTCGTCATGGCGGTCGCGTGCGCGAACGTGCCCAAGTTCACCGTGATCATCGGCGGTTCCTTCGGCGCCGGGAACTACGCGATGTGCGGACGGGCGTACGGCCCCCGCCAGCTCTGGATGTGGCCCAATGCACGGATCTCGGTCATGGGCGGACGTCAGGCCGCGGCGGTGCTCACCACGGTGGGAGGTGACCCCGCGGACGAGGCGGCGACGATCGAGCGCTACGAGGCCGAGGGCAGTCCCTACCATTCGACCGCACGCCTGTGGGACGACGGCGTGATCGACCCGCTCGAGACGCGCAAGGTGCTCGCCCTGGGGCTCGACGCGGCCTCGCGCGCGCCGATCGAACCCACCACCTTCGGGGTCTTCAGGATGTGAGCGGCGTCGCCATCACCCGCGAGGGGTCCGTGACGACCCTGACGCTCGATCGCCCCGGCCGCCGCAACGCGTTCTCCCCCGCCACGATGACCGGGCTCACGGCCGCCGTTCGGGAGGCCGACGCCGACCCGCTCGTCCGCGTGGTCGTGCTCGCCGGCGACGGCCCGACCTTCTGCGCGGGCGCCGACATCGAGTGGATGCGAGCCGGGCGCGATGCTGACGGCACCCGCAACCTGGAGGAGGCCGAGGCGCTGCGAGACGGGTTCGAGGCGCTCGACACGTGCGGGAAGGCCGTGATCGCGCGCGTGCATGGCGCGGCGATCGGCGGAGGAGCCGGGCTCGTGGCGTGCGCCGACGTCGCGGTGGCAGCCGACGACACGCGGTTCGCGTTCGCGGAGGTCCGGCTCGGCTTGGTCCCCGCCACGATCGCCCCGTATGTGGTCCGAGCGATCGGCCCGGGTGCCGCACGCTCGCTGTTCACGAGCGGCCGGGCCTTCGACGCCGACGAGGCCCTCCGGCTGGGTCTCGTGCATCACGTCGTGCCGCCGGCCTCCCTGGACACCGCGGTGCGAGAGGTCGTCGACCTGTTCCTGCAGGCTGGTCCGGAGGCGATCGCCTCGTGCAAACGGATGATCCGCGACGCCACCTCGTCGCTCCAGCTTCCCGATCTTCCTCAGCGCATCACCGAAGCCCGCATCTCGGACGAAGGCCGTGAGGGCCTCGACGCGTTCCTGGAGAAGCGATCGCCATCATGGGCGCAATCCACCGACTCCTGATCGCGAACCGTGGCGAGATCGCGGTGCGGATCATGCGAACCTGCCGCGAGGCGGGGATCGCCGTCGTCGCCGTCGTCGGCCCAGAGGACGCGCACGCCACGCATGCAGCGCTCGCCGACGAGGTGTGCGCCGTGCCGTCGTACCTCGATGCGGGAGCCTTCGTATCGGCGGCACTCGATGCCGGCGCCGACGCGATCCACCCCGGCTACGGCTTCCTCTCGGAACGAGCCGAGTTCGCGGAGGCCGTGATCGGGGCCGGGATCACCTGGGTCGGTCCCCCTCCGGCCGCGATGCGCGCGCTCGGCGACAAGGTTGGCGCTCGGGCGATCGCCGAGTCCCTGGGCATCCCCGTCGTGCCCGGTTACGCGGGCCTCGACCTGACCGAGGACGTGTTGCTACGCGAGGCCGCCAGGCTCGGCAGCCCCTTGCTGGTGAAGGCCGCGGGTGGAGGCGGCGGGCGCGGGATGCGCGCCGTCGAGGACCTCGCCCAGCTGTCCGATGCCCTCGCGAGCGCACGCCGGGAAGCGGGGGCGGCGTTCGGCGACGACCGCGTGTTCCTCGAACGCCGGATGGTCGGCGTGCGGCACGTCGAGGTCCAGGTGCTCGTCGACACGCATGGGCACGGCCTGCATCTGGGCGAACGCGATTGCTCGCTCCAGCGCCGTCACCAGAAGATCGTCGAGGAGTCCCCCGCGCCCGGGGTCGGCGCGGAGCTGCGTGCGGCGCTCGCCCAGGCGGCCCTCGCGATCGCGCGTGAGGCCGGCTACGAAGGCGTGGGCACCGCCGAGTTCCTGCTGAGCGCCGACGGCACGTGGTGCTTCCTCGAGATGAACGCAAGGCTGCAGGTCGAGCACCCCGTGACCGAGGCCGTGACGGGTATCGATCTCGTGCGAGCACAACTGCGCGTCGCGGCCGGCGAACCCCTTCCGTGGACCCAAGACGATGTTCGCCCGGCGGGTCATGCGATCGAGGCACGCGTGTACGCCGAGGACCCGGCGACGGGCTTTCTGCCGGCGACGGGCCGCGTCGACCTGCTCGAGCTCCCCCACTGGCCCGGCGTGCGCATCGACGCGGCGCTGCGGGTCGGCGACGTCGTCGACCTAGGATTCGACCCCTTGCTGGCCAAGGTGATCGCCGTCGCGTGGGACCGAGAAGCCTGTCTGGATCGGCTGCGCGCGGCACTCGTGGAGCTGCAGATCGTGGGTGTCCGGACGAACCTCGGGTTCCTGCTGGACGCGCTCGGACACTCCGACGTGCGGGCGGGAACGGCCGGCACCGACTGGGTGACCGACACGTGGGCTCCCGTCGTCCCCGAGCTGCCATCGGGCGTACACCCGGCGGGCGATCCGGCGGATCCATGGCGCTCGTTCGGCGGCGGGGTGGCGCCGCAGGGGGTCGCCGTCGCCGGGCACCACGCGCTCTACCGAGGATGGGCCTACGACCTGGCGCCCGACGAGCTGGAACCCGTGACGATCGCGCCACCGGGCGGCTCGCTCACCGCGCCGATGCCGGCCTCGGTCGCCCGAGTGGCCGTCGCCGTAGGCGATGCGGTCGAGGCGGGCCAACTCGCCGTGGTGCTCGAGGCGATGAAGATGCAGCTGCGGATCGACGTACCGGTCGCGGGCGTGGTGCGGGCCGTCCACGTGACTGAGGGAGACGTGGTCGCCGCCGACCAAACCCTGGTTGAGGTGGAGGATCGATGACGATGCCCGGGTCCGTGACGATCGTGGAGGTCGGTCCTCGCGACGGCTTGCAGAACGAGTCGGCGTTGGTGAGCACCGACGCCAAAGTTGCGTTCATCGAGGCGCTCGCCGATGCGGGCCTTCCCGTCGTCGAAGCCACGTCGTTCGTGTCGCCCTCGGCGGTGCCGCAGCTCGCCGATGCCGACGTGCTCGTGCCGCGGATCCGGCGGCGGGATGGGGTGCGCTACCCCGTGCTCGTGCCCAACATGCGGGGCATGGAACGGGCCGAGGCCGCCGGGGCGGACGCGGTGGCGGTCTTCACGGCGGCGTCAGAGACCTTCACCCAGCGCAACATCGGGATGTCGATCGCCGGCTCGCTCGAGGCGTTCGAGCCCGTGCTCGCCCGGGCGGCGGCGCTCGGCTGGTGGCGCCGCGGCTACGTCTCGACCGCGTTCGGCTGCCCGTACGAGGGCGACGTCGCCCCCGCTGCCGTGGTGCGGATCACCGAGGCGTTGCTGGACCTCGGATGCAACGAGGTGTCCATCGGCGACACGATCGGGATCGCCCGTCCCCGCGACGTCCGCGATCGATGCGCCGCACTGCTGGCACGAGTGTCCGCCGAGCGGATCGCGCTGCACCTGCACGACACCCGTGGTCGAGCGCTCGACAACGTCGAGGCCGGACTCGAGATGGGGATCGCGTCCTACGATGCATCGGCGGGTGGCACCGGCGGATGCCCGTTCGCGCCGGGCGCTCCCGGCAACCTCGCCACCGAGTCCCTGTGCGGGCTCCTCGATCGCCTCGGGATCGAGCATGGGGTCGACGTGGGCGCTGTCGAGGCCGCCGGCCTCGCGATGCGCGCGCACCTCACCGGCCCCTAGGCGGGATCCTGCGCGTCGGCGCGCGCGAGCTCGTAACGCACGCCCTGCCATGTCTCGCCCTCGTAGGTGCGCTCGAACCGTTCGATCAAGGCCATCCCTGCCTTCTCGGCGACGCGGAGCGACGGGGCATTCTCGGCGCTCGCATACGCGCGCACCACCTCGGCCTCCAAGACGTCGAACGCGTAGTGGATCAACGCCCGCACCGCCTCGGTCGCGTACCCACGCCCCTGGGCCTGCGGAGCGATCGTGTAGCCGATCTTGATGACGCCGTGCTCGTCGTCGGCGGGACTGAGCCCCACGTCCCCCACGAGCCGGCCGGTCTCGAGCACCTCGACCGAGAACTGGACCCAGCCGGGCTCTCCTGGGCGCCGCGCGGCCATGTCGGCGATCTCCTCTCGCACCCCGTCGGGATCGGTGCGCTCCCACCCCTGGTACCGGTGGACCACGGGGTCGCTGCGATACGCCGAGATCGCCTCCGCGTCGGTAGGAACCGAGCGGCGCAGGCGGAGCCGTTCGGTGACCATCGGTCCGGAGTCGTCGTCGAAGCGCATCGGGCGAGAAGCCTACCGGGCGCGCCGCGTCGCCGACGGGCATTCGATTCGAACCGCCGAGAAGGGGTATCCGCCCTGCGAACGCCGGCGCGAGACCGGCGACTTGGCGGAAGGAGCAGCCATGCACGAGGAGATGCCTGCGCCCGAGGTGCCCGGCCGGGAGACGGGAGGCATGCCCGATCCCGGCGGCGCGCCCACCCCGGGGGAGGTGGGCGGGGGCTAGCCCCTGCACGACACCATCCCGCGGCCGCGATCACCGCGCCGCGGGATGGTGTCCGACGTGTTTGGACCCTAGGTGCGGCGGAGCAGGTACATCGCGACCGCGATGACCAGCACCACCACGATGATGGTGCCGAGGATCCCCATATTCAGTGCGGCAAGCATGTGCCCTCCCTTCGGGTCGTCGCGAGAACTATCTCCACCCGGGGCACAGCCGAAACCATGCTCAGCCGGCGAGCTCCCCGACCGCGCGGTGCGCCTGGTCGATCGCCACGTGAGCGAACGGCGACCAGGCGGCGTCCGCGCTCGCGAAGGCTACGTTGCCCGCCCTCGATCTGGCCTCGAGGTAGGACCGAGGATCCTCGGCGCCCGGACCGAGCAGCGGGTCGCCACCGTACGAGTAACCGTGACCCCACCGATTCACGGTGATGCCCGCGATGTCCCGGTCAGCGTCGAACCCGCCCGGTCCGAGCATGCGGGTCAGCTCGTCGCGGATCCGCGATTCGAAATCGTCGAAGGTCATGTCGAAGAGCTGACGGCGGCCCGCACGGAAGCGTTGTCGGGCCGTGCCGCCGCCGGGCTGCGCAGGCACGTGAACCAGGTGCAGCATCATCGGTTCGTCGGGCGTGCGCGGGCACCGGTACGAGCCCAGGCTCACGGGGTAATCGAGCTTGAGCCGCGAGAAGAACCCCATCGGATTCGTGATCTCGTGGACGCCGAGCCGGACCCAAGGGTGCCAGTCACGAACGGCCACCTTCACGTAGACGAGCGGCGCCTTCGTGTTCTTCGACAGGGCCTGCAGCTGGCGCTTCGGCAGCTCGGGCATGATCGAGGGGATCATCATGTGGTAGCCGGCGAGCACGGCACGCGCGGCGCGTACCACCGACAGCTCGCCGTTCCGCACGTACCCGACGTCGACACCGCCGTCGCGGTTGCGAACGTGGACGGCCGTGCTCTCGAGTCGCAGCCGTGTGGATGAGCCGATGTCGTCGAGCCTGCCGTAGTCGAACGGCGCGGTCACGATGTCTTCCATCGTCGTGCCCGGCGCTGCGTCCGGGATCATCGAGCGCACCATCAGGCGAGCCAGCGACGCGTTCCCGTCGGGGAAGTGGTAGATGTAAGGTTCGTCCATCTCGGCCGCCACGGCCGGATCCACCGGGAGCCCGAGTCCTGCGAACCCCGGGTAGCCCGTCTCGTACGCGTCGTAGGCCGTGATGCGGTCGATGCCCAGCGCGAAGAAGTCGTGCGAGCGACCCTGGAACGTATCGGCCGCTCGGTCGTCGAGTCCCCAGGAGCGTTGGATGAAATCGCGGTAGCTCGTGGTCTGCAGCAGCACGACCGCCTCGTCCCGGGAGAGCTCGCCTAACGGGTTGCGGGACGACGTGAAGAGGTCGACGAGCGTTGCCTTCGCGGAGGCCGACAGCGGGAAGTCCGCGATGAACGCCGCGGCCGGACGCTCGTTCATCCGGTCGCGCGCGATGTCGTCGGCGACCATCCGCATCGGGTCGCCGGAGACCAGGACGTCGCGACCGAACGCCTCCCGGGAAAAGAAGACCGCGCGCGACAGCCCGAGCCCCGGGTACAGCTCGCGATCGAACGCCGTTCGGAACCGGCCGACATCGACCCCGAGCGAGGCGAGTAGCCCCTTCGCGACGTCGCTGTAGAGCCCCTCGGGAGACTGGAGGGCCTCGCTGCCGCCGTAGCCGATCAACAGGCGGTCGCCTACCCAGAGCTCGTTCCGCTTCGCGTGCCCACCGAAATCATCGTGATTGTCCAAGAGCAGGATCGTCGCGTCGGGCTCGCGTTGCCGCCAGAACCACGCCGCGGCGAGTCCGCTGATCCCCGCTCCCACCACCACGAGATCGACCTGTTCTCCGATCGGCACACCGGCGATATCGAACGTCTGCCCGTCGCGTATCGCGTGCGCGACGTCGAACGACCCGGGGTGGCTCCCGCGCATCCCGTGCCGTGCCGGCGGATACGTCGAGCCGTCCCGGTACTCCAGCCGCGTCACACCGTCCTTCACCGCATCTCCTTCCATCGAGCTCCCGTCGGCGCCGCTTGTCGTCGACACGGCGGACGGCGGGCGGCGTACGTGGCATGCTGCGCGCCATGCGCGACGGCGGCAAGTTGCGAACCTCGATCGGCGCGCTCGCCGAGGCGTTCCGATCACCGGATCTTCGCCGTGTCGAGATCGCCTGGGCGCTCTCGGTAACGGCGGACTGGATCGCGATCATCGTGCTCGCCGTCTTCGCGTTCGACGCGGGCGGCCCGCTCGCGGTCGGCCTCCTCGGCCTGATCCGGATGGTGCCCGCAGCGCTCGCCGCGCCCTTCTTCGCGATGCCCGCCGACCGCTACCCGCGGCAACGGGTGATGGCGGTCGTCGAGGGAGCCCGCGCGCTCCTGATCGTCTCGGCGGGCGTCGCGGCCTGGCTCAGCCTTCCCGTGGCCGTCATCTACGCGCTCGTCATGGTGGCGGCCGTCGTCTCGAGCGCCCTGCGCTCCACCCAGTACGCGCTCCTGCCCTCGCTCGCCCGCTCGCCGCACGAGCTCGTCGCCGCCAACGTCGGGCTGGCGACAATCGAGGGCCTCGGCATGCTGGCCGGACCGGTGCTCGCCGGGCTCTTCCTGGCTCTCGCGGGAACCGGCACGCTCCTGGTCGCCGCGGGCGCCGCGTTCGGGGTGGCGGCACTCGTGCTGCTCGGGGTCGAAAGCGCAGGTTTCGCACTCCCCCAGCCGACGGGCCGCCGTCGGCCCATCGAGGAGGCGCTCGCTGGATTCCGCACGCTGGCGACGATGCCGAAGCCGCGCCTAGTGGTCGAGCTGTTCAGCGCGCAGACGATCGTGCGGGGCCTGCTCGGGGTGCTGCTGGTGATCGCGTCGTTCGATCTGCTCGGGATGGGCGAGTCGGGACTCGGGTATCTCTCTGCCGCGATCGGAGCGGGAGGGATGATCGGCGTGTTCGTGACGCTGTCGCTCGTGGGGCGCCCGCACATGGCGGTGCCCTTCGGTCTCGCGCTGCTGGCATGGGGCGTACCGATCGCCCTGATCCCCGTGTTGCCGTTCCCGCTCATGGCCCTCGTGCTGATGGCGGTCGTCGGCGTCGGCAACAGCGTCGGCGACGTCGCCGGCATGACCACCCTGCAGCGGATCGTGCCCGATGTGGTGCTCGCCCGGGTGCTTGGGGTGCTCGACGGGCTGGTGCTGGGCGCCGTCGGGCTCGGCGGCATCCTCGCTCCCGGGCTCGTCGCCTGGCTCGGCCCTCGTGGAGCCTTCTACGCGACGGGGGCGCTGCTCCCCGCCCTGGTGGCGGTCACGTGGCCGGCGCTCCGCAAGCTCGATCGGGACACCGTGGTCCCCGAGCGCGAGCTGGCGCTCCTGCGATCGATCGCGATATTCGCCCCGCTCGACATCCCCACGGTCGACCACTTGGCCCAACAGCTGCACCCCCGCATGGTGGCGGCAGGGGCCACGATTATGACGCAGGGCGATGTCGGCGACCGCTTCTACATCATCGATCGAGGCGCGGTGGAGGTCTCGGCCGACGGCCGGCACGTCGCCGACCTCGGCCCGGGCGATTTCTTCGGCGAGATCGCGCTGCTCCGCGACGTGCCGCGCACCGCGACCGTCACCGCGACCCAGGAGACCCGCCTCCTCAGCCTCGAGCGCGACCAGTTCCTGACGGCCGTCACGGGGTTCGCGTACAGCCACCTCGAGGTCGACCGGATCACGGTGCAGCGGCTGAACGACCTCGAGCGAGGGAACGGGTAGGACGACCGGATGTGCGCCACGCCCGAAGGGCTCGCCGTCGCGCTCAGACCGAGCGCGCGTTCCTCGCACCTCAACCGGGTTGGAACGCCGGGAGCCCATCGAGCGGCGAGGAGATCTCGGTCGGGTCCACGCCCAATGACCGGGCGAGCGTCGCCGCCACTCGGTTGAACCCCTCGCGGTCCCACGCCCCGACGACGTCGATCACCCTGCCCTCGTGGATCAGGTACAGCGTGGGCACCGACACGATGTCGTAGGCGACGGAGGCCGCGTAGGGAGGAGCGTCCTCGACCGTGCAGATCCCGACACCGTATTTCCGGGCGAAGCGCTCGAGCGCCGGTAGGGGATCTTGGCCCACGCCGATCGTCCGCCCCGGGGCGATGCGCTCGAAGATCGCCATCTTCGGGGCGGCGAGCTGGCACGTCGGGCAGGTCACCTTGTAGAAGAACAACGCCTGAGGACCTTCGCGGGCCCGCACTCCCTCGATGTCGGGGGCTCGATCGCCGATGGCCAGGGGGCTCATGGCCCCAGCGTACGCGCGGCGGCCGTCCCGCGACGTATGGTTCAGCCGGCTGGGGCAGTCTCCGGAGGGTCTGCCGGGATCGCGACGGCGTCGGACGCAGTGGTCGCCCCCACGAGTTCCGACGGGGCCGAGTCGCCGGCCGCATTGGTCGCGACCACCCGGTAGCTGTAGGCGGTGCCCGAGAGCAACCCGGTGTCGTTGAAGGCCGTCACGTCCTGCGCCGTGGTCGCGAGCTCGATCCACATCGAGCCGTCGACCGAACGTTCGACCCGGTAGCCCGACTCGGTGCCGACATCGCTCCAACTCAGGTCGATCTCCGACGACGACACAGCCACCGCCACGACGGTCGGCGTGTCCGCCACGGCGATCCAGGTGGTCGCTGAGGCGACGTCGGAGATCGCGCCGTCACCACCACGGGTGATCGTGATCACGCGATAGAAGTAATTCGTGTCGGCCGTGAGGCCGGTGTCGAACGCAGACGTGAGGTTCTGCTCCACCGGCGTCACGGTCGTCCAGCCGGCGTCGCCATCGACGGAGCGTTCCAGGCGGTAGGCCTTCTCGCCCGCCACGTCCTCCCATCTCACCTCGACGACCGATGACGATACGCCGGCAGCCGTGACGGTCGTGGCCGGGGGCGCGACGACGCCGGGGTCGACGATCGTCGACTCGCCGGCACCCGCGGGTGGACCGGAGGAAGGCGACGAGTGCTCGGTCCCGCCTCGAGCACCACTCGAGGGCGACGCGATCTCCCGAACCGATGCGTTGGCGGGCTGGGCGGCGGCGGCAAGCGCGCTCACGTCGGGGGCGCGCTCGTCGCCGGGTTGCTCGGCATCCAGACCCAACCCTTGCGTCACGGTGGTGAGCACGGATGCCACGACCTCGCGGGCTCGCGGGCTGGCCGACGCCGTCCCGACGAAGGCGAGCGCCGCCACCAGCGTGACCCCGACGAGACGGTGGCCCGACGTGGCGCGGGGCGGAGCCGTCGTCGCGCGGGAAGCGATCGCCGTCCGCACGCTCCGAGCACCTCCCGCCGAAACGGTGGGCCGGCGCGGCGCCATCTGCCAAAGCGTCTCGAGCTCACGGATGTCGCGGCGTCGGCGTCGGCGATCGAGTACGGCCACCATCGCCGCCCCGCCGAGGAGGGCGACGTTCAGGGCCAGGACGCCCGCGATGACGATCAGGAATACCTTCGTCACGATCCTGTAAGGGTACGGCAGCCGGGCACGGCTCGCTCGGCGCATTACCGAACCGTCGCAGAACCTTGCGCCGCGGCGATCGAGGCCATGTCGCGTGAGGCTCAGGATCGGTTGGCGTGCAATCCGTTCAGCCGAAGTCGGGGGGTCAGCGGCCGGAAGAGGTCCCGTGGCGACCGGATGCGACCCGATGGACCTTGAAGCCGAGGGGCGCGAGCTCCCGCTGGGGCGGGCAGCGCGTCCCACGATGGCGTCGCGAACCATCCGAGAGCGGAAGGCGCCGTGACACGCTGACCGACGACCTCGACGTCCTTCGCTCTTCGCGCGAGCGGGATCAGGCCAGGGTCGCTATGGCTCGGTCCAGCTTGTCCGCCACCTGGCCTGCGATCGGCGTGAGGGCCTCGTTCCCGGAGACGGTCACGAGCATGCGTGGGTCGATCGCCTCGACGATCGTGCCACCGTCGCCCGCCCGCACGACCACGTTGCACGGGAGCAGGAGGCCCAGAGAGGGCTCGGCTTCGAGCGCCGCATGCGCGAGCGGAGGGTTGCACGCGCCCAGGATCACCTGCTGCTGCACTGTGACCCCCAGCTTGGCTTCCAGCGTGGCGCGCACGTCGATCTCGGTGAGCACACCGAATCCCTCGGCGGCCAGAGCCTCTCGAACCGCGGCGACGGTCTCGTCGAACGGCCGGGCGAGCCACATGGTGCTGCCGTACCGCGATGGGGTCACGAGCGGTCCCCGGCCATGTCGGCCTGCTCGAGCTTGCGGCGCACGTCGTCCATGTCGAGGTCGCGGACCGCCTCGATCAGCTGGGCGAGCGCGGGCTCCGGGAGGGCGCCCGGCTGCGAGAAGACGATGATCCCGTCACGGAAGGCCATCAGCGTGGGGATCGATCGGATGCCGAAGCCCGACGCGAGCTGTTGCTCTGCCTCCGTGTCCACTTTGGCGAACACGATGTCGTCATGGGCCTGCGACACCCGCTCGAAAGTCGGGGCGAACGTCTGGCACGGGCCACACCATGCCGCCCAGAAATCCACGAGCACGATGCCGTCGGCGTCGACGGTCTGATCGAAGGTGTCGGCCGTGAGGTCGATCGTTGTCATGTGTCCTCCTCGTCGGGTGGGGGGGGCTCGAAGGATACCCCCGGGGGTATAGAACGGAGGCGGCGATCAGATTATTCCGGCGTTCCCGACCGGCTGGCCGAGAACGCGGTGTCAGCCCGCGACGCCGCCACCGTCGACCGGCAGCGCTACACCGGTCACGAAGCTCGACTCGTCGCTCGCGAGATACAGAGCCGCTCGCGCGATCTCGTCGGGCTCCCCCATCCGCGCGATCGGGCGCCCGTCGTTCGCGAACGCGAGGTACTCGTCCCAGGTCATGCCCTGGTTCCGAGCGTCCTCGTGCTCCATCGGGGTCTCGGTGTCGCCCGGGCAGACGGCGTTCACGCGGATCCCTTGCGGCCCATGGTCGATCGCCATCGACTTCGTCAGAAGCACCAGCCCGCCTTTGGCGGCGGAGTAGGCGGCGCCCTTCGCGGCGCCGACGAGCCCCCACCCGGAGCTGCAGTGGATGATCGACCCTGCCCCCTGCGCGATCATGTGCGGGAGCGCCGCCCGGGACATCAGGTAGGCCCCTTTCAAGCTGGTTTCGACCTGCAGATCCCACTCGTCTTCGTCACACCCGAGCACGTCGTTCGCGATGTAGACACCGGCGTTGTTGAACAAGACGTCGAGTCGCCCGAACATCTCGATCGTCCGGGCGACCGATCGCTCGCAGTCGTCGCGGATGCGCACATCGGCTCGAACGAAGATCCCTTCGCGGCCGGCCGCCTCGATCTCCCCGACCACCTCGGCGCCCCGGGTCTCGTCGCGGCCGGTGATGGCCACGTTCGCCCCCTCGTGGGCGAAGCGCACCGCTGTCGCCCGACCGATCCCCGACGTCCCCCCCGTGATGAGCGCTGCCTTGCCTGCGAGTCGATCCATGTGGCCGATGCTACGCGAGAGAGGCAGCCGGACGCTCTTTGCGCGGGTCGACGAACGGGATCGCTGCGGTGACGCCCTGGATGTGTTCTCCTGATTCAGTCTCGACGTCGAGGCGATGCCCCGGCTCGGCGAGGTCGATCGGGACCCACACGTACCCGATATTCTTCTCGAGGCCGGGCGACCAGACCGCGTCGGTGAGGTGCCCAACCTTCGTCCCGTCGACGAAGGCGTCCCAGTACTGGGACATCTCGGCGCGCAGCTCATCGCCCGTGAGCTCGATGCCCACCAGCTTTCGATCGACGCCGCGCTCACGGAGCGATTCGAGGGCGCGCTTGCCGAGGTAGTCCTGCGGCTGCTCCTCGACGAGCCGCTCGAGGCCCATCACGTGGAACGGAGTGTCGGTCAGGCGGATGTCTGAACCGTAGTTGAAGATCCCCGCCTCGATCCGACGCGCCTCGGACGGGGCGATCGGGCGGATGTCGAATTCCTCGCCGGCGGCGGCGATCGCGTTCCACAGGTCGTCGCCGCGCGAGCCATCGAGCAGGTTCACCTCGAAGCCCGGGATCGCGGTCCACCCGGTACGGCTGATCAGGACAGGGATCCCGTCGATCTCGAACCGCTCGGTCCAGTAGTACTTGATGTCGTAGATCTGGGTGCCGACGAGTTTCTCGAGCGTCTTGCCCGACATCGGTCCCTGCACCTGCATCGGGTGCACGTCGGGGAGGGTGACCTCGGCATCGAGGCCGCTCGCGGCCGCCACGCCGAGGGCGTAGAGGCCGGCGTCGGAGTCGGCGAGCTGCATCCACCAGACGCCCTCGTCGACATGCAGCAGCACGGGGTCGTTCACGATCCCACCGTCGGGCCCGATGACGAGCATGTACTTGCCCTGCTTGACCGCACACTTCGTGAGATCGCGGCAGGTGATCATGTCGATCAAACGGTCGGCGTCGGGGCCGCTGACCTGCACGGTCCGCTCCACGCCGACATCCCACATCGTGACGCCCTCGTTCAGCGCGCGGTACTCCACATCGGGGTCGTCGTAGTACGCGGGCAAGTACATGTGGTTGTAGATGTCGTACGACGTGCACCCGGCCCGGCGCGTGGCCTCGAAGTACGGCGACCGCCGATACCAGGGCCCGAAGTATAGGGTCGCGCTGTTCTCGAGCATCTCGACGCGTTCGTTGGCCACCTCGGAGCCTCCCTGTTCGGCGAGCGAAGGGTTCACCCTAGGACGTCGTGGCCGAGTGGAGGTAATCGGGACCGGGATCGCGGAAGGATCGCGACCTCAGGCGGCCGTGCCGTTGCCAACGTGCGCGACGTTGTGGCTGCGGCGACCGTCGTGGCCGGTCCGGTCGGTGCGGCGCCCCGGGTTATGGGGCTTCGTGCCGTCGTGCTCGGTCGCGCGACGATCGTGGCGACCCCTGTCCCTCGGCGCCGCGGCATCGCTCGCGTCGAGACCCGCGTAGATGTCGCCGATCGAGAGCCCGCCGGTGCCGGTCAGCCCTGCTGGGGGAAGGCAGGTCTCGATGTAGTAGTTGCAGGCCGGTTCGCTCCCGCCACGGGTTGGTGAGCGGCCGGCGCCCAGCCAGCCGCCCGGCACGGTCCCGCTCCCGTCGCCGGCGGGTGGGATCGGAGAGATCGACGGGCGGCCGATGCCGGGGCTGCTGGGCTCGGCGGCCGCTCCACCGACGATGTCGACCGGGATCCGCGAACCACCGAGCGTGAGGGCGAGGACCAAGGCACCCGCGGCGGCCGCACCGCTCAGAGCGATCGTGCCGAGCCGCCGGTTGAGCGCCGAGGCCGGATCGGAGACCGGCGCGGTGGCGGCCGTGAACGCTGCCTCTCCGGGACGGTGCAGCTGCGCCGCCTCGCCGCGGGCAAGGACCTCGCGAAGCGTGGCGGCGTCGCGCGCGCCCACGACGCCTCCGGCGAGCGACGTCGCGCATACGACCCCGGTGAGCGCCTCGATCGCGAGCCCGAGCTCTCGGAGGACATCGGGGGGTTCGACCCGCGCGTCGCCGCCGATCGGCATCACGGCGCCAGGCCACACCAAGACCACCTTCGTGGCCGGTGAAAGCTGGCGAACCATGCCTACCGAGATGGCCCCGATCCCATCGTCCATCACGACGACGTCGGGCAACTGCAGGGCGACCGAGCGAGCGAGCTCGGCGGGCGTGGCCGCCTCGCCCACCACGTCATACCCCTCGCCATCGAGGACGAACCGGAGGAAACCCTTGCGAGCCACGGTTCCCTCGGCGACGACGATCCGGACGATGTCGCTCATGCGAGCGCTGTCCCCCGTTCGACCTTCAGCATGCGAGGACCCTATCCCGCCGGAACGACATGGGGTGTGAGCCTAGCGGACTTCTTGCGCGGCCACCTCCGTCATGATCCACCTCCGGCGCTTCGGCCCCTGCGGGCCGGGCCCCCTGGACGGAACGGGGGTCCCGCGGTCGGCCGTAGCGTCGAAGGCGTAGACCTCGAGAGAAGGGACGACGCCATGGCCTCCACGACACACAGGGCCGGCACCGGCTGGGCCACAAGGATCCCGGCCGTGATCGTGATGCTCGTCGGCGTGGTGCTGATCGGCACGACGTTCACGAACCACCTGTTCAAGGTGGGGCCGGCATTCGAGAACCTGACCGACGGCTTCCGGCCGGTGCTCACCGCCCCGGCGATCGAGGCCGCGCGTGCAGATGTCGCGGCCCTCGGCGCAGCGGGCACCGAGTTCCAGACCGCAGTCGCACCCGCGATGGCCGACAGGCTCGGCATGAAACCCGAGGCGTTCCAGACGTTCGTGGGCGAGCAGTTCCCCGGCGTCGCCGACGGGATGGCGGCGCTACCGCAGATCGTGCCGACGTTCTCAGGGTTGATCGACACGCTCGACGCGCAGCGCGGCGTGTTCGCGTCCGCCGACGCGATCCCGACGTCGAGCATCCCGGCCACCACGATCCCGTGGGCGCTCCTGATCGCCGGCATCCTCGCGGTCGCGCTCGGCCTCTTCATGTGGTTCGTACCACGCGCCGGTGGGATCGTCGCGATCGCCCTCGGCGCCGCCCTGGTCGCCGTGCCGTTCGCGCTGTCGCTGCCGAGCAAGGCATCCGATGCCGACCAGATGAATGCCAACCTGCAGCCCGTCTACACGCAGGCGCTCATCACGCAGGCGGGAGGGGCCGTCACGACCGTCGGGACGATGGGCACCGAGATGTCCGACACGATGCTGCCCTCGCTCGCCGACACGCTCGGCATGACGGGTCCCGAGCTGCAGACGTTCCTAGGGGACAACTTCCCCGCGACCGCTACCGCGCTCCAGACCATGCCCGCGTCGATGCAACGGTTCCAGGGGCTGGTGGGGACGTTCGACGCGAACCTGGCGAACTACGACACCCTGAAGCCCGTGTCGTTCGCACCGATCATCTGGACCGTCATCGCAGGCGGCGCCGTCATGTTCGTGATGGGCGTCTGGGCGTTCGCGCCCGGCCGCCGTCCCGAGATCGTGATGGTCGAAGAACGGATGCCGATCCGCCGCAGCGTGGGCGCAGGCACCCACTGATCACGCCGGCGAGCCGAGGCCCCGTCGACCCCGAGCGGTCGGCGAGGCCTCGGTGCGTGGGGCGCGCCGACTTCCGGTTCATGAGGGAGCCGCGGCCACGATCGGCCGTACCCTAGAGGGGATGGACGACTATCCCGAGTGCCCGTGCCGCGGCTATCGGGAGTGCCCCATGTGCCACGACCTCCGGCCGTGCGGGCACTTCGGCAAGAGCCGGTTCTGCCCGCCGTGCCAGCGCCTGCGCAAGCAGGGCATGCGTCCCGGGCCTAGGCGAACCGGCCCGATGCCCGCCGGCCGCACGTGCGCCGGCGAGGGGTGCGACACGCGGCTGAGCGTGTACAACCGTGGTGAGCTCTGCTCGACATGCCTGCAGGGCGCGACTCGAGCCCCCGCGCTCCCGAAGGGCTAGACGGAGGCCTTGGGCGAGCCGTCCGTCCCGCGCTTCAGGGCGGTCTTCGCCGCGTACATCCGTTCGTCGGCCAGGCTGAGGAGATCGTCGATCGAGCCGACGGCGTTATGGAGCTGGATCACCCCGACGCTGAAGCCCACGCCCATCGACCGCGGGTCGGCGGCCAGCGCGTTGAGGACCCGGTCCAGGGCGAGCTCAGCCGCATCGCAGTCGGTGTGCGGGAGCAGCACGGCGAACTCGTCGCCACCTAGGCGCGCGACCAAGTCGGTGGGACGCAGGCTGTCGCGCAGGGTGTCGGCGACGACCCGCAGCACGGCGTCGCCCGCGGTATGACCGTGCTCGTCGTTGACCGCCTTGAAGCGGTCGAGGTCGATATAGGCGAGTGACAGTGGTCCACCGTAGCGACGGGACGAGTACATCTCGCGCTGCGCCTCTTCCCCGAACCAGCGGTAGTTCGCGACGCCGGTGAGCGGGTCCGTGCGAGCGAGGTCGCGCTCTCGCCGGTGGGCATCCCGGAGCCGGGCGAGCACCAAGACGACGACGAAGAAGACTCCCAGCCGCATCATGCCGTTCCACACGGGAAGGAACCCGTTATCGTCGTGCGAGATGTCGCCGATCATGCCGACCACGCTGCATACCCCGGCGGTGATGAAGCCGTAGGTGCGTCCGCCGTACGAGGTCACGAACCCGACCGGGGCCAGGTAGAAGAGCGCGAACGAGAGGTACACGCCGCTCAGGAAGTCGACCCATCC